>JASBVG010000052.1 GCA_030147505.1 Tardiphaga sp.
GCATTGCCTTAACGGCGAACGGTCTGTAACTAACCCGTTATGGGGCCATGTGGCGGAATGGTTACGCGCCGGTCTGCAAAACCGTTTATTCGGGTTCGATTCCCGACGTGGCCTCCATCAATCCAATCAATCACTTAGATCGGAATTGACGGCATCCGGACGGGCTTTCGCCCTGCCCGGTCATTTCTTCTTGTTGCCGCGACGACGCCAATCACGCTTTTTCGGCTTGGGGGCCAGTTCCGGGATTTCGGCCTGCACCTCGCGATAGCGCGCCAGCATCCGCTCGAAACTCGCATTGAGCGCCTCTGCGATCTTCGGCTTTTTTTGCAGCGCCGACAGCACCATCCCGGCAGCCTCGATGGTGGACAGGCCATCCTTGCGCGGTTCCTTGCGCAGCTTGCCGTAGAGCGATGGCGCGGCGGGGCCGAGGATCACGCGCTGGCATTTCAGCATCCAGGCATTGCGCCACCACAGCGCCTTGGCCTGGCTCCAGGTGCCATCAAGCAGGATCACGCCCTCGATGTCGCGCAGCAGCGCCTTTTGATTCATCTCGGCTTCGCCCTTGCGGTCGATGGCGAGGATGTCGAGGTCGGTATCATAATCCGAGACCTTGGCCGAGCCGAGATAGAGGATCGCCCAGCGCGCGGGGTCGACGTTGCGGCCGAGGATTTTTGACAGGCTCGGCCAGGACAGGCCGACCCGGACCTGCGCGTTCTCGAAATGCTGGGCAGCCACGCGCGCCGTGCCGAGCGCCCTGTCCTGCTCCTGCGGATGCTGCAGGATCAGCAGCTCGATCTTGTTGTCGACGGGCTCAATGCTGTCGCAGATGCACAGTGGCACCGGCTTCTGGCAATGCGGGCACTCCGGAATCTCGACGATCTCGGCGGCGGAATGGTCTTGGATGCTGGACATTGCCCGCTATACGCCGCGAGCGTGCCGGCTTCAACAGCGGCTATTCGGCCGGCGCCGGCAGCGGGTGCGGCCGATACCGATTCCGTAGTCGGTCGATCAGCAAATAGATCACCGGCGTCGTGTAGAGCGTCAGGATCTGCGACACGAACAGGCCGCCGATGATGGTGATCCCCAGCGGCCGCCGCAGCTCGGTGCCTGGCCCGGTTGCCACCACCAGCGGAATGGCTGCAAAGGCCGCAGCCAGCGAGGTCATCAGGATCGGCCGAAAACGCGCACGGCAGGCCTCGAAGATCGATTCCGCCGGCGAAAGGCCGCGATGGCGCTCCGCCTCCAGGGCGAAATCGACAAGCAGGATGCCGTTCTTCTTGACGATGCCGATCAGCAGGATGATGCCGACAAAGGCAATCACCGTCAGCGGCGTGTTGGTCAGTTGCAGCGCCAGCAAGGCGCCGAGTCCGGCCGATGGCAGCGTCGAGATGATCGTCACCGGATGCATCAGGCTCTCATAGAGCACGCCCAGCACGATATACATGGCGACGAGTGCGCCGAGAATCAGCAGCAGCTGGCGATTGGCCGTCTTGGTGAAATCACCGGCGGTGCCGTCGAAGCCGCCGCGAATACCCTCCGGCATGTGCAGCTCATCGACTGCGCGCTGGATCGCACCTGTCACGGCATCGAGCTGCACGCCCGGCAGCGTATTGAACGACACCGTGGTCGAGGGCATGGATTGCGAGTGATAGACGGCGAGTGGCGACAGCGTCCGCGTCATCTTCACGATGGCGGATAGCGGCACCTGCGCGCCACCCGTGCCCGCCACATAGATGCGGTCGAGATCGGCGGGATCGTTTTGGAACTTGCCGTTGATCTCCAGGATCACCTTGTACTGGTTGCGCTGGGTGTAAATCGTCGAAATCTGCCGCTGCGAGAACGCATTGTTGAGCGCGCTGTCGATGTCCGCCACATCGACACCGAGGCTGGAGGCAAGCTTGCGATCAACCTGCAAGGTCAGTTGCAGGCCGCCGGGATCACGGTCGCTGGAGACGTCGGTGACCCCCTCCACGCTTTCCAGCCGCTTGCCGACCAGCGGTGCCCATTTCTGCAGGAGATCGAGATTGCTGGAGGTCAGCGTGTATTGATAGTTGGAGTCGCTTTGCCGACCTCCGGCGCGTAGATCCTGCGCGGCGAACATGAACAGCCGGATGCCCGGCAGCGCGCTGAGCTTGGGGCGTATGCGATTGATGACGTCGTCCGTGGAGACCCCGTCACGTTCTTCGGGCGGCTTCAGGGCGATGAACATGGTTCCGCGGCTGGCACCGGCGCCGCCGAAGCCTCCCGAGCCGCCCAGCGACGAGCCGATGCTGGCGACGGCGGGATCAGACAGAACGATATCCATCACCTGCTGCTGTAACGGCAACATCGCCTGGAACGAGGTGTCGGCGGACGCCCGCGTGGCGCCGATGATGAAGCCGCTGTCGTCGCTCGGGAAGAATCCCTTCGGCGTCTTGATGTAAAGCGTTACGGTCAGCGCGATCGTGGCGAAGAACACCAGCAGCGTCATGAACGGGAATTCGAGCACCACATGCAGCGTGCGCTCATAGAATGCGATGACACGCGACAATACCCCCTCAACGAGACGGTCGAAACGCGTCTCGGTGGATGAGGTCGTTGTGCGAATATATTGCGCGCAGATCATCGGCGTCACTGTCAGTGAGACCAATGTCGAGACCACGATCGAAAAGGTCAGCGTCAGCGAGAATTCGCGCAGGAGCCGGCCGACCAGGCCATCCATGAACAGCAGCGGGATGAAGGCGGCGATCAGCGAGAGACTAATGGAAACGACCGTGAAGCCGATCTGCCTCGCTCCTTCGAGCGCCGCCTGCATCGGCGTCATGCCCTCTTCGAGATTGCGATACATGTTCTCGATCATGACGATGGCGTCGTCGACGACAAAGCCGACCGAGATCGCCAGTGCCATCAGCGAAAGATTGTTGATCGAGAAGCCGGCAAGCCACATGCCCGCCAGCGTGCCTGCCAGCGCGAGCGGCACCGAGATGCCGGCCGCGATGGTCGGCACGCCGCGGCGGACGAAGACGAAGACGACACCGATCACAAGGATCGCCGTCGCGAGCAGTGTCCACTCCATGTCCTCGACCGAGGCACGGATGGTACCGGTGCGATCGGTCAGCACCGACACTTCGATGCCGGCAGGAACCCATTGCTTGAGATCGGGGATCAGTGCCTTCACGCGATCGACGGTGTCGATGACATTGGCATTGCCCTGTTTGGTGATCTGGATCAGCACCGCGGGCTGCTTGTTGAACCAGGCGATCTGACGACTGTTGCGCGTGGCATCCTGCACGTCGGCGACGTCGGACAGGCGCAGGAAGTTTCCATTCGAACTCTTGATCAGGATCTCACGGAACTCTTCCGCGGTCCGCATCTGCGGATTCATCGAAATCGTTTCGCTCTGCCGCGCGCCCTGGAAAATGCCGACCGGGCCGAGCGGATTGGCGTTGACGATGGCGGTGCGCACATCATCGGTGGAAATGCCGGCATTGGACAGCGAGACCGGATTGAGCTGGATGCGGACGGCGGGTTGGTCCGCGCCCGATGCCGTCACCTCGCCCACCCCAGGCACCTGTGCGATCCGTTGCACCAGCACGGTGTCGGCGACGTCATACATGGCAGCCGCCGACATCGTCTTCGATGTCAAAGCGAGGATGAAGACCGGCGCGGCCGATGGATTGGCCTTACGGAACGTCGGCATGGTCGGCAGATCGGTGGGCAGATCCGCCATCGACGCGTTGATGGCGGCCTGAACGTCACGCGCCGAGCGATCCACGTCGCGGCCGATGGCGAATTGCAACTGAATGCGCGTCGAGCCGAGCGAGCTGGTCGAGGTCATCTGCTCCAGCCCGGCGATGATGCCGAGCCGCCGCTCCAGCGGCGCGGCCACCGTCGAGGCCATGATCGCAGGATCGGCGCCGGGGCGCGATGCCTGAATGAAGATCATCGGGAAATCGACGTTGGGCGTCGATGCGACCGGCAGCACGCCGTAGGACACGACGCCGAGCAGGAACAGGCCGATCGCCAGCAATGTAGTGCCGACCGGCCTGCGGATGAACGGCTCGGAAATAGAGATCGCCACTAGGGCGGCCCTCCCGCCTCGGCGGTTCCCGGCGCGCCCGCAACTGGTGGTGTCGGGCGTCGGAACCTCAGGCTGATGCGATCGAGTGCAAGATAGATCACCGGCGTGGTGTAGAGCGTCAGCAACTGGCTCAGAAGCAGGCCGCCGATGATGGAAACGCCGAGCGGAAATCGCAGTTCGGAACCGGTACCGCTTTCAACGGCCAGCGGCAACGCGCCAAACAGCGCGGCCAATGTCGTCATCATGATCGGGCGGAAGCGCAGCAGACACGCCTCGACGATGGCCGCCTCCGGCGCCATGCCGCGCTCGCGTTCGGCATCGAGGGCGAAGTCGATCATCATGATGGCGTTCTTCTTCACGATACCCATCAGAAGAATGATGCCGATCAGACCGATCACCGACAGGTCCTGACCGCACAGCATCAGCGCGAGAATGGCACCGACACCGGCCGAAGGCAGGGTCGAGAGAATGGTGATCGGATGGATGTAGCTCTCATAGAGCACGCCGAGCACGATATAGATCGTGACGATGGCGGCGAGGATCAACCACGGCTGTCCAGCCAGCGACTTCGAGAACTCCGCAGCGTCGCCCGAGAACATGCCGACGATGCTCGTGGGCATCCCGATCCGCGTCTCGATCCTCTTCACCTCTTCGACCGCGTTGCCGAGGGATTCGCCCGGCGCTAGATTGAAGCTGAGCGAAACCGCCGGGAACTGGGCCTGATGCGAGATGGCAAGTGGCGCCGTCGTCCGGGTCAGCGTGGCGACCGCCGAGAGCGGCACCTGCGCATTGGTGGTGCCGTTGCTGGCGCCGGGCAGATACAGTTTCGACAGCACGCCGGGATCGCGCTGCTGCGAGGGAAGCGCTTCCAGCACCACGCGATACTGGTTCGATTGCCCGTAGATGGTCGAGATCTGGCGCTGCGCGAACGCATCGTTCAGCGTGTCGTTGATGGCCTGCAGACTGACGCCGAGCTGTCCGGCGCGTTGTCGGTCGATGTCGAGTGCAGCGCGGAGGCCACCCACGGCTGCTTCCGAGGAGACGTCGCGGAACATCGGATCGTTGCGCAACTCCTTGACAAGGCGCTGCGACCACTCGGTGACGTCGGCGGCATCGGTGCCGGTCAACGTATACTGATACTGCGACCGGCTGGCGGACGTGCTGATCTGGATATCCTGCACCGGCTGGAAATAGACGGTCATGCCGGGAACTGTCGCGACGCGCTCTTTCAGCCGCTCGATGACCTTGACGATATTGTCCTTGCGCTCGCCGAGCGGCTTCAGGGTCATCACGAGACGGCCGACATTTGTCGTCGGATTGACCGAGCCGCCGCCGATCACCGAGACTACGCCGGCCACGTCCGGATCGACCTGGATGATTGCAGCCACTGCGTTCTGTCGGCTCTTCATCTCGGCGAAGGACACGTCCGGTCCGGCTTCAGTCACGGCGGTGATCGAGGCCGTATCCTGCAGGGGGAGAAACCCCTTCGGCGCGATCACATAGAGCCCGAGGGTGGCGGCGATGGTGATGAATGTCACCACCAGCGTCGCCGGCTGATGCTGCATCACCCAGAGTAGCGTGCGGTGATAGAACGCCACCATCCCGTCGATGCCGCGGCTGATGGCGGCGAGGCCTGGCACCTGCCACTCATCATGCACGTTCTTCAGCAGCCGCGAGCACATCATCGGCGTCAGCGTCAGCGACACCACGGCGGACATCACCACGGCAATGGTCAGTGTCAGCGCAAATTCGCGGAACATGCGGCCGACGAGGCCGGACATAAACAGCAGCGGAATAAACACTGCGATCAGCGAGACCGTGAGCGAGATGACCGTGAAGCCGATTTCGCTGGCGCCCTTCAGCGCCGCCTGCATCGGGCTCTCACCCTCCTCCATGTGGCGGACGATGTTCTCGATCATCACGATGGCATCGTCGACGACGAACCCGGTGCCGATGGTCAGCGCCATCAGCGAGAGATTGTCGAGGCTGAATCCGGCGAAATACATCACGCCGAAGGACGTGATCAGCGACAGCGGCAGCGCCACACCGGCGATCAAGGTGGCGCGCAGCGAGCGCAGGAACAGCAGCACCACCAGCGTGACCAGGATGACCGCGAGCACCAGTGTGAACTGCACATCGTGCACGGAGGCGCGGATCGTCACCGTGCGGTCGCTGACGATGGTCAGCTTGACGCCCGCCGGCATCAGGCGCTGGACCTTGGGGATTTCCTCGCGGATTTGCCTGACCACCTCGATCACATTGGCACCGGGCTGGCGCTGGATCTCGATGATGACGGCCGGTGTTCCCTGGTACCAGCCACCGGTGCGGTCGTTCTCGAGGCCGTCTACGATCTGGGCGACATCGCCGATGGTGACAGGAGATCCGTTGCGATAGGCGATGATGATCGGCTTGTAGGCGTCGGCGACGACGATCTGGTCGTTGGCGGCGATCGTATAGGCCTGCTGCGGTCCGTCTAGCGAGCCCTTGGGGCCGGAGACGTTGGCGCCGGCGATAGCCGTACGCAAATCCTCCATTGCAATGCCATAGGCTGCGAGCCGCGCCAGATCGGCCTGTACGCGGATGGCCGGCTTGAGTCCGCCAAGCACACCGACCTTGCCGACGCCGGAAATCTGGCTGAGGCGCTGTCCGAGCAAGGTATCCGACAAGTCGCTCATGGCGCGCAGCGAGACCGTGTCGGAAGTCAGCGCCAGTGTCATCACCGGCGCGTCAGCCGGATTCACCTTCGCGTAAACAGGCGGATACGGCAGGTTACGCGGCAGCACGCCGGCCGCGGCATTGATCGCTGCCTGCACATCCTGCGTGGCGCCGTCGATGTCGCGGTTGAGATCGAATTGCAGCGAGATCTGGCTGACACCGTAAGAGCTGGTCGAGGTCATCGACACCAGCGACGGGATTTGCCCGAGCTGGCGCTCCAATGGCGCGGTGATCAGCGAGGCCGTCACCTCCGGACTTGCGCCCGGCAATTGCGTCGAGACCTGAACAGTCGGGAAATCGACCTGCGGCAGCGCCGACACCGGCAACGCGAAGTAGCCGAGCAGGCCGCCGATCAGCAGCGCCACGCCGATCAGCGAGGTGGCGATGGGGCGGCGGATGAAGGGTTCGGAGACGCTCATATCGGTGCGTTCTTCACTGTCGCGCCATCAGGCACGACGGCTATTCGTGTCAGGGGTCATGGCTGTTTCGCTCCCTGCGGCGCGTTGCCCTGACCTGCAGCGGGAGCAGTCTGCCCCATCGGCGCCGACGGATTGCCATCGCTGCCATGTTGCTGGCCCTGCCCGCGCTTGCTGCGGCGCTCGCCGGCGTCGCCGCCCTTGCTGCCTCCACGCTTGCGAGGAGCGAGATCGGCCGTGGGCTCGCCGGTGTTTGTACCGATGCTGACCTTGGCTCCGTCGGACAAATTGGCGAAGCCGGTGGTGACCACGCGATCGCTCGTGGACAGGCCCTTGGCGATCACTGCCGAAAATTCGTTCTGCTGGGTCACCGTCACCGGCACGGCTTTGACGATATCGCCCTCGCCGACCACGTAACTGAACGTGCCGGCGGGGCCCCGCTGCACGGCAGATGTCGGCACCACCATTGCGTCCTTCAATGTGTCGACCTTGAGGCGGACATTGACGAACTGGCCGGGCCACAGCTGGTAGTTCGGATTCGGGAATTCGGCCTTCAGTTTGACGGTGCCGGTGGTCTGATCGACCTGATTGTCGATGCCGGTCAGCGCTCCGGTATCGATCACGGTGGCGCCGTCATTGCCGAACACGTCCACCGACAATGTCCCTTTGGCCGCGGCGGCATTGGCGCGTGTGATCTGCTGCTGCGGCAGGCTGAACAGCACCGCGATCGGCTGCAACTGCGTGATCACCACAAGGCCCGTGGTGTCGGAGGCATGGATGATATTGCCCTGATCGACCTGACGCAGGCCGGCGCGGCCCGACAGCGGAGCAACGATCTTGGTATAGCTCAGCGTGGCGGCGGCGTTGTCGATGGCGGCCTGATCGGCCTTCACCAGCGCTTCCTGCTGGGCGACGAGTGCCCGCTGGGTATCGGCCTGCTGCTTGGAACCAGCATTCGACTGGGCCAGCTGCTCGTAGCGGATCAGGTCCAGCCTGGTATTGGCGAGCGTCGCCTCGTCCTGCGCCTTCTTGGCGACGGCCTGATCGTACAGCGCCTTGTAGAGCACAGGGTCGATCTCGGCGAGAACGTCGCCGGCCTTGACGTCCTGGCCTTCCTTGAAATTGACCTTGATCAGCTTGCCATCGACCTGCGCGCGCACCGTCACATTGTTGAGCGCGCGCACCGCGCCGACACCATCGAGATAGACTGGCACATCCTCGATCTTCGGCGTCGTCGCCAGTACCGGTACGGTCATCATGTCCGGCCGGAAGCCGCCGCGACGGAAATCGCCGCCGCCCTGCTGCGGTTGCATCGCGCGCCAGCCGATATAGCCGAGGCCGCCGAGGATCAGCAGCGTCACCGCGATCGAGACCACGCGGCGCCGCGCCTTGCCGGCGACCTTTGTCACGCCGTCACCGGCGGCTTTCATGTCCGGCTTAAAGAGCATTGACCGGTCTTTCCATTTTCGGCTCCCAGCCGCCGCCCAGCGCTTGATACAGGCTGACGATCGCCTGTAGCCGCGCCAACTGGGCCTGGGACAGGGTGTCCTCGGCCTGGAATAGCGTGAGCTGGGTGTTTAGCACAGTTACGATGTCAGCGGTTCCGGCCCGCAATTGCTGCTCGGACAGTTCGAAGGCCCGCCGCGAGGCACGAACGACCTCACGCTGCAGCCGCAGCCGATCGGCAGTTTGCCGCAACGCCACAAGGGCATTGTCGACATCGGCAAAGGCCGAGACGACCGTCTTGCGATAGGTCTGGATCAGTTCTTCCTGCCGGGCCTGCGTGAGCTCGAAATTACCCTGTATGCGGCCGCCATCGAAGATCGGTTGGGTCAGGCCACCAACCAGATTGAAGAACGCCGCATTGGGATTGAACAGCGCAACCAGCGCCGAGCTCTGATAGCCACCCGAACCGGTAAGCTGGATGGTCGGGAAGAACTGCGCCCGCGCGCTGCCGACATTGGCGGTTGCGGCGGCGAGCTGGGCTTCCTGACGGCGGATGTCCGGTCGCTGGGTCAGCAGCTCCGACGGCAGGCCCGGCGTCACTCTTGGAGCACTGATGTTGTTCAGCGAACCACCGACCACGCGGACGCTTTCCGGCGGACGTGACACCAGCGTTGCCAGTGCATTTGCATTTTGCGCCAGCGTGGTGCGCAACAGCGGCACGGCGGCGCGCTGATTGGCGAGCACGCTCTCCTGCTGGGCAACGTCGAGATCGGTGCCCGTGCCAGCGCTGAGCCGCTGCTTGATGGCGTCGAGAATGCGCTGCGCACTGGCAATATTGCGCTCGGCGGTGCGGATGCGATCCTGCGAGGTCACCACCTGGAAATAGGCATTGGCGACGGCCGCGAGCGTCGTGAGCGCCACCACATCGCGGTCGAAGCGATTGGCATTGGCGGTCTCTTCGGCCGCCAGTGCGGCATCGCGGTTCTTGCCCCAGAAGTCGATCTCATAGCTCGCCGACAGCGACGCCTGGAAATTAGTGATCTCGCGGCCGTTATTGGTCAGACCACTGGCGCTCGAGCCCGAGGTCCGCGCATAGGTCTCCTGGCCGCCCGCGCTCAGGGTCGGCAGCAAGGCAGCACCCGTGATTCGTGCCTGAGCATCGGCCTGTCGCAGCCGCGCGACAGCCGCGGCGATGTCCAGATTGACGATCTGCGCCTCTTCCATGAGCTCAGTCAGCTCGCGGGAGCGAAAGCCCCGCCACCAGTCGAGCGCCGGCGTCGCAGCGCCCGGCCTAGCGGTCCCGGCCTCTCGGTAGGCGGGCGGAATATCCAGAGCCGGATTCGGCAAATCGGACGTCAGCATGCAGCCGGCAGATGTCGCGGCGATCGCAAACGCCACGAATACCCGACCGATGATTCGCGACAGCGCTCCGGTCACAGCCGTGACCTGAGCGTCTTGGGCCGGCAGTCCCGTAAAATACTGGGAATCCGAGCATTGATGGAGGCAGGCTGCGACACGTTCACCGGGTGATGCAAAGACAATGAAACGAGGGGCTATTCTAGCCGCCCGCGGATGCCGCGGACAGTGTTCTTCAGTGCTGAAGCGTGCAAGACGCCACGGGGCGTTAGACTGTCCGGAGCGATCCCATTTGCACAGTTTCCCTTATTTCACTGCGCTATCCTGGCTGCGACCGACCATACGCCCGGCCCCGGCTTACGAAGATTTCATGTGTCCGGATATTGCTGCCCCCGATGCCTCGCTCCGTCCTCCGTTTTGCCGGTGAAACCCTCGGCCGATTTCGGCCGTAGCTCGCTTATCATTTCAACGCCTGACGGGACCTCGGAATGCGCATCGCAGTGATCGGAACGGGAATAGCCGGCAACGCCGCCGCCTGGGCACTGTCGCATCGCTATCCCGTCACGGTCTATGACCGCGAGTTGCGCCCCGGCGGCCACAGCCACACCGTGACGATAGATTATGGCGGCGAGGTGATCGCGGTGGACATCGGCTTCATCGTCTACAACGAGCTCAACTATCCCGATCTCACCGCCCTTTTCGCCCATCTCGGCGTCGAGACGGTCGATAGCTGCATGAGCTTCGCCGTCAGCGCCGATGCCGGCCGGTTCGAATGGAAGGGCGGCGGCAACAACTGGGTGGATACGGCGCGCGGCCTGTTTGCGCAAAAGCGCAATGTGCTATCGCCGTCCTATTTGCGGATGCTGCGCGGCATCCTCACCTTCAACGAGCAAAGCATGAAGGATCATGCAGCCGGCTTGCTCGGCATGATGACTCTCGGCGACTACTTCCGCTGGCGGAAATTCGCACCGCGCCTCCTCACCGACTATCTGGCGCCGATGGGCGCCGCCATCTGGTCCGCGTCGGCAGACCGCATGTTCGATTTTCCGGCCGAGAATTTTGTCACGTTCTTCAGCAATCATCGTTTGCTGCAATATGACCGCCCGGTCTGGCGCACGGTGAAAGGCGGCAGCCAGCGCTATGTCGAGAAGCTAACCGCGGCCTTCGGCGATCACCTTCGGCTCGGCTGCGCGGTCACTGCCATCGAGCGCACCGCTCACGGCGTCATGGTGCATGACAGCCGTGGTCATCACGACCTCTACGATCACGTCGTCGTCGCCACTCACAGCGATCAGGCACTAACGCTGCTGTCTGATCCGAGCGTGGAAGAGACAGCCGTGCTCGGCGACATCGGCTATGCGCCGAACATCGTCTATCTGCATCGCGACGCCAGGTTGATGCCGAAGCGCCGCAAGGCATGGGCCTCGTGGAATTTCCTGCGCTGGAAGCGCGACGGCGCTCATATCAACGACGTCGCGGTCACCTACTGGATGAACCAGCTTCAGGGACTGCCGGACGACAAACCGCTTTTCGTCAGCCTCAATCCGCCCTTTCCGCCGGATCCGTCATTGACCTTCGGCCGTTACACTTGCGAGCATCCGCAATATGACGCCAGAGCGTTTGCGGCACAGAGGCGGCTCGGTGACATCCAGGGCAAGCGCCATACCTGGTTCTGCGGCGCCTGGACCGGATACGGATTTCACGAGGACGGCGTGCGGTCGGGACTTGCCATCGCCGAAGCGCTCGGCGCCACGGTGCCGTGGCGAATGGCCCCTGCGGAACTGGCGGAAGCTGCGGAGTAGCGATCGTGACCGACACTTCGATGACGAAGGCACCGGCAGCGCTCTATTTTGGCAAGGTCATGCATGCGCGCCTGAAACCGATGGGCCATCGGTTCACCTATCGCGTCATGAGCCTGCTGATCGATCTCGATCGGCTGGATGATGCCGACCGGACAGCGCGCCTGTTCGGAGTCAATCGTGCTGCACTCTACAGCTTTCATGAGAAAGACCACGGCGAGCGCGATGGCTCATCCCTGCGCGCCTATGCACAGCGGTGCGCAGCCGCGCATGGTATCGATCTCATCGGCGGCCGGGTCGAGCTGCTCTGTTACCCGCGGCTGCTTGGTTACGCCTTCAATCCGCTGTCGGTCTATTTCTGCTACCGGGCGGACGGCGCGCTCGCACTGATCATCTACGAAGTGCGCAACACCTTTGGCGACATCCATCCCTACGTTCTGCCGATCAGAGCCGGCGAACATACCGCTTCCGGCATCCGGCAGATACAGGACAAGCTCTTCTACGTTTCCCCCTTCATCGAGACTGCCATGCGCTATCATTTCCGTGTCTCGCCGCCAGCCGATGTGGTGAAGCTGCGGATCCTGGAAACCGATGCCGACGGCCCGTTGCTGGCCGCAACCTTCCATGGCCGTCGCGGTCCGCTGACCTCGCGTGCGCTGCTGCGCTCCTTCTTCGGGCTGCCGCTGGTCACCTTCAAGATCATGGCCGCGATCTACTGGGAAGCGCTGCGGCTGTGGCTCAAAGGCGCGCGTTTCGTCCCGAGACCATCGGGCCATGCCGGAAATACCGGCTTGGCGAGCGAACAAAGCCGCGCTTATATTTCCGCAAAGTCATTGGCACGCTGAGCGTTCTCGCAACGCACAACGCAAATTTTGACGGCGGATACGCATGTCTGAGCTTACTCTGACCGCTCCTGAAAGCGTCACACCGGAAAACGCGGCTCGCATCCTGGCGGACCTGCCCAGGATCGTCCGTATGGCGCTCGGCTTTGGCGCGCATCTGACCCGCGGCACGCTGGACGTGACGCTACCGAACGGTCGCCGCTACCGGCTCGGTGGCCGCGAGCCGGGGCCTGCCGCGGAAATGACGGTCCACAGTTACGCCTTCGCGTCTCGCCTGATCAACGGCGGCGATATCGGCATCGCCGAGGCCTATCTGCATGGCGACTGGGACACGCCCGATCTCACGCAATTCCTCTATCTGTTCTGCGTCAATCACGATCTGATCCAGTCGATGCTCGGCAACAATCCGCTGATGCGGCTGGTTCAGGTCGTCCGGCACTGGTTCAACCGCAACACCAAGCGGCAGGCGCGCAAGAACATCTACGCGCACTACGATATCGGCAATGCGTTCTATTCCGCCTGGCTCGATCCAAGCATGACCTATTCGTCGGCAATCTTCGAGGACGGCACGCAGGATCTCACCGCAGCCCAGCGCAACAAGTATCGCCGGCTTGCCGAAGCCATCGATCTCAAGCCCGGCCAGAAGGTTTTGGAGATCGGCTGCGGCTGGGGTGGGTTCGCAGAATATGCAGCAAGACACTACGACGCCCACGTGGTCGGTCTCACCATCAGCGCCGAGCAACGCGATTTCGCGCGCAAGCGCATGCAGGACGCCGGACTCGCCGACAGGGTCGAAATCCGCTTCCAGGACTATCGCGACGAACGCGGCATGTATGACCGCATTGCGTCGATCGAAATGATCGAGGCGGTCGGCGAGCAATTCTGGCCGCGCTACTTCTCGCAGATCCGTGATCGCCTGCTGCCCGGCGGCCTTGCCGGCATTCAGGCCATCACCATCCAGGACAGGTTCTTCCAGACCTATCGCAACGAGGTCGATTTTATCCAGCGCTACGTATTTCCGGGCGGCATGCTGCCCTCGCCCGAGATCCTGAAATCGCTCGGCGAGCGCTTCAGCGTGCCTGTCATCCGGGAGCGCGTTTTCGGGCTCGATTATGCCAGAACGCTGGCATCCTGGAGAGATAATTTCCGCGCCGCGTGGCCGAACCTGACATCGCTCGGTTTCGATGACCGCTTCCGCCGTCTATGGGAATACTACCTGGCCTATTGCGAGGCTGGTTTCTTGTCAGGGAATATCGACGTGCGGCAAGTGGTCTTCGCAAAAGCGAAATGAGGCGTCTGCGTCGAGACGCCCTGTCCTGCCCGCGCTTCCCTTGTATGACCTCGCGGCGTTCACTAGGTTGAGCGCAGCATCGTCAATCGCTTCGAGAATTGCAGGCTCATGATTTTCAACAAAGACGTCGTCGAGGCCATCGGCAACACGCCCCTAATCAAGCTGAAGCGCGCCTCCGAACTCACCGGCTGCACCATTCTCGGCAAGGCCGAATTCATGAATCCCGGCCAGTCGGTGAAGGATCGTGCCGGCAAATGGATGATCCTGGAAGCCGAGAAGCGCGGCGACCTGAGGCCCGGCGGTCTGGTGGTGGAGTCGACCGCCGGTAACACCGGCATTGGTCTTGCTGTGGTCGCCAGTGCACGCGGCTATCGGACGATCATCGTCATCCCGGATTCGCAGAGCCAGGAAAAGAAGGACATGTTGAAGCTCGCCGGTGCCGAGCTGATCGAAGTGCCCGTCGTTCCCTATTCCAATCCGAACCAGTTCCAGCATGTCGGCAAGCGGCTCGCCGATCAGCTTCGCAAGACCGAACCAAATGGCGTGCTGTTCGGCGATCAGTGGAACAATCTCGACAACGCCAAAGCTCACTATGAGTCGACCGGACCCGAGATCTGGCAAGAGACCGACGGCAAGATCGACGGCTTTATCTGTGCGGTCGGTAGCGGCGGCACCCTTGCCGGCACAAGCACCTATCTGAAGGAAAAGAACAAGGGCGTCGTGATCGGCTGCGCCGATCCACACGGCGCGGCAATGTATGAGTATTTCAAGACCGGCGAAGCCAAAGCGTCGCCTGGAGGATCGATCACCGAAGGCATCGGCCTCGGCCGTATCACTCCGATCGCTCAGCAGGCCAAGCGCACCGTCGATGACGCGTTTCTGATTTCCGATGAAGAGGCTGTCGCCGTCATCTATGAACTGCTGGAACACGAAGGCCTTTGCCTTGGCGGTTCCAGCGGCATCAATATCGCCGGCGCCATTCGCCTCGCCAAGCAGCTCGGTCCCGGCAAGACCATCGTAACGATCCTGTGCGACTCCGGCGGACGTTATCAATCGAAGCTGTTCAACCCGGCCTTCATGCGCAGCAAGAACCTGCCGGTGCCGGAATGGCTGGAGCGGAAGAGCGATATCCAGGTGCCGTTCGAGAAGGTATGATGCCGCTCAGCGCAGGATCTGCCCGAGGAAAAGCTTCGTTCGCTCGTGCTCTGGATGATCGAAGAACGCCATGGGTTTGTTCACTTCGATGATCTGCCCGGAATCCATGAAGACGATCCGGTCAGCCACCTGACGGGCGAATCCCATTTCGTGGGTCACCACCAGCATGGTCATGCCCTCATCGGCGAGATCGACCATGGTGTCGAGCACCTCCTTGACCATTTCGGGATCGAGCGCCGAGGTTGGTTCGTCGAACAGCATCACCTTCGGATTCATCGTCAGCGCGCGTGCGATGGCGACACGCTGCTGCTGGCCGCCGGAAAGCTGGCCGGGATAGGCACGCGCCTTGTCGGGAATACGCACGCGTTCGAGATATTTCATCGCCGCGGCTTCGGCGTCTTTCTTCGGCATATGCCGCACGAAGATCGGCGCCAGCGTGCAGTTCTCCAGCGCAGTGAGATGCGGGAACAGATTGAAGCTCTGGAACACCATGCCGACCTCGCGGCGAATGTCATCGACCCGGCGCAGACTGGGGCCGAGTTCGATGCCGTCAACGGTGATGCGGCCCTCCTGAAACTCCTCAAGCGCATTGATGCACCGGATCAGTGTCGACTTGCCTGAGCCGGACGGTCCGCAGATGACGATGCGTTCGCCGGTGCCGACAGCGAGATCGATGTCGCGCAGGACATGAAAGTCGCCAAACCACTTGTTGAGGCCGTTAATGCCGACGATCGGATTTGCGGTCACGCCCATTGATCTCAACTCCGTCGATGCGCGTTGAGCCGGTGCTCGACGAACAGCGAATAGCGCGACATGCCGAAGCACAGCACGAAATAGATGATGCCGGTGAAGGCGAAACCCGTGAACAATGTGGTCGGTGACGACCAGGCGGGATCGGCGAAGGCCGCGCGCAATTGCCCGAGCAGATCGAACAGGGCAACGATGGATACCAGCGAGGTGTCCTTCAGCAGCGCGATGAAGCTGTTGACGAGGCCGGGAATGACATGACGCAGCGCCTGCGGCAACACCACGAGGCGCGTCGTCTTCCACCACGACAGGCCGAGCGCGCTCGCCGCCTCCGCCTGCCCTGATGGAATCGCGTTCAGGCCGCCGCGGATCACCTCGGCATTATAGGCGCCGGCAAACAGTGCGACGCCGATCAGCACGCGCACGAGGCCGTCGACGCTGAAATTGCCGGGCAGGAACAGCGGCAGCATATAGGTCGCAAAGAACAGCACGGTGATCAGGGGTACGCCGCGCCAGAATTCGATGAAGACGATGGAGCCGAAACGGATCAGCGGAATGCTCGAGCGCCGCCCCAGCGCCAGCGCGATGCCGATCGGCATGGAGGCGACGATGCCGGTGATGGCGACGACCAGCGTCACCAGCATGCCACCCCACAAACGCGTCGGCACGACTGTCAGCCCGCCATAGCCACCATGCAACAGGAAGAAGGCGACAACGGGGAATGCGAGGAAGAAGAGCGCGGCGTTGATCGCTTTGGCCGGCAGCCGCGGGATCAGCAGCGGCAACAGCAGCAAGGCGCCGATCAGGAAAGTCAGATCGACACGCCAGCGCTCGGCTTCGGGATAGAAGCCGTAAATGAACTGCGACAGCTTCGCCTGAATGAACGGCCAGCAAGCGCCGACGGGTCGGCCGACCGTTTCCGGCAAACAGGCATTGCGATCGCCGCCCTGCCAGACCGCATCGACGAGCAGGAAGCGAACGGTCGGGATAATGGTGAACCAGAGCAGCAGAATGCAGGCGACGGTGAGCAGGATGTTCGTCGGCGAGTTCAGGAGCCGCGTACGTACGAAGCCGAATACGCCGGTGGTGCGCACCGGCGCTGAGCGCGGTGCAATCATGGTTTTCGCGACATAGGCGGTCTCGCTCATGTGCCCATGCTCCGCGATATCCGCCAGCCATAGACGCTCATGAGCGCGCTCGTGAACAGCGAAATCACCAGATAGATCGCCATGGTGATGGCGACAATCTCGATGGCCTGCCCGGTCTGGCTCAGCGTCGTGCCGGCAAAGACCGAGACGAGATCGGGATAGCCGATAGCGACCGCGAGCGAGGAGTTCTTGGTGAGGTTGAGATACTGGTTGGTGAGCGGCGGCAGGATCACGCGCATCGCCTGCGGCACCACGATCAGCCTGAGAACCTCGCCGCGTGTCAGGCCCAGCGACGCTCCGGCCTCGGTCTGCCCCTTATGAACCGATTGCACACCGGCGCGCACGATCTCCGCAATGAAGGCTGCGGAATAGGTCGATAGCGCGACGGCAAGAGCGACGAATTCCGGCACGATGCGCAGGCCGCCGGAAAAATTGAAGCCGCGCAGGACCGGATATTCGAAGGTCAGCGGCGTGCCGAACACCCAAACGGTCAGCAGCGGCAGCCCGATCACGGCGGCAACTGCCATCGGCCAGATTCTCATCTGCTGGCCAGTCGCGAACAATTTCCGCCGGGCAACAGCGCGCAGCGAAATGGCGAAAACAACGGCAACGACGATCGCGATCACGAATGGCACCAGCGCGCCGGTGCCGATCGGCCTCGGCATGCCGAAACCGCGATTGCTGAGAAACACGCTGTCGAACAGGTTGATGCTCTGGCGCGGATTGGGCAGCGCCGCCAGCACGGCGAGATACCAGAACAGGATCTGGAACAGCAGCGGCAGGTTGCGGACAAGCTCCACATAAGCGCCCGCGATCCGCGCCAGCAGCCAGTTCGGCGACAGCCGCCCGAGCCCGACGACGAAGCCGATGATGGTCGCGCAGACGATGCCGACGAGCGACACCACGAACGTGTTGGTGAGGCCTACCAGCAGCACGCGGAAGTAGGTGTCCGACTCCATGTAAGGAATCAGCGTCTGGCTGACGCCAAATCCGGCCGTGCTCCAGAGAAAGCCGAAGCCGGATGCGATCTTCTGGGTCGCCAGATTGGCGCGCGCATTGTCGATGATCGCATGCGCCATCCACGTCAGCGCGACCACGAGCACCACCTGCAGTGCAAAGCCGCGCCAGCCCGCCTGCCCGCCCAACGCGCGGCGCAGGCGGGCGCCGAGTTGCAGCGGCGGTCGTCTGGCTTCGCCTGTCATCGATCCCCGATGTTTCGCGCTCAGCGGATCGGCGGCGCGAACATGATGCCGCCCTTGTTCCAGAGCTGGTTCAGGCCGCGCGAAATGCCGAGCTTCGATCCCGAGCCGACATTGCGGTCAAAACTCTCCCCGTAATTGCCGGTCGCCTTGATGATGCGGTGAAACCAGTCCTTGGTGAGGCCAAGCTGTTCGCCGAGGCTGCCATCGGTGCCGAAGATGCGCTTCAATTCCGGCTTGTCCGACTTCGCCTGCTCATCGACGTTCTTCTGGGTGATCCCGAGCTCTTCGGCGTTGACCTGCGCAAACAGCGTCCAGCGGACGATGTCGAGCCACTGGTCATCGCCATGGCGAACCAAGGGTCCCAGCGGCTCCTTGGAGATCACCTGCGGCAGCACCTCGTGCTCGGCGGGTGTCGTCAGCTTGAGGCGTTCCGCATAGAGCTGCGAGATGTCAGCCGTAAAGGCATCGCAGCGGCCCGATTCGTAGGCCTTTACGACCTCGTCGGCGGTCGAGAATGCGACCACCTCATATTTCATGTTGTTGCCCTTGAAGAAGTCGGCAAGGTTCTGCTCATTGGTGGTGCCGGTCTGCAGGCATACCGAGGCGCTGTTGAGTTCGAGCGCCGAATTCACTTTCAGCGACTTGCGGACCATAAAGCCCTGGCCGTCATAGTAGTTGATGCCGGCAAAGTTCACACCCAGCGAGGTGTCGCGCGACAGCGTCCAGGTGGTGTTCCGCGAGAGCACGTCGATCTCTCCGGACTGCAGCGCAGTGAACCGATCCTTGGCGGAGAGCGGCACATATTTCACCTTGGTGGCGTCGTTGAAGATCGCCGCAGCGATGCCGCGGCAGAGATCCACATCGAGGCCGGCCCAATTGCCGCGATCGTCCGGCGCCGAGAAGCCCGGCAGTCCCTGCGTGACTCCGCAGGCCAGCAGACCGCGGTCCTTCACGGTCTTCAGCGTTTGCGCCGACGCTTTCTGCATCGACCAGCCGGCTGCGATGGCGAGGGTGAGCATCAAGATCGCGGATTTCATGGAGGAGCCTTTCCTGAGGCGTCGGAGCCATCCGACCGGCGATCGGCACAGCGACACACGAAGAACTGAATACTGAACCGTTCAATCAGTTCCATAGCGGTCCACGCGCCAGCCGAAAAGGCCGGCAGGCCGCAAGTGAGATCAAATCCAGTTTTCCGAATCGATGCCGCATATTGCGGCCATTGCCTGCAGACGAGAACGATCTGCCAGTCAGGTCAAGGGGTTGACGCCGAACGAGCCGTATCGCCTTAGTGGCGAGGCAGTCGATGCGCGCCATTTGGGCCATTGGCTGCGGCAAAACACCAGACCGGCAGGCGCATTCGATGGCATCATCCGACAATCACGGCACTTCCTCGCTCGATACCGACACGGTGATCGTCACCGCCGGCCGCGACACCGCCGGCCAGTGGGGTTTCGTCAATCCGCCAACCGTACGCGGCTCGACCGTGCTCTATCCGACCGCCGACGACCTGCATGCCCATCGCGGCGAATATCAGTATGGCCGCCACGGCACCCCGACCACCAAGGCACTGCAGCAGGCGCTGATGGCGCTGGAAGGCCCGCGCTGCGCCGGCGTCGGCCTCGTGCCATCGGGCCTCGCCGCGATCTCGACCACGCTTCTGTCCGTACTGCAGGCGGGCGACCACCTGCTGGTCTCCGACAGCGCCTATCGTCCTACGCGCAATTTCTGTAATGGCATGCTGGTGCGTTACGGCATCGAGACCACCTATTTCGATCCCCTGATCGGCGCCGGCATCGAGGCGCTGATCAGACCGAACACGCGCGCCGTGATGGTCGAGGCGCCCGGCTCGCAATCCTTCGAAATGCCGGACGTGCCCGTCATCGCCGGCATCGCCCACAAGCATGGCGCGCTGGTCATCGACGACAACACCTGGGCGACGCCGCTCTATCACCGCTCGCTCGAGCACGGCGTCGATATCAGTATCCAGGCCGCAACAAAATATATCGGCGGCCATTCCGACATCATGTTCGGCACCATCTCGGCCAATGAGACGACGTGGCCGAAGATCAGCGAAGGCATCAAACTGCTCGGCACCTGTGCGGGGCCGGATGACGTCTTCCTTGCGCTGCGCGGCCTTCGCACCATGTCGGTCCGCCTCGCCCATCATCAGCGCGCCGGGCTTGAAATGGCGCAATGGCTGAAGGCGCGGCCGGAGGTGCTGAAGGTGCTGCACCCTGCTCTGCCCGACGATCCCGGCCATGCCATCTGGAAGCGCGACTTCACTGGTGCTTCCGGCCTGTTCAGCATTGTGCTGAAGCCTGTCTCGCAGAAGGCCGTCGATACCCTGCTCGACACCGTCAAACTGTTCGGCATGGGCTATTCATGGGGCGGCTTCGAAAGCCTGATCATCCCGTTCGACTGCAGCGACTATCGCACGGCGACCAGATGGGCGCCGGGCGGCCCTGCATTACGGCTGCATATCGGCCTTGAGAGTCTCGACGATCTCAAGGCGGATCTGGATCGTGGTTTTGCGGCGCTGAAAGCCGCGAGCTAGCCGCACAGCCATAAGCGCATCGTGGGATGGGTTGAGCGCAAGCGCATAGCGCCGGAGCGACAACCCATCGGCGGAGCCTGCAACTATCGACGGACAGCATGGGTTTTCGCTGCGCTCAACCCATCCTACAGCCTCCAATCCTGACGCGGACCTTTGGCCCGCGTCAGCCGAAGACATCACCAGTTGAAGCGCGCGCCGGCCGAGAGCTGGTGGCTTGTCGCATTGCTGCGATACTCCCCGTTATAGGCGCCGAACAGCCGGAACGTTTCGGTGCGCCAGCCCGACAGCTTGGCGCCGACCAGCGCGGCGCTGCGGCCGGGCGAAGCTGCAGTGACCAGAAATGACTCGTCGAGCAGAGCCGCCTGGCTCGTCAGCGTGGTGTCGCGCAGATCGTAGCCCCAGCCGAGCTTCACTTCCGGGACCAGCGTGGTGCCGTCGGTGGTGCGGAGTTTCGCACTGATGGCAGCGCCGGCCGTGGTCATCAGTTTGTCGTAGGTCTGCGCAGCATAGACGAGGCCGATCGGCACCTGGCTTTCGCTATAGCCGTCGCGGCGGAAGCCCTGCCAGTTCACGCCGACATAAGGCTTCAGGATCACGTCGGGCGCGATCGCAAAGCGATAGCCGGCCTCGAACGACGTGCCGACGCCGATGCCGTTCGCGCTGCCCTGCAGCCCGTTCGACGCGAGGATGATCTGGCGCGTCGTGGACATCTGGCTCGGACCGGCGGCGATGCGGAAGTCGAACACGGCTGCGCCGGGCGTCCAGCTTGCATAGGCAGCGCCGGCATAGGTATCCGAGCTGCCCTTGATGTCGGTGCTTGTCGCGGTGGTGCGTGCATAACCGAACGCGCCACCGGCGATCAGGTTGTTCGAGAACCAGCGGTCGGCACCGAGGGTGAAGCCGGCACTGGTCGCCTTGGAGCCCGAGAAGTCGCCGCTGTCGCCGACCCGGCTGGTGCGGCCAAAACCCTGGCCCCACATGGTCCAGCCATCCTGCACGCGCTGTGCCGGCGTGATGCTGGCGAGAGCGTTCATGGCCGAGTTCGACTCCGCCGTCATCATGTTGCGGCCGGCATAGGAGAGCGCGAAATTCTGCGCGGTGCCGTTCTGGCCGGCCTCGCTGCCGAAGCTGAGCGAATCCTGACGGCCGCCGATGGCGCCGAGGAAGCCGGCAAATGCCTGCAGCGATGCCGCGGCAATCGCCGGCTGGCCGGGGCCGGCAAGCTGGTCGAGCGCCTTGTCGAATTCCGCTTCGGTGTTCAGGTTGTACAGCGCGTCGTACAGCGCCTTCTCCGCCGCCGTCGGCATTACGCCGGACGCCGCACGATCCCTGTCGAGAATGTTCGCGATCCCTCGCGAGTTGGAGCCGGAGCTGTCACCGGCTGCGAGCGCGCTGAAGCTCGCCGGCGTCACCGCCAGCGTAATGGCGGTCGCGCTGTAGATCAGGTCGAAACGACCGTTGGTCGGCAAGCCTGCGGTGGGCTGAACGAGCGTGTTGAAGGCGCCGGCCGTGCGCGCGCCGTTCTGCGCCTGCACGAATGCAAATTCGGTGCCGATCGCCGGTGTGTAGTTGCTGACGGTACCGACGCTGCCGCGGAGAACCGGCGTGAGCGTACCGGCTGCATAGAACACGTTCCCCGCGCCGGTGACGTAGATCTTGTCATAGGTGCCGGGACCGCCGGGAACGATCAGCGTGCCGTCGATATCGATGCGCGTATTGGCCGTGGAGGTCAGCGTGACATTGCCGTTGAAGGTCAGCGAACCCACCGAATTACCCTGCAGAACGGTGCCGGGAGCCACCGCGCCGTTGCTGACGAGATCGCCGATATTGGCCATCTTGCCGGGCGACAGCGTGCCGGCGATGAGAGTATCGCCGTTCACGGTGCCGAAACCGGCCAGCGTCGCAGGCTGAGCAACGTTCAGCTTGTTTCCGGCCGTCATCGACAGCGTGCCGTCCACGGCAAGCGTGCCGAGCTGCGCGAAAACGTTGCCGCCTGCATTGGTGCGGCCGGAGATCGTCAGGATGCCCTCGCCCGCCTTGGTGAAGTCACCCTGGGTGGTGAGCAGCCGGCTCCAGTATTCTGTGGTGTTGGCAGCAACCGTCTGGGTCGCGTTGGTTGCCAGCGTCGTCGGACCGTCGGTGGCGCGATCGAGCCGCACGAGGCCGTAGCCATAGACGGCATCGAGGCCGGCGTCGCCGAGATCCTCGGTGGTCGAGAACAACAGGCGCGAGAGTTCCTGGGCGTTGTAGCTCGGATTGGCCTGGATCAGGACCGCGATCGCACCAGAAACAACCGGCGCAGCCATCGATGTGCCTTCGAGCGCACCGTAGGTGTTGTAAGGCACGGTCGAATATACGCCGAGGCCGTTATTGTCCGTATTGCCGCCGGGAGCGGCGACGCACCAGCTTGCGGTGACGCCGCACAATTGCGAATAGCCTGCCGCCAGCTTGTTGTCGCCGACGGACATCACGCCGATGATTTTGCCGGCCATGTTATTGATGCCAGTCAGATCGTAAAGCTGGCCCTGGTCATCATAAACGCTGGCGGCCTTCTGGTTCAGCGGGTTCAGGAACGGTATCAGCGACAGGCCCGAAGGATTGAGACCGGCCTCCGGACTATGCTGACGGGCGTTGCCGTTCGCCGCGACGATAATCTTGCCCTTCTCCAGCGCGTTGCCGACAGCATCCAACTCGGAGTCGATGTTGTAGATCGTCCAGACTTTCTGCGGCGGATCGTTCCTGCCGGGTCCTGGGCCGTAGCTCGCATTGAGAACCATCGAGTTGGTCAGATTGGCAAAGTAGTTCATGCCGGCAACGGTACCGTCCGGGATTCCCGGCGCGACGGCCGCAGTGGAGCCTGTCGCAAGCAGCGTACGCAGCGGAATGATCATCGAATCATAGGCAACACCATGCATCGTGACGCCGGTCGCTGGGTCCAGCTTCTGCGCAGCGATGATGCCGGCCACATGCGTTCCGTGCGCGTCGTTGGCGGCCAATGGGTCGAGCTGGTTGATGTTATAGGCAGCCCCCGGTGCGGGCAGGACGTAGTTGCGTCCGAGATTGGTCAGCAGCTTGTTGCCGAGACCTGCATTGTTGACGTCATAGCCGGTGTCCGACACCGTCACATTGACGCCAGAGCCGGTGAAGCCGCGATTATACGCCTGCTGCGCGTGGATCATGTCGAGATGCCATGTCTGGTCGGCAGCACTCGGCGGATTGAGCACATTCGGCGTGGGGTTCACGGCCTGCGTGACGTTCTGATACGCGCTGGCGCCGATGCCGGAGAGGTTCGCCACGCGCGACGCAAGAATCTGCTCCGAGCGCGGCGACAGCATCATCGGCTGCCCCGAGGTCAGAACGCCGAGATCGGCGGCGGTGGTGACGTTGCGCAGCGACGACGGCGCAAGGCGCGAGACATGCTGAACGACCGCATCCCGCAGTCCAGGCGTGCGATAGGTGCTTTCATAGACCTGCGCAATCAGGCCGAGTTCGCCCTTTTGCAGCGCGTCAGCGAGGCTCTGCTTCTGATCGACGGTCAAGGCGAGCTTGGCCATGGATTTTGCGGCTGTTCGCAAATCCGGCGTCTGCAATTTTTCCGCAGCGAAAAGAACAGTTGGAAAAGCTGCGCCGCTCAGCAGCGTTGTGCACAAAAATAGCGTCGACGCACGACGCATTCCCCCGATAGCCGTCACGAAACGTCCCCTTCGCTCACACGCTCATGCATGCAGCAGTACTGCAGGCATAGGCCCCATTCGTATCCGGCGTCGGGACATTCCCCAGCCCGCAACACGGATGGGTCACTTCTAGTATGAGCGAATTTCGCTAGGACAGCGCGATCATGGCTTATCCCATACGCAGCTTGCGGTTTGTCTTGATCCAGCGTCTCATTCGTCAAAATTACGCCGGGTTCCAAGATGCCGTGCAGAAACCACACGCGCGAAACCGGCGTTAACGATAGGACGCGCTCAACGCAGAGCGCCATTCACCACGAATACAACTAACGGAGTTGCAACTAATGTATCCGTCGTCGTGCGCAGCTAACGTAGCTAGAACAGAAAGCCAGTTTACTGCGGACAGAGCTCGTTGGTCCGACTGAACATCTTGCAAAGTACAGTTCGCACGTCATGTCGCCGTCGCTTCCACGTCTCTACTACGTCACATCCGGTCTGGACGAAGTCACAGCTTTCGCTACCTGGAGCGCAGTGCTCGCACCGCTGTTCGAGCCTCGTGCTGCCGGCCCCGGTAAAAAGACACCGACCGGTTCGGCTTCTGGTGTCATCATCGGCAACATCATCATCGCCAAGGTCGCCTTCACTGCGCAGGATTTCGTGCGCGACGCCGGACGGATTGCGGTGACGCCGGACCACTTGCTGCTGCATCTCTACATGACAGGCGGCTTCAACGGCGAGATCACCGGGCAGCAGACCACGATCGGCCCGGGCAAGGTCGCCATGATCGACCTCGCTCACCCCGTCAACACCAAGGCATTCGCGTCCAGCACGATCTCGCTCATCGTCCCCCGCATGCTGCTGGACGGCGTGCCGCTCGACACGATGAAGCCGCGGCTCGACAGCTTTCGGAATAACCTGCTCGCGGCCCATATCCGCTCGCTGCAGGAACGCAGCGCTCAATTGACCGAGTCGGATGTCGAGGCGACCGTCGCCGAGACCGTGGCCTTTCTCAGGCGCCTGCTGACTGCGGCGCCGGACGTGATGCTCGAAGCGCAGAAGCAGGCCGACGAAACCATTCTGGCACTGACGGAGGCCGTGATCCGCGACAATCTCGCCTCGCCCGACCTTTCGCCGGAATGGTTGGCGCAGAAGCTCGAGATCTCGCGCGCATCGCTGTATCGCGTCTTCGCCGATCACGGCGGCATCATGCGCTATGTGCAGGAACGCCGGCTGCTCGCGGTGCAGGCGGCACTCAGCGACCCCCTGGAAACGCGGCGTCTGTCGAAACTGGCCGCCGATCTCGGCTTCAGCAGCGAATCGCATTTCAGCCGCAGCTTTCGCGCCCGCTTCGGCGTCACTGCCAGCGCCTATCGCAAGAGCCAGCGCGAGGCGTCCGCGACCGTTCAGCTCACCAGTCCCGAAGTCGTGAATCACTGGTGGATGACGGTGTCGGGAGGTTAGTTCGACAGCGTCTTCGATCCGCTGCCGCGGTTCTTCACGATCAGCATGATGTTGCGCACATAAATGATCGTCGCGAAGGCTTGGCCGAAGATGATCACCGGCTCGCGCTTGGCGATGCCATAGATCAGCGTCATGAAGCCGCCTGCCATGGACAGGAACCAGAACGCCATCGGCACGACACTCGCGCCCGCGCGTTCGCTGGAGATCCACTGCACCAGGAAGCGCGCGGTGAACAGCAGTTGCGCGATCAGGCCAAAGGCGAGCCAGAAGTCGAATTTCGCGACGAAGACGTCATAGAGATAGTCACCGAGCGCCTGACCGTATTGAATCAGCATCTACTTGAACTCTGTTGCTTGGGGCGTCGATCGCTTGCGGCGGATCAGCCACCACACGCCGGCCAGATCCATCAATCCGACCCACAGCCGGTCGAAGAAGCCGTAATTCGACACGCCCGAATGACGCGGGCGATCGATCACGTCCACATAGGCGATCTCGAATCCCTCGCGGCGCACCAGCGCCGGGAGGAAGCGATGCAGGCCATCGAAATAGGGCAGCGACAGGAACACGTCGCGGCGGAACGCCTTCAACCCGCAGCCGGTGTCTCGGGTGCCATCCTTGAGCACGGCATTGCGCACCCCGTTGGCGATGCGCGACTGGAACTTCTTGAAGCCGGTATCCTTGCGGCCGACGCGCTGCGCCGCTGCAAGGCCGACACGCCCGCCTCCATCGGCGATGGCCGCGATGAGGTCGGGCAAGAAAGCCGGATTGTTCTGCCCGTCGCCATCCAGCGTCGCGACGATGGCGCCGCGGGCATGGCGCACGCCGGTCCGCACCGCCGCCGACTGGCCGCAAGACGCGGCATGATCGATCCGGCGCAGATTGCCGCGCTGCTGCATCAGTTCGGCGAGCAGCGCCGGCGTGCGATCGGTCGAGCCGTCATTGACGTAGACGATCTCATAGGCCCAGCGGCCATCGAGCGCCGCCGCAATCTCGGCGATCAGGGGTGCGACATTGCCCTCCTCGTTGCGCACGGGCACGACAATGGAAACGTCGATGGAAGCAGCGTCGGACAGGGACAAATCAGGGCTCTCGGTTGGCGCCATGGCTGCGGGAACTTGTCGCGGCCGGCCGCGCGCGCCCGCTTATTATGGGGCGAAGGCCTCGCGGGCAACCCTCTTGACGTGCGCCGCCGAGGGCCCCGGCAACGGGTCGATCCGGCCGCCCGGACGGATGATGAAGGCCAGATGGCGGGCGGCAAACCAGTAGCGCACCGCCATGGCGACGATCCAGCCGAGCAGCCCGCCGGCCACCACGTCGCTCGGATGATGCGCCAGCAGCACCAGGCGGCT
Source organism: Tardiphaga sp. (assembly GCA_030147505.1). Lineage (GTDB taxonomy): Bacteria > Pseudomonadota > Alphaproteobacteria > Rhizobiales > Xanthobacteraceae > Tardiphaga. The sequence continues at coordinate 27,213 of JASBVG010000052.1, forward strand.
GCTGCAGATGATCACGGCATAGGCGATCATCAGCATCCGCAGCTTCGGCCACAATGCGGCCACGGCGAAGGCCAGCGCGAAACTCGTGGTAGCATGCCCCGACGGAAAGCTCGCATAGACCTCGCTCCAGGCGAAATGCGAGAAGTTGAACGCATTGGCAGCGCCGCCCACAAAAGGCCGTCCGCGCCCGATGGTGCCCTTGAGCAATTCGCCGAGCAACACGGCTAGCCACACCGACAGGAAGATGTATTGCACGCGCGTGCCGACGCTGAGCCAGATCGCCCTCGACGTACCCTGCAGCCGCGGCGCCAACAGTACGATCAAGATGAGGAAGCCGACCAGTGTCCACAGCACATATTCGGATTTGCCGAAATCCGTCACGATGCGCAGCGGCCACAGGCTGGCGGTGCCGCGCGGTGGCATCAACCCGATCTCATAGGCGTCGAACAGGAACATAAGGGTCATGATGACCGCTGCCGTCAGCGCACCGAAGGCAAGCGAACGCTTGGCCCAGTGGCGCGCCGCTTCCGCCCGGCGCGAATGCGAGGGCGCGCGAACGAGCTGCGCCAACGCCTGCCCGACAACCGTCCCGAGTTGCGACAGGTAACCCGACGCCGCCATCACTGCGTGCCTTCGGAGCGATAGACGGCGATCGAGACCGGCTTGCCCTGCGAGTAGTTATAGCCCTCGATCCGCGTGAACATGTTGTAGCGCAGCCCGATCGCCTCGGCGCGCTGGGCAAATTGGCGCTCGGAGCGATACTCGACCAGCGCAAAACGGCAGCTGCCCTGCCCGAGGAAATCGGCAGCGCCGGCGCCGTCGGTGAGCAAGGTGGAGGTGTCCGTCATGAAGACCAGGCTAGGCTCGTGATAGCCGGCAGCCGCCGCCTTCGGCGCGACGCAAACCACCGTGCGCAGCGCACGGGCCAGATGCACGCTCGGAAACACCGGCCGCAGCGACGGCAGGAACACGCCGTAGAAAGCGATGCTCATGAAGAACGCCGCCACCACGCCTGACAGCAGCGAGCGTTCGGCGCGGTTGTTGTCATACATCATCCAGGCGAACAGGCCGAACACCAGCGCACCGGCCGCAAACGGCCAAGCCAGGAACATCGGATGACGGACGATGGCGACGGAGCCGATCAATGCGGCCACGGCCGCAAGAACCGGAATGGCAAACCACCAGGCCGAGCCGCGCGAGAGCCAGCCGCGCGCCAGTACCCGGCGCTCGAGCGCGCCGACTATGAGGATCGCGATGGCCGGATAGAGCGGCAGCACATAATGCGGCAGCTTGGTCATCACGACTTCGAACACGATCCAGGATGGCACCAGCCAGGCCAGCAGGAACTGGGCGCCGGGCTCGCGGCGCGCCCGCCAGATCGCCGGCGCGGCCATGCCGGCCAGCGGCGCGCCCGGCCAGAATGTCACCCAGAACAGCAGAAAATAAGTGCCGGGCGGCGCGCCATGGGATTCCTGGGCCGACAGCTTGCTCAGCATGTCGCCGCCGAGCGAATTGTTGAAGAATGCCTGTCCGGACTTGATGAAGATCGCCACGAACCAAGGCAGCACCAGCAGCAGCACCCAGGGAATGCCGGCAAGCGGCTTCAACCGACCGAACCAGCCCACCGAGCGATCGAAGATGCCGAGCACCAGGATGGTGAGGCCGACGAACATCAGGATCAGCGGCCCCTTGACGAGGATACTGACGGCCATGCCGGTCCAGAACACGAAGGGCTCTAGCCAGCCGCCCTGCTTGTTGTCCTCGCCGCGCTGCCAGGCGAGATAGACCCGCGCCATGGCGCCCATCACGGCGACCACGGTGAGCAGCAGCATGGCGTCGGTCTTGGCCATGCGGGCTTCGACATTGAGCAGCACCGAGCTGCACATGATGAGGCCGGCCAGCACGGCGCCGCGCCGGGTCACGAAGGCCAGCGCCGTCCAGTAGGTCAGCAGCACCGCGCCGATGGCGCCGATGAGCGACGGTACCCGGTACAGCCAGATGCGGGCATCGGCATTGGGCACGCCGAGCGCCTCTGCGGCCTCCACGACCACTGCCTGCATCCAGTAGATGCCCACCGGCTTCTTGTAGCGGACCTCGTCCTGGAACCGGATATCGACGAAATCGCCGGTTTCGACCATCTGCTTGGTCGCCTGGGCGAATCGCGCCTCGTCGCGGTCGATCGGCGGGATGGTGAAAAAGCCCGACAGGAAGAACAACAGCCCGCATACGGTCAGGAAGGCGACCGCCCGGCCATGGCTCACGGTGACGACATCCAGCACACGCGCGAGCGTATTGCCCGGATCGACGCGGGGTTTCTGCTCGCGGGGGGCGCCAAAGCGGGGTCTGTATTCGGTCTCAGCCATATGGCTGTCGCATACGCTGAAACCGCCGCTCTCACAACCAGTTAGCCGGGCGTCACTGAATTCTGACCACAACTGTGTCCGCGGCGCCCATAGCGTCCATGACGGTCAGGCGGACGAATCCCGGCCCGGGCGGATCGACCAGCCGCTGCCGGCGGCTGTCGAGTTCCCCGGCGGCCATGCCGTTCACCAGCACCGTCATGGGCATGACCCCGCCGGCCACCTTGACCGGGACGGACGAAAACTGCCCTTCGCCGCCGCTGGCATCGATCCGAGAACCGTTGAGCGGGAACTGGATATGCAGCGCCTGTTCGCTGCCGGTGCGGATCAGGTCGCCGGCCGGCCGATAGCGGCGCAGCGGCAATGGCAATTTGGCATTGCCGGCGACCAGCGTTCCCTTCGGCGCCTTGGGCAGCGGCGCAGGCAGCTTGCCGGTGCGCGCGAATGCGTCGAACAGCACCGGCGCGGCGGCGATCCGGCCGATCAGGCCGGGCACCGGTGCGCCATCCGGACGCCCGACCCAGATGCCGATGGTCATGCGGCCATCGAAGCCCACAGACCAAGCGTCGCGATAGCCGTAGCTCGTGCCGGTCTTGAAGGCGATGCGGTTATGCGCGGCATTCTCCGGCGGCGGCGTGCCGAGCAGCACATTGCCGACCTGCCACGCTGCAACCGGCTCCATCAACCGTAGGGGCTCGCGATCGTCGCCGCCATTCTTCTGCATCAACTCGCGCAGCGGCTTGACGCTGCCAAGCCGGGCGACACCCGTATAGAGCAGGACGAGATCATGCAGGGTCACTCCGACTCCGCCAAGACCCATGGCGAGACCGGGCGCCTCACCCGGGGGCAGGACGAGGCTGCCGCCCGCCTGTTTGAGGCGCGACGTGAAACGCGAGGCCCCGACGCGGTCGAGCAGAGCAACAGCCGGCACATTGAGCGACAATTGCAGCGCCTTGCGCACGGGCACCGTGCCCTGGAAAGTCATGTCGAAATTCTCCGGCGCATAGGCGCCGAAGCGCGCCGGGCGATCGTCGATCAGGCTCTCCGGGTGGATGAAACCATCTTCGAAGGCGAGGCCGTAGATGAAGGGTTTGAGCGTCGAGCCGGGCGAGCGGACGGCGCGGGTCATGTCCACCTGCCCTGCCCGGCGGTCATCGAAATAATCGGCGGAGCCGACATGAGCGAGAATATCGCCGCTCTCATTGTCGACGGCGAGGATGCCGATGGAGATATTGTTGCCGAGCGCAGCCGCGCGGTCGCGCGCCAGCGCTTCCAGCGCCTGCTGGATGCCGGAATCGAGCGACGTCTTGATGATGGGCTCATCCTTGCGCAGCGAAGCCGCCTGATCGGCGGCGTGCGGCGCCAGGATCGGCATCGGCTTGCGCAGCTTGGGCACGCCCACGGCTTTCGCCTGCATGGCATCCGCCGCGGAAACACGTCCCTCGCCGACCATCCGTTCCAGCACGCGGTCGCGCGCGACGCGGGCATTGCCGGGATGGCGATCGAGCCGGCGATGTTCCGGCGATTGCGGCAGCGCCACCAGCAGCGCCGATTCCGCCAGCGACAGCCGCTTCGGCTCCTTGCCGAAATAGGCGATGGAGGCTGCGCGAACACCTTCGAGATTGCCGCCGAACGGCGCCAGCGTGAGATACAGATCGAGGATCTGCTCCTTGCTCATCTGCCGTTCGAGCTGCAGCGCGCGCACCGCCTGACGGATCTTTGCCTGCACCGAGCGCTCGTGCCGCGGCTCCAGCAGCCGCGCTACCTGCATGGTGATGGTGGAGCCGCCCGATACGATCTCCCCGCGCATCACGAGCTGGAACGCGGCGCGACCAAGCGCGAGCGGATCGACGCCGTGATGGTCGTAGAAGCGCTTGTCCTCATAGCCAAGGAGAATGTCGAGATAGCCGGGATCCACCGATGCACTCGATGTCACCGGCAGCCGCCAGCGTCCATCGGACATGGCGTAAGCGCGCAGCAGCTTGCCGTTACGATCGACAACGGTGGTGGAGACAATGCTGGCTTTTTCGAGCGGCAATGGGCCGAGGGAGTGGACCCACGCCGCGAGCGCGGCGGCGGTGATGACTGCGAACGCTGCAACGCCGAGCGCTACGCGTTTAAGGATGCTCCGCCCTCTCCCCACGTCATGGCCGGGCTTGACCCGGCCATCCATCTTTGCGCCGCGCTCCGGGCCAAAGCTGGGTCCCCGGGTCAAGCCCGGGGACGACACAGGAGTGTGCGGCCCCTCGCTCATTTCGCCTTCGCAACCTCGACACTGCCCGTACCCGTGCGGCCATAGCGCGAGGGATTGTACATGTCCTCCACATAGGCTTGCGGCAGCACATATTTGCCGGGCGAGACCGCTCGCACGATATAGGCGACCGTGAACACCGCCTTGTCATTGGCCTTGCGGTCGATGGCGGCGGTGAAGCGGTCGTCGCGGAATTCAGTGTTCACCGCCTCCTGACCGTCCTCGATCCAGTCGAGCTTGCCGCTGTCGCCCGACGACACCAGATGCGGATTGTCGATCTCGAAGCCGGCCGGCAGATAGTCCGCCACCATGATGTGCCCGTATTCCGGTTTGGCTTCGGTGATCTTCAGCACCACGGCAAAGCGGTCGTTTTGTTTGGCCTTGGTGACATCGGCCGGCGTTCCGTCAAGCTTGTGATAGCTGCGCTCGACCTTGAAGCCGTTCGCTACCGCGGGCTCCGGTGTCACCGGCGCGCCGGTGACCGACACGACCGCCTGCACCGGCGTCTCGCCGGTATTGGTGATCTTGATCGGCACGCCGGTCAGTTCTGCCGCCTTGTAGCTGCGATAGAGCGCCGACTTCACGGGGCCGCCGTTGAGGTCGAGCGACAGCGTGTTGGCTTCCTTGGCCAGCGCACGCGACGCCAGCACCAGCCACGCATTCTCCTGCGTCGAGGTGAACGGCGTCAGACCCCGCGCGGCCTCGACGCGCTGCACTGCCTGGGTCAGTGTCGCCCGCGGCGCATTGCCTTCGCTGGCGAGCGAGACCAATGCCGCCGCATCGCGCAGCGCGGAGCCGAAATCGGTGCGGCCGAATTCGATCACGGGCTTCGGCTGCAGGCTCTCGACCGCTGCGTTGTAGACGCGCTCCGCACGCACGCGGTCGCCGACCAGCGCCAGCGCGGCGGCAAGCTGCGACTTGGCGATGGGCGTCGCCAGATTGTTCAGCTTGGTGTCGGCGAGATAGCGCAGGTCTCCGATCGGCGCCGTGCCGTTCTTGGCGAGCACATAGAGACCGTAAGCGAGTTCACGGCCGCCATCCTTCTCCGGCTCGGCGGCATTGACCACCGAGTTGCGAACGCGGTCGAGCGCGGCGCGGAACAGCACGTCCGGCACTGCAAAGCCCTTTTCACGCGCGCGCGTCAGGAAGTCGGTGACATAGGCATCGAGCCACGGATCGTCGCCACCCGACGACCACAGGCCGAACGAACCGTTGGAGCCCTGCCGCGCCAGCAGCCGGTCGATGGAGTCCTTGATGCGCTGATCGACGGAGGTATCCATCGCCAGATGGGCGCCAGCGGCGAGATCGTTGACATAAAGCAGCGGCATTGCGCGGCTGGCGATCTGCTCCGAGCAGCCATAGGGATAGCGATCCAGCGCCTTGAGAATGGTGGCCGCATCCAGCGCGGTGGAGAGGCTGGCCGACAGCGACACGCCGCCGGTGCCCGGCACGAGATCGGCGAACATGTCCGAGGTCAGCGTCAGGCTCTCGCCCTTCGCCAGCGTGCGGATCGAACGCCGCGCCAGAATCTGTGTGGCCGCCTTGACGTCGAGCTCATAATGCCGTGCCAGCGTCAGCCCGTTCGGTCCCTTGATGTCGACATCGAACATCGCCCGCCCGGCGCCGCTCGCATCCACAGCCAGCGCCATGGATGTGCGCTGCTTGGCCGCCAGCTTCACCGTGGTGGACGGATTGCCGGTGAGCTTCACCGGGCCCGTTGTCTTCACGCTGACCGTATAGTCGCCCGCCGCGCCTTCCACATTGTCGATATCGAAGGACATGGTTCCCTTGTCACCCGACAGCAGGAACCGCGGCAGCGTCGCCGTCAGCACCACGGGATCGCGCACCGTGACATCGACATTCGCACGGCCGAGCTTGGTCGCAGTCCAGGCCACCGCCATCACCCGCGCGGTGCCGGCGAATTCGGGAATCTCGAAGTCGATCTCCGCGGTGCCGTCGGCCTTCACCGTGACGATACCGGAATACAGCGCCAGCGGCTTTTGCGTCGGCGGCGAGCCCTGCAGCTCCGCGCCCGCACTGTCGCCGCCATTGCGGAGTTGGCCCCGCGTGCCCTGCATGCCGTCGATGAGCTGTCCGTAGAGGTCGCGGATTTCCGACGTCATACGGCGCTGGCCCAGATAATAGTCATCCGGCGCCGGCGGCTTGTAATTGGTCAGGTTGAGAATACCGACATCCACGGCAGCCACGACGACCTTGGCGTCCTCGCCCGGATTGAGCCCGCCGAGCTTGACTGGGAGTTTCATCGTCGTGCTCGGTCGCACCAGAGCCGGCGGCGTCAGCGCGACGTCGAGGGTGCGGGCCTTCTTGTCGATGCCGAACCATTTGAGGCCGATCGCGCGACCGGGCATGCGTGCCGCTGTGCTGTCCAGAGGACGCCGCAAGGTTGCCACAACATATGCGCCCGTTCCCCAGTCCTTTCCGACAGGAATCGTGACTTTCGAGGCGCCTTCCTTGACCGAAATGCTGGTCGTCGTGAGCAGCCGGTCGCCGATGACATTGACGGTCAAACGACCCGCTGTGCGCGCATTGACCGAAACGGTCATCGTCTCGCCGGACGCATATTCCGGCTTGTCGATCGACGTTTCGAGCAAATCCGGCGTGTCGGCGCTGCCGTCCGAATACCAGCCGACATCGAATTGCAGCGACGTCACCGGCCCGTCCGCCTCATTGCCCTTCACATCCAGCCGATAGCGCCCCGGCTGTGGCTGCAGCGAAATCCGCGTTGGCTTGTCGACCGCGACGACGAGATCGCCATCGGCAACGCGTCTGGTGGATTTGATCGGCTCGTAATCCCAGGACGAATTTTGCCTATACCATTGATAGCGCGACTCGATTTTAAGGAGCTCGTAGCGCAGCCCGCCGCGCGCCTGCGCAGTCCCCTCAGGCGACACGACAACGACGTCGAAAGCAGCATTGTCGCCCTCGACGACGCTTTTGTCCTTGAAGTCAGGCTTCACGCCGATCATCGGGGCCTTTGGCGCGACCGGCAGCACCAGTTTGCGCTCGACAGCGCGGCCGCCAGTTTCGGTCATGCGGATGAAGATCTGGGCTTCCTGCGGCCGGGTCCCGGACGACGTCGTCGCCGGCAGGCTGACCGGGAAAGTCGCCGAACCGTTTGCGTCCGCCTCGGGCAGATCCTCGATCGGCGTCCGCTCGTTGCTGGCCAGGCCCTCGTCGGCGAGGCCGAACTGATAGCCGGGATAGCCGGGACGTTCGGCAGCCGAGACCACCAGAAGGTCGCCCTCGAGGCCGAGGCCGGATGCCGGTGCGCCATACAGGAAGCGACCATCGACCTTAAGTTCTACAGGAACATCGGCTTTAATCTGCTTGTCCTTGGAAGATATATCAAATTCGATACAATCCGCGACGTAATCCTCGACCATGAAGGTGGTCTCGCCGACCGCCGGCGCCTTCGGATCGGTGAAGGCGCGGACGCGCCAGGTGCCGGTCGGAACCGCCGAATTCAACGGCAGGGTCAGGCTGCGCCCGCCCGCTCCCTGGTCCTGCAGGACAGCGCGTCGGAACTCGACGCCGTCGGGTCGCTCGATCACCAGCGTCATCGGCCCGGCCGTCACGGCATTGCCCTGCCCGTCACGCAGCAGCGCGGTGAGATAGACGGTCTCGCCGGCACGATAGACGCCGCGTTCGGCATAGACGAAAGCGTCGGCCCCGGCCGGAACCGGACGGCCGGAGACGCCGCGGTCCGACAAGTCGAAGGCATTCGACTTCAGGCTGAGAAAGGCATAGTCGGCCTTCTCGCCGGTCACCGTGAGGAGTGCCGGCGACAGGCCGCCATCGCCCTTGGCAAGGCCGGCCTCGAACAGCACATGGCCGGCGTCGTCGGTTTTTCTGGTGGCCAGAATCTCGTTGTTACGAGCGATCAGCCGGACGTCCGCCTTTGCCATCGGCTCGGTGGAAGCCAGCGAATTGACGAAGACGTGGATGCCGTCATTGCCCGAAAAGGCGGTGAGGCCGAGATCGGACACGATGAACCACTGGGTCGCCAGCGAGCCATCATCGTCGTCACTGCGAGCCGCCCCCGGCCCTTTGGCCGCCGCCGTCATCACATAGACGCCGGGCTGCAGCTCGCCGATGGCCTGGTCCACCGGGAACGCCGTCGTCACCTCCTCGTTCAACCGGGTCTCGGTGGCGAGTTCGCCGTTCCAGACTTTTTGTCCACGCTCGTCGCCCAGCGTGTCGAGCTGATATTTGCTCAGCGAGGTCTGGAAATCGCTCCCGATTACCGTGTTGATCAGGTTGCGGTCGCCGATCCGGAACACCTTGATATCGACGGCCTGGGTGTTCACCGACACCAGCGGAATGCCCTTCTGGCCGGTGCGCGGCAGCACATAGGCGCGACCGGTGAAGCGCACGAACGGCTTGCGGTCGCGCACATAGATGTTGAACTCGGCCGATTTCGGCAGGCTTTCCTTCACCGTGGACGGCAGGCCAGCGCGCAGATTGATGTTGTAGCGCTCACCATGCTTGAGGCCCTCGACGCAGAGCTGCCTGTCCTCGGCCGACAGGGCCGGCTTGTCGTTGCCGGCCAGAGCCAGGAACGGGGCAAAATCCACGCGCTTGGCGAGATCCTCGGAGAACTGGAAACAGGCCCGCGGCGAGGCCGAATCGGAATCGACGCTGTAATCGAGCAGCCGGAAACCGTGATCGCCGCGCATTTTCTCATATTGCTCGCGAATGTCGGCGATCTCGCGCAGATCGAGCGACAGGCGCAGCGCATCCAGCGCCGGCCGATACAGCTTGCGCTCCGCCATGGCGCGGCCGAGCACGGCCAACGCCTCGGCTTCTTCACCGGCATTCGCCGCGCGATGATAAGCCATATAGGCGGCCGTGGCCGCGCGTTCGTTGAGGAACGTCCCTTCGGAGGCATTGGCCGGGCGGATCTGGGCGACGGTTTTGGCGAGGCGGAGCCAGTTGGCGCCGTCCTCCGGCGTGATCGCCACGATCTGGCCGAGAATCTGCAGACCTCCCCGCATGTCGGAGCGCCTGAAGGCGACGTCCGCATCGGTGCGCAACGTGGCAGCCGATTTCGCGACCGGGCCGGCCTCGCTCTTGATCTGCGCCTCGAGCTTGATCGCCCGGTCGGCCAGTTCGTCGCGGCGGAAGGTCTTTTCAGCAGCGCCGGCCGAAACGAGCCCGAACGCCAATACAGCGCACGTTCTGACGGCGCGAACCAAACCCTTCATGGTAGTCTCCCCTGCACGGACGAACGCCGCTCGGCGCCCAGATTTGCGCAAATTGGTGACGGACTGATGGCCCGGGCCAACACCTGATAGACGGCTTGCGGACGACGAGATCGCATCCAGAGCGGCACCCGCCATGCGCGGGGCGCCGCCCGCCACATGATGGCGGCGGGTCACCGAAATGGCAAAGCCACCTCGCCGCCCTTATGTCGTATCCACGGGGAAAACGGTTCGGAACAGGCTTGGCCCGGGGGCTGATTTTTCATAAGGGCATGCTATGAACGCCCCAACGGTCCCATAGCTCAACTGGATAGAGTAGCGGATTTCTACTCCGCGGGTTGCAGGTTCGAGTCCTGCTGGGATCGCCACTATCCGGGCAATCAGAATAAAGATGCGAATCTGCAGCTTCGTTCAGCTTGGGATGTCGGCTTGGCGCCAAGAGTCTTCGTTGCAGCGAGGCCCCCTTTGGCCAAGCTAAATCGTTGGCGGCGCAAAAGCTGGCATGTTTCCTCGTCCGCGCGAGACCCCGTACAGCAGACACAGTGGCATCTAGCCCGGCGCCCGCTTACTCCCCGCCGAGCCCGAGCCGGTTGGGCATGCGCTTTTCGATATTGAACTTGAGCAGCGCGGCGGAGCGGAAGATGCCGTGGGCGAATTTGCCGTAGGGCAGCGTCACGAACAGCGCCATGACCGTGCCGAGATGGATCGCCAGCCACAGCGCCATGAAGCGGGTGTCGCGCAGCACCAGCAGGAGCAGGCCGGTGATACTCACCAGCAGCAGCAGCATGATGAAGCCGCGGTCCATGGCGTTTTGCTTCACATCGGCGCGCAAGGCTTCGCGCTTGACATTCAGCCAGAGCAGACCGACCGGCCCAATGATCAGGCCGATGCCGCCGAGCGTGCCGAGAATGACCGGCGCGCTGGTGAGCGCATAGGGCGCGTGCAGGTTCCAGATGTAATGATACAGCGTCGCCACGCAGGTCGAGGCGAAGCACAGCAGGAAGCCGTATAGCGTGAACTGATGGAAGCGCCGGCGCCACAACGTGAAGGCGTCGTCGCCCTCGTTGCAGCCATCGCCATGTCCGCCGCCGAGATATTTTAGCCGCGCGATATCGTGAACGGCTTCGGCGACGGCAGGCATACGCGCCTGCGCGGCAGCCTTGATGTCCGCGGGCGTACCGTCCTTGGTCGGCGAGACCTCGCGCCAGAACTTGGCGACGCCAATGGCCAGCGCCAGCATCGCGAAGCCGAAGACGGAG
>JASBVG010000102.1 GCA_030147505.1 Tardiphaga sp.
TCAGTAGCCCGCGCCGGCGTTGGACTGCCGGTAGAGACCAAAAAAGCCCGCTCCGTCGTTGCTTTAAGTCGCGTCCCCCGTTGAGAGCGGGGTGCGCCGGTTCGCCTCCGGCTGCCAGTCACGGTTGCAAAGAGCAAAGTCGCCTTCATCAAGGCATCCCTGGAGAGAGATGCTGGCCTCCCGCAATATCTCCGGCAGAGAAAGATCTCTGAGAAGATTGGCGAGCGACCCTCGGCTTCTTCGCCCCTTGGCGGCTGTCCGGCCTCTTGTCCGGATACCTACCGACTGACACACGACCACAGGCACGTGCGAAATTGGGCAAGACCGCAAATAGGTTCTTTGGACCCCCGCCGCAACAACTTTTTTCGGTCGAGGGGCAATTTTTGCGATGTGCGTTCGCGGCGTTGCAAACAAGGCGCAGTCGGCGCGGCCCAGATGAACGCGCGTTAAGATATCATGCGCGTTTGCCCCTAGCCGGCTAGCGATTTGCGACGATTCCTTGGCGATGATGTGAAGTATCAAAGTGAAGGCTGAGAACTTACGCCGCACTCTCCGCCCAACTCCGGTTTGCCTCGGCATCGCGCGCCGGTGGCGCGCCAAACATGCGGCCATATTCCCGGGTGAATTGTGGCACGCTTTGATAGCCGACGCGAAGGCGGCGCTGCTCGCCGTGGCGCCTTCCGACATCATCAGCCGCCGTGCCTCGATCAGCCGAAGCTGCTTCTGGAATTGCCGCGGCGACAGTGAGGTGACGCTGCGGAAATGCTCGTGGAACGAGGAGGCGCTCATGCCGGCTGCTACCGCCAGGCGTTCCACCGGCAGCGGCTGTGCGAATTCCTGCCGCAGGATCGTCACAGCGCGCGTCATCCGCTGCACGGGGCTGTCCGGTGAGCCGAGCCGGCGGATCGCAGCGCCGTGGCGGCCGGTCAGCAGCCAGTAATGCAGCTCGCGCACGAGCTGGCCGGTGCAGTACCGGCACGGATTCAGGGCGATCCAGCAGGCGCATCAGGCGCAGTGCGACGTCGCTGACCTCCGTATCGGTCGGTGCATATCGGACGGCTGCGCCATCGGCACCCGGCGCGGCCTTGATCTGCAGCGACAGCTCGGCGATCACCGCGGGGTCGAGATGCATCACCAGTGAGATGGTTTCGATCATCTCGTCAACAATGCCGACCATGGCGATTACGCGCCGCTTGCCGAGACCACCGAAGCGTCGTTTGACCGGCTGGTGAACGTTCACCTCAAGGGCGTGCTGTTTCTCACTCAGGCGCTGCTGCCGATCATCGCCGATGGCGGCCGCATCGTGAACCTGTCCTCCGGCCTGACCCGCATGACGCTGCCGGGCTATGGCGCCTATTCGGCCATGAAGGGTGCGGTGGAGGTGCTCACGCGCTATCTCGCCAAGGAGCTGGGTGGACGCGGCATTGCCGTGAATACGGTTGCGCCCGGCGCGATCGAAACGGATTTCGGCGGCGGCGCCGTGCGCGACAATGCCGAGATCAACAAGCACATTGCCGGCATCACGGCGCTCGGCCGGGTCGGTGTTCCCGACGATATCGGGCCGATGATCGCGAATCTGCTGTCGGAGGACAACCGCTGGATCAACGCGCAGCGGATCGAAGTGTCGGGCGGTCAGGGGCTGTAATGACACAGCACTCACTTGTCATCCTCCGCGAAAGCGGAGGATCCAGTAAACGGTGTCGGTCGTGATTGGGCGCTGACGCCTGTGTGTATCGGGTTGCCCGGTCAAGCCGGGCAACGACAGAGCGGTTAACCCCGTTTCGTAAACGGCTCGATACGGTGGGCGGTGCGCATGAAGGCGGCCATGACGGCCACGCCGCTGAGGAACAGGACGGCCTGCAGGATGTGCTCGCCCCAGGTGTCGAGGCCGAACAGGATCGACAGCGCCCAGCCACCCGCAAAAGCCGCGCCAAATACTTCGGCGCCAATCAAGATCGCCGCCGAGATGACGGTGATGACATTGGGCCAGATGATGCGGCGGGATCCGGTGGAGGTGGTCATAATCCAAATAGTCCTATTTGAGCGCCGCAATCTCTCCGAAAATGCCCGCTGCCGCAAGCGGTAAAGGGCCCAAAAAAGCCCCATGCATGGTATATCCCGGAACATGATTTGGGACGAAAAGCAGGATTTATGATGTCGGATACGCAGGTTTCGCCGGTTGCGGCGAAAGGTCTCGATAACCCCCTTCTGCGGCCCTGGCAGACCCCATTCGAGACACCCCCGTTTGACGAGATCAAGCCGGACCATTTCATGCCGGCCTTCGAGCAGGCCTTTGCCGACCATGCCGGCGAGATCGCGGCCATTGTCAACGATCCTTCGGCACCCGATTTCGCCAATACGATCACCGCGCTGGAGCGCTCCGGCAAGCTGCTGTCGAAGGTGGCGGCGGTGTTCTACGACTTGGTTTCGGCGCATTCCAATCCGGCGATTCTGGAGATCGACAAGGAAGTGTCGTTGCGGATGGCGCGGCACTGGTCGCCGATCATGATGAACGCGGTGCTGTTCGGTCGCATCGCCGCATTGCGCGACAGGAAGGCCGAGCTGCATCTCAAGCCGGAGCAGGCACGCCTCCTGGAGCGGACCTATACGGGCTTTCATCGCGCTGGCGCCGGCCTCGATGATGCGGCCAAGGCGCGAATGGCTGACATCAACGAACGCCTCGCCCATCTAGGCACCAGCTTCGGCCACCATCTGCTGGGCGACGAGCAGGAGTGGTTCATGGAGCTCGGCGAGAACGACCGTGACGGGCTGAGCGACAGCTTCGTCGCCGCGGCCAAGGCCGCTGCGGAGGAGCGTGGCATGGCCGGCAAGGCGATCGTCACCACGTCGCGCTCGTCGATGGAGCCTTTCCTGCAGAGCTCGACCCGGCGCGACCTGCGCGAGAAGGCCTACAAGGCCTTCATCCAGCGCGGCAACAATGGCAATGCCAATGACAACAACGCGACGATCACCGAGATCCTGACGCTGCGCGAGGAACGCGCCAAGCTGCTGGGCTATCCGACCTTCGCCGCTTATCGCCTGGAAGACTCCATGGCGAAGACGCCGGAGGCCGTGCGTAATCTGCTGGAGCGCGTCTGGAAGCCGGCGCGCGCCCGTGCGCTGGCGGATCGCGATGCGCTGCAGGAGCTGATTGCGGAAGAAGGCGGCAATTTCAGGCTCGCTGCCTGGGACTGGCGCCATTACGCCGAGAAACTGCGTCAGCGCCGCGCCAATTTCGACGATGCGGCGATCAAGCCCTATCTCGCGCTCGACAACATGATCGCGGCGCAATTCGACGTGGCGACTAAACTGTTCGGTGTCACCTTCCATGAGCGCAAGGATGTGCCGGTCTGGCATCCCGACGTGCGCGTCTGGGAGGTCAAGGATGCCAAGGGCGAGCACAAGGCGCTGTTCTATGGCGATTACTTCGCGCGTTCCTCGAAACGCTCGGGCGCCTGGATGACCTCGTTGCGCGACCAGCAGAAGCTCGACGGCGATACCGCGCCGCTGGTGCTCAATATCTGCAATTTTGCCAAGGGCACGGACGGCCAACCGTCGCTGCTGTCGCCGGACGATGCGCGCACGCTGTTCCATGAATTCGGCCATGGCCTGCATGGCATGCTGTCCAACGTGACCTATCCGTCGCTGTCGGGGACCTCGGTGTTTACCGATTTCGTCGAGTTGCCGTCGCAGCTCTACGAGCACTGGCAGGAGCGGCCGGAAGTGTTGCAGCAATTCGCCCGGCATTACGAGACCGGCGAGCCGCTGCCCGACGACCTGCTCAAGCGCTTCATCGCCGCCCGCAAATTCAACCAGGGCTTTGCCACGGTGGAGTTCGTGTCCTCGGCGCTGATCGATCTGGAATTCCATACCCAGCCAGCATCTGCCTCCGCGGATGTCGCGGCCTTCGAGAAGAAGGAGCTGGAAAAGATCGGCATGCCCGAAGAAATTGCGCTGCGGCATCGGCCGACGCAATTCGCACATATCTTCTCCGGCGATCACTACGCCTCCGGCTATTACAGCTATATGTGGTCGGAAGTGATGGATGCCGATGCATTCGGCGCCTTCGAGGAAGCCGGCAACATCTTCGATCCCACCACGGCCAAGCGGTTGCATGACGACATCTATTCGTCTGGCGGCTCGGTGGACCCGAAGGCCGCCTATGTTGCCTTCCGCGGCCGCCCGCCGGAGGCGGATGCGCTGCTGCGGCGACGTGGTCTGCTGGATGCGGCGTGAGGTGCGCAACGTGATTCGGAGCCTTCTCGGATTGCTCGCCATCGTGGCCGTGTCGTTGGGTGGCATCGCCGCTGCCTCCGCGCATCCCCACGTCTTCGTCGCGGCGCGGAGCGAGCTGCTCTAT
Source organism: Tardiphaga sp. (assembly GCA_030147505.1). Classification (GTDB taxonomy): domain Bacteria; phylum Pseudomonadota; class Alphaproteobacteria; order Rhizobiales; family Xanthobacteraceae; genus Tardiphaga. The sequence continues at coordinate 4,361 of JASBVG010000102.1, forward strand.
GCGCCCGACGGCACCATCACCGGCGTGCGCCACGCCTGGACCTTCGACGACATGTTCTCGACCTATGCGTTGCAGGGCATTCCGAGCAAGACGCCCGGCACCTACACGCGCGAGGAACTGGCGCCGCTGGCACAGACCAATGTGGAGTCGCTGAAGGAATATGCCTTCTTCACCTTCGCCAAGGCGGACGGCAAGAAGGAGCGCTTCAACGATCCCATCGACTATTATCTTGAACAAACCAAGGACGGGCTCACCCTCCACTTCACGCTGCCGTTCAAGACGCCGTTCAAGACCAAGAAGCTCGCGCTGGAAGTATTCGATCCGTCCTTCTTCATCGATTTCAGCCTCGAGAAAAGGGAGCCGATCAAGCTCGTCGGCGCGCCAGCCTCCTGCACAATGGGTATCCAGCGCCCGTCGGACGGCGGCGCCGCCAAGGCGCAGACCATGAATGAAGATACCTTCATGAACGGCGAGAACAGCAATTTCGGCGCGATGTTCGCCAACAAGGTGACGGTGGACTGCCCATGATCAAATCGCGGGCGTTTGTCGGGGCTGCGCTTGTCACGCTGGCGTGCGTCGTCATTGCCGATGCGTCCGTGCATGCGGCTTTTGCCCAAAACCCCTTCGGTGCGCCCAAGGGGGCTGTGCCTGACTCGCAGGTCGGCGGGATCGTCGGCTGGCTGCTGACCAAGCAATCCGAATTCTATCGCGCGATGTCCTCCACCATCCGCGCCGCCAAGTCCGATGGCAGCGCCGTGTGGACCCTGCTCGGCATCTCTTTCCTCTACGGCATCTTCCATGCGGCCGGTCCCGGCCATGGCAAGGCAGTGATCTCGTCCTATCTCGTCGCCAATGAAGAGACGGCCAGGCGCGGCATCGTGTTGTCCTTCGTTTCGGCGCTGATGCAGGCGCTGGTGGCCGTGCTGATCGTTGGCATCGGCGCATGGCTGCTGAATGTCACCGCACGCACCATGTGCAGCGCCGAACGCGTGGTGGAGATCGCCAGCTACGGCCTGATCGCCGCCTTCGGCGCGCGGCTGGTCTGGATCAAAGGTCGCGGCTTCTTCCGCGCGTTGCGGCCGTCGCTCGGTGCGAGCGGCCCGCAGCTGGCGGTGGCGCACGCATCCGCCCATGCGCACAGTCACTCCCACGATCACGGGGATGATCACCACCATCACCATAATCACGCCCATGCGGCGCATGCCGAGGCCCACGCCCATGCGCATCATGATCACGCGCACCACCATCATGCCCATGACGACAACTGTGATCACTGTGGCCACTCCCATGGCCCGACTCCGGATCAGCTCGCCGGTCCCGGCGGCTGGGCGCGCGGGCTGTCGGCGGTGCTCACGGTCGGCATCCGGCCGTGTTCGGGCGCCATTCTGGTATTGGTCTTCGCGCTGGCGCAGGGCCTGTTCTGGGCCGGGATTGTCGCGACCTTCGTGATGGGTATCGGCACCGCGATTACGGTGGCGACCATCGCCGTCATTGCCGTTTCCGCGAAGGGTCTGGCGCTGCGCCTTGCCGGCAGCCGCGATGGCTCAGGCGCGTTGATCATGCGCGGGATCGAGTTCGGCGCCGCGGGGCTGGTGCTCATATTCGGCATCGGCCTGCTGCTCGGCTATCTCGGCACCGAACCCGTAAGGTGTTTCTAATTGACAAGCCTGGGCCAAAGCGCGAAGCCAGTGGCATCATGAACGACGCTGTTTCTCTTGAGAAAATTCCCCTCGCCGTCGCCGCTCCGCCGGCGCGCGTCGGCGTGCTGCTCGTCAATCTCGGCACGCCGGACACCGCCGATGCCAAAGGCGTCCGCGTCTATCTCAAGGAATTTCTATCCGACCCCCGCGTGATCGAAAATCAGGGACTGATCTGGAAGCTGGTGCTGAACGGCATCATTCTCAACACGCGACCGCGCAAGAAGGCGAAAGACTATCTCAAGATCTGGAACACGGAGAAAAACGAGTCTCCGCTGAAGACGATCACCCGCGCCCAATCGGACAAGCTGGCAGCTTCACTCGGCAGCCACACCCATCTCGTGGTCGATTGGGCGATGCGCTACGGCAATCCGTCGATGCGCTCCCGTATCGCCGAACTGACCAAACAGGGCTGCGATCGCATCCTGGTGGTGCCGCTCTATCCGCAATATTCGGCTGCGACTTCGGCAACCGTGTGCGATCAGGCGTTCCGCGTGCTCTCCGAGATGCGCGCCCAGCCGACGCTGCGCGTAACCCCGCCTTATTACGTCGATGTCACCTATATCGATGCGCTCGCCATCTCGATCGAAAAACATCTGGCGACACTGGATTTCACGCCGGAGATGATCGTGGCCTCGTTCCACGGCATGCCGCAGAAATATATCGACAACGGCGATCCCTATCGCGCGCAATGCGCCGCCACCACCGAGGCGCTGCGCGAGCGGATGGGACCGAATGCGCCGAAACTGCTGCTCACCTTTCAGTCGCGTTTCGGTTTCGACGAGTGGCTCCAGCCTTATACGGACAAGACCATCGAGCAGTTGGCGAAAGACGGCGTGAAACGTCTCGCTGTTGTCATGCCCGGCTTCTCCGCGGACTGTCTGGAAACGCTCGAAGAAATCGCGCAGGAGAACTGCGAAATCTTCCTGCACAATGGCGGCGAGAAGTTCTCCGCGATTCCGTGTCTGAACGACAGCGACGAGGGCATGGATGTGATCCGCCAGTTGGTGCTGCGCGAATTGCAGGGGTGGATCTAATTCGCCGTAGTTAGCGGTGTCTACGATAGTTGCCGCGACTCCCTCGCTTTTCTTTACTCCGAACCTTAAAATCCCTGCGAACGACAAAACAGCGAGGCGCCAAAATATCAGGGCGGTGCGTCACGCGTCCATTTTGCCGCAGGGAGATATCGATGTCCGGCTTCGACATTTTCGCCATTGCCATTGCACTGCTGATCATCTTCACGCTGTTCGCGGGTGTGAAGACGGTACCGCAGGGCTACGACTGGACCATCGAGCGCTTCGGCAAATTCACCCGCACCTTGTCCCCCGGTCTCAATCTCATTATTCCCTATTTCGATCGTGTTGGCCGCAAGGTGAACATGATGGAGCAGGTGATCGAAATCCCCGAACAGGAAGTCATCACCGCGGACAACGCGACTGTGGGCGTGGACGGTGTCGCGTTTTTCCAGGTGTTCGATGCAGCCAAGGCCAGCTACGAGGTCTCAAACCTGCAGCAGGCCATCGTGGTACTGACCATGACCAATATCCGCTCGGTGATGGGGTCGATGGATCTCGACAAGATGCTGTCGCATCGCGACGAGATCAACGAACGCCTGCTGCGTGTCGTCGATGCCGCCGTGGCGCCATGGGGCATCAAGGTCAATCGCATCGAGATCAAGGACATCGCGCCGCCCGCCGATCTGGTCGAGGCCATGGGCCGGCAGATGAAGGCCGAGCGCGTCAAGCGCGCTGAAATTCTGCAGGCCGAAGGCCAGCGACAGTCGGAAATTCTCCGTGCGGAAGGCGCGAAACAGGCGCAGATCCTGCAGGCCGAAGGCCGCCGCGAAGCCGCCTTCCGCGACGCCGAGGCACGCGAGCGCAGCGCCGAGGCCGAAGCCAAGGCAACGGAGATGGTGTCCGAGGCAATCGGCCGGGGCGACGTTGCCGCGCTGAACTACTTCATCGCCGACAAATATATCAAGGCATTCGGGCAGCTAGCGGAGTCGCCCAACCAGAAGGTGGTCATGTTGCCGCTTGAGGCGACCGGCATGCTGGCGTCGCTGGCCGGCATCGGCGAGATCGCCAAGGCGACCTTCGGCGAAAGCGCCGCGTCCGCGCAGGCCGCGGCTCGCCGCGCCGGTTCGGTGCCGCCGAGCGCGCCGCCAAAGGCGTAGGGATCAAGCCATGGCAGAGATGTTCGTCACCCTCGGCACCTGGAACTGGCTGATCTTCGGCGTGCTGCTGATGGCGCTGGAATTGCTGGCGCCCGGTATCTTCCTGTTCTGGCTCGGGCTTGCTGCATTCCTTGTCGGGATGCTGTCTTTCATCGTCACGCCGGGCTGGCAATTGCAGATGCTGTTGTTTGCAGTGTTCGCGGCGGCCGCCGTGCCGATCTGGCGCCGCGTCGCACAACAGAAGCCCGGCGCCAATCCGAACCCTTTTTTGAACAAACGTACCGACGCCATGATCGGCCGTGTCTGCACGCTGGATCGTCCGATCGTGGACGGCGCGGGGATTGTGCGGATCGACGATACGGTCTGGCGCGTTAGCGGACCGGATGTGCCCGCAGGAACGAAGGTAAAGATCGTGCAGGCGGATGGTGCGAGTCTAACGGTAGATGTGGCGTAAATTACGCCACGCCTGCGCGGAGCAGATCGTGCAGATGCACGATGCCGACCGGCTTCCTGCCTTCGGCGACCATCAGCACGGTAACAGCTGGCTTCGACGAGTTGATCCGCTCCAGCATTTCGCTGGCCAGAAGGTCCGGGGGGATCGTCTTCGGTGTTCGGGTCATGACGTCATCGACGATGGCGGTCATGAGGTCGGCGCGCATATGACGACGAAGATCACCGTCGGTGATGATGCCGACGAGGTCGCCCTTGGTATCCGTGATGCCGACGCAGCCAAAGCGTTTGGCGGTCATTTCGACCAGTGCATCCGACATGCTCGTGCCGAGAGGCTTGAGCGGGAGGGCATCGCCGGAATGCATGAGGTCGCGCGCGTATTTCAGCATCGCGCCGAGCTTGCCGCCGGGATGCAGAACACTGAAGTCAAGCGATGTAAATCCGCGGCCTTCCAGCAAAGCGACTGCCAGCGCATCGCCCAGTGCCAGTAGCATGACTGAGGACGTAGTGGGCGCCAGATTGTGTGGGCAGGCCTCGCGGGCCTTGGGCAAGGTCAGCGCGATGTCGGCTGCCTCGGCCAATGTGGAGTTGTCGTCCGAGGTCATCGCGATCAAGGTGATCTTAAAACGCTTGGCGTAAGTAATCAGGTTACGCATCTCGGCCTGCTCGCCCGACCAAGACAAAGCAATGATGATATCATCCGCTGTGATCATGCCGAGATCGCCATGGTTGGCTTCCGCGGCGTGGACGAAGAAGGCGGGTGTGCCCGTCGAGGCAAAGGTCGCGGCAATCTTGCGGCCGATATGACCGGACTTGCCGAGACCGGTGATGATCAGACGGCCCTTGGCATTGCGAATCAGATCGGCGGCGGCTGCGAAGGTCGGACCGAGATCGGCCTGCAGTGCTGCTGCAAGTGCCGTGACGCCGCTGGCTTCGGCCTCCAGCGTGCGCAGCGCCGAGGCGATCGCCTCGCTGGCCTGATCGCTCATGGTCGAAGTGGGGGTTTTGGAAAGCGCCATTGGTCGTGTCCTGCAGCCGGATGCCCAGCCATTTGAGCCGTCCTTTAGCACGCGGCGGCGCCGGAAGCGAAACGCCGGTCTGGTATCTCAACGGCCCATTAACCATAACGGTTTTAACTCCCTTAACCATGAGTTGTCGCCCGGCTGCCCGCCGCGGAGTGCGATGAACTCACCCAAGTTTTTGATGGCGTTGGAGTTTTTGTGGTCGTGAGGATGCGTCGGGCAGACCGGACGAGGAACCGCGCGCGAGTGATCGGCGCGGTTTCGGCATGTCTGTGCGTCGCGCTCGCCGCGCCATCCCCTACTTTCGCGCAGGCTTTGACCTCCGATCTGCTGGCGCCGGTTCCCCGTGGCTTCGTGCAGCCGGAAAATCTGCCATCGCGCCGTCCCGGCAGTAATGTCCTGCAGCCCCGCGGCACGTTGCAGACCAGCCTGCTCTCGCCCGAGCGGGTGCAGCAGTCGATCATCACGCCGCCGACGCCTGCTGCATCAGGCGCCGCCGTGACCGGCTATGACGCGCTTAACCGCAAGCGCCAGCAGGTCAAATATTATCCCGGCCAGCAGAAGCCGAAGCGTCCGGTCGGACCCGGCAGTCCGCCGCCGCCGCTCGTTCCGGAAACCCGGCCGGTACCACCATCGGCAAAGGCCGCCAAGCCGCCGGTTGCGCCCGCTATCGCGGGCACCGTCATCGGCCAACCCGCGCGCAAACGCCTGCCGATCGATCCCGATCCCTATGCGCCCACCGGCATCCGCGTCGGCAGCTTCCTCGTCAAGGGCGCAGTCGAGATCATGGGCGGTTATAGCGACAACCCGGCGCGCTTGCTGCAGCCGAAGGGCTCGTCGCTCTATCAGATCGCGCCGGAGTTGCTGGCGGCCTCCAACTGGTCGCGGCATTCGGTGATCGTCGATCTGCGCGGCTCCTTCACGGGCTACGCCAAGGAATTCCCGTCGGCGGTGCTCCAGCAGGTCGCGCCTTCGCCTGAGAACGTCGATCGCGCCGAGTTCAACGGCAAGATCGCCGCCCGAATCGACGCGACCCGCGACACCCGTATCAATACTGAAGCGCGCATGCGCGTCGGCTCCGACAATCCCGGCAGCCCGAGCATCCAGGCTGGTCTCCGGGAGTTTCCGCTGTTTACGACCACCGGCGGTACGGTCGGAGTCGAACAGGATTTCAACCGCTTTCAGTTGAAGATGGATGCGCTGGTCGATCGCACCGTCTATCAGGACTCCAAACTGACGGACGGAACGTCGACGAACAACAGGGACCGCAACTTCAACCAGTATGGTGGCGTCGGCCGCGTCAGTTACGAGGTGCTGCCGGGTCTGAAGCCGTTCGCGGAAATCCAGGGCGACGTTCGTGTCCACGATCAGCCAGCGGATCGCTTCACCTATCTGCGCGATTCCAGCGGCGGCTATATCAAGGCCGGCACGACCTTCGAGTTCACGCGACTTCTGAGCGGCGAAGCCTCGGTCGGCTATCTCGCGCGCAAGTACCAGGATCCCCGCCTCGAAATGCTCAAGGGCCTGTTGACCTCTGCCTCGCTGGTGTGGACCGCGACGCCGTTGACCACGGCGCGCTTCATCACGACCACGTCCATCGACGAAACCACGGTGCCCGGCGTTCCCGGCGTGCTGACGCGGCTCTACACCGTGCAGGTCGATCACGACTTCCGCCGCTGGCTCACTGCAGTCGGCAAGTTCACCTACGGCACACAGGATTATCAGGAGAACTTCCGCTCCGATAAGATCTACTCGATCGAAGGCAACCTGATCTACAAGATGAGCCGCGAACTCTGGATCAAGGGGCAGGTGCGCCGCGACATCCTCAATTCGAACGTCGCGGGCGCGAGTACGGCCGCGACTGTCGTGATGCTCGGCGTGCGGCTGCAGCGCTAGTCGCGCAGATGACTTACTTCCACTTTCGCAAAAACTTTGCCGTCTTCCGGTTGAATTTCACGCCCGATCCGTCAGGCAGGCGTGTTGCCACGAAGCCGGCCGCGATACATGCCTCGCGCTGGGGCATTTGTTCTTCCGGCGCCCGGTCGGTTTCCCACCATGATGCCCGCTGCGATGCACGCGGCAGCGCATCGTCGATGATCTCCTCGATCGCATCCATGGTTAGAACCAACTCGTCCTTGGTCTGGGCTGCCAGATAGGCGCGCAAAAGATCGTAGTCCGGCACGGATATTCCTCGGAAGTTTAGACGTCAGGATCGTCATACGCGGCTATGAGGCCTTGCGCCACCTCCACCTTCGGTAACTCCGCACCACATCCGCGCATCGTCCCGATCCTCGCAATGCTCCATTAACGTCGTAAGGAGCCGACACCGGGTATTTAAGTGCTCGGCAAGCTTTGGCGTGCGATGCGTCGCAGCGGGAGTTTTATTTTATGAATTTTTGGAAGTCAGTCATTGCAACGCGACGGTGGCCGTCGTCGGCAAAACTGTTGATTTTGTCGTCGCTCGTGACGATCGTCTGCTTTTCCGCCATTTGCGGCAGCGTCATGCTGGACATGCGCCATAGCGAGCAGGCGCTGGCCAAGCAGACCAGCGAGAATCTCGCCACCTCCATCGATTCCGATATCGGCCGCACCATCGAGCAATATGACCTGTCGTTGCGCGCGGTGGTGTCGGGTATCAATACGCCGGAGATCGGCCAGCTCAGCCGCGAGCTGCGCCAGTTGATCCTGTTCGACAAGGCGGCCGCGTCTGCGCAATTCGGCGCCATCCAGGTGTTCGATGCCGATGGTAATCTGACCATCGACGCCGCCTCGCTGGATCCTGCCAAGGAAAGCAGGATGGGCGAAGATTTCTTCAAGGTTCACCAACTGGATGGCGAACGCGGCCTGTTCATCAGCGTGCCGCGATTGCATCGCGGGGCCTATTCGATCGTCCTTAGCCGTCGTATCACCGACTCCGAAGGCAACTTCGCCGGCGTCGTCGCGGGATCGATCCGCTTTTCCTATTTTCTCGATCTGTTCGACCGGCTTCGCCTCAATCCCGGCGAGACGATCACGGTGGTTCGGCGCGACGGCGTCGTCATCATGCGCGCGCCGCTCGATCTGAATGTGATTGGCAGGGACCTCAGCAAGACCCCTGGCGTGATGCGCGTACTGGCGCGCGCCAATGGCAGCTATTCTGGCGTCGGTGCCGTCGACAAGATCATGCGCCTGTTTGTCTGGCGCGATAGCGGCCGGCCGCTGATCGTCATCGTCGGAAGGCCATGGGATGGCATCTATAGTCTGTGGCAGCGCCAGGCTTGGCGCATCGGCGCCATCATGCTGGCACTGATCGCCTTCATCAGCGTGGGAACGGTGTTTCTCGCCCGAGAGATCGGCCGGCGCGCCCGCGCCGAAGACCGGCTCGAAGAACTTGCCACCACCGATGCGCTCACGGGCCTGCGCAATCGCCGCAAGTTCGACGCGGCGATTGAATTCGAATGGCGCCGCGCCATCCGCACCGCAAGGCCGATCGCCTTGCTGCTGGTGGATGCCGACTATTTCAAGATCTACAACGACACATTCGGGCATCAGGCCGGCGATCAGGCGCTGATCGCCATCGCCGGCTGCGTCTCTGCCGCGGCGAAGCGTGCAGGCGACTGCGCCGCGCGCTACGGCGGCGAGGAGTTTGCCGTGTTGCTGCCGGGTGCAGCGGATCGCGATGCGCGTGAGGTTGCGGAAACTATCCGTCAGCGCGTCGAGTGCGTTCCCGCCGATCCCGCGCAGTTGTCGGTCAGCATCGGCATCGCCAGCATGCGTCCACTGGTGACCATGGAATGGACCGAATTGGTGGAGGCCGCCGACAAGGCGTTGTATGCGGCGAAAGCTGCGGGCCGCAATCAATGCGTCGTCGCCGAAGAGAGGCATCGATCGCTGGCAGCGTAACGCCGAACTCGCGGGATGGGCTGAGCGAAGCGATACCATCGCCACCAGGCGCGTGGAGCGAAGGGTATCGCTTCGGCGCTAAAACGCCTTCGCTCCGCCCATCCTGCAAGCTCACTTGCCGAGATAGCGCAGCATGTCGGCGCGAAGGGTCTCGTTGAGGTCCGCTCGCTGCAGGCCATAGGCGATGTTGGCGCGCAGGAAGCCGGCCTTGGAGCCGCAATCGTGGCGCTCGCCCTCGAACTTCACGCCGAAGAACGGTTGGTTCCTGGCAAGGCCGATCATGGCGTCGGTGAGCTGGATCTCGCCACCGGCGCCGCGCTCCTGGGTCTCCAGGATGTTGAAGATTTCCGGCTGCAGGATGTAGCGGCCGGTAATCGAGAGATTGGACGGCGCCGTTCCCTTCGGCGGCTTCTCCACCATGCCGTCAATGCTGTAGGCGTTCGCATGGGATGGGTGACGTCCGCTGACGCTGCAGATGCCGTATTGATGGGTCATCTCCATCGGCACTTCCTCGACGGCGACGAGATTCGAGTTGGTATCGAGACCGCTGGCGATATCGACCATCTGCTTCAGGGCGCCCGGCGAATTCAGCACCAGCTCATCCGGCAGCACGACGGCAAACGGTTCGTTGCCGACGATGTGACGGGCGCACCAGACGGCGTGGCCGAGGCCGAGCGGCGCCTGCTGGCGTGTGAAGCTGGTCTCGCCGGCGCCGGGCTGGAAGCGGGCGAGCTGCTCCATTTCGGCGGTCTTGTTGCGGCCCTTCAGTGTCTCGTCGAGCTCGAACATGCGGTCGAAATGATCTTCGATGACGCCCTTGTTGCGGCCGGTGACGAAGATGAAATGTTCGATGCCGGCTTCACGGGCTTCATCGACCACATACTGAATCAGCGGTCGATCGACGATGGTCAGCATTTCCTTCGGCATCGCCTTGGTGGCGGGAAGGACACGGGTGCCAAGACCAGCGACGGGGAAGACGGCTTTGCGAATTTTCATCGGGAGCTTTGCAGTGAGCTGGAAGGGAAGGGCGTGCAGGCAACACAACGAGGATTGCGCGCCATGGTTCCCTTTGCAAGCGGTAACAAAG
>JASBVG010000122.1 GCA_030147505.1 Tardiphaga sp.
ATCAATCGGAATTACTGACGTTTCGGCTACTTGCCACATGCCGGACGTGATCGAAGCGCCCTATCGCCCCGCGCTCCTCGGCGAGCCTGAGATGGGGGCTGTTATGCGGCTGGGTGGGCCCTCATGCCTCGCAGGCGACATTATCGGCGACTACCGATTTGAACGGCCTCCCCAAATCGGTACTCGGATCGCCTTTCTCGACCAGGCTCACTATTCGATGGTGAAAACGCACACCTTCAATGGCGTTCCGCTTCCTGCAATCGCTTTGTGGAACAGCGACACTGACGCACTCCGCATTGTCCGGCGGTTCGGTTATGCGGATTTTTGCGATCGGCTATCCTGATTTCCCTTATTTTTTGCAGCAAACATAGGCGGGAGCGGCGCTTGCTCCCGCCATATTACGACCCACCGTGCTATGGGTGGGCGGGGTCGATAAACCTCCAGGGAAACTTTCACTCAGGCTAGGCGGTAGCGGTAGCTTTCGGCATAAGATGGTCGACGTCTGAGTGCGGCGAAATTTCGAAGACGCTCCCGTCGACGACGAGCGACGGCAGCATCGTGACACCGGCCTCCGCCGCTTCCGGGACGCGGCTGCGATTACGGCCTAGATTGACGGCCTCGAATTCCGTCGTGGCTGTATCGAACAGGCCCGTGAAGGTCGCAGCGATACCGAGGCAAATGTTACAGCCATCGTGATAGAGCGTGATCTTGCGCATGCTAATCTCCTGAAATGACGCTGACTTGAGAGCTCAATCCGTCTGAGCTTGTTAAATGAAAGCAACGCATACGAAGCCGTGCACAGCCCTGAAAATCAGCGAGTTGGTGTCAGCGGCTGCACGCAAAATCACAGCGCGTTTTTTTGCTGAGCCAAATCGCTCTTCGATTGACAAATGTTCATTGGATAGGTTCCGTCATTCAGCAGCAACGTCGTAGATGGCGATGGGCGGGCATGAGCACACCAGGTTCCGATCTCCGAATACATTGTCTACACGACTGACCGCCGGCCAGTATTTGTCTTCAAGGCGGCCGGCAGGGAAACAGCCTTCGCGGCGCGGATAAGGACGATCCCAGGTATCATTCGTGATATCCCGCATAGTGTGCGGAGCATGGCGAAGTGGGCTGTCGGCGAGTTGGATCTCGCCGACAGCCACAGCATCTATCTCGGCTCTGATCATCGCCATGGCGTCAGCGAACCGATCCAGCTCGCGCAAATCCTCTGACTCCGTCGGCTCGATCATCAAAGTGCCAGCCACGGGAAAGCTCATCGTCGGGGGGTGAAACCCGAAATCCATCAGTCGCTTCGCAACATCCTCAACCGTGATTCCTATCGTGTCCTGAATCTCTCGAAGATCGACAATGCACTCATGGGCAACCCGGCCATTTTCGCCGGTGTAGAGCAAAGGGAAATTCAGTGAGAGCCGCGTAGCAAGATAGTTGGCATTGAGGATCGCCATCCGCGTCGCCGCTACCAGTCCATCCGGGCCCATCATCCGCAGATACATCCACGAGATCGGCAAGATTCCTGCCGATCCAAAGCGAGCCGCCGCCACGCAGCCGCCATCGGGGTCGAGCGGATCGCCAGGCAAGAATGGAGACAGGTGAGCCTTGACTGCAATCGGGCCGACCCCCGGGCCACCCCCGCCATGGGGCACGCAGAAGGTCTTGTGCAAATTGAAGTGGCTGATATCCGCGCCGAGATCGCCAGGGCGTGACAACCCGACCATCGCATTGAGATTAGCGCCGTCGAGATAGACCTGACCGCCCTCAGCATGAACGAGGTCGCAAAGCTCTCGAATGCCCTCCTCAAACACACCGTGGGTCGATGGATAGGTGATCATCGCAGCCGCTAGGCGGTTGCCTGCATCTCTCGCCTTGCTCGCAAAGTCCGCAATATCGACGTTCCCTTGCGGATCGCAGCGCACGACCACTACGCGCCAACCGACCATCTGCGCTGATGCCGGATTCGTCCCGTGCGCGGACGAGGGGATGAGGCAGATGTCGCGATTCGCTTCATGACGACTCTCGTGCCAACGACGGATGGCGAGCAGACCTGCATATTCACCCTGCGCACCGGAGTTGGGCTGAAACGACGCCGCGTCGTATCCTGTTATCTCGCAAAGCTGGCGTTCCAGGTCCGCAACGAGCCGCTCGAACCCCCGAACTTGCTCGCGCGGCGCATAAGGATGCGGATTGGAGAACTGGGGCCAGCTAACGGGCTCCATTTCCGCGGCTGCGTTGAGCTTCATAGTGCAAGAGCCCAGCGGAATCATGGCGCGATCAAGCGCCAGGTCCTTGTCCGCGAGCCGTCGCATGTAACGCATCAACGCGGTCTCGGAGCGATATGCATGAAAAACCGGATGTGCAAGGAAGCTCGTTGTTCTGCGCAGTTGCTCCGGGATGGTTGAATCTGTCTGAGCCGAAAAGTCGCCGTAACGTAGGTGTCGTCCACTAAACGCCGCCCAGATCGTCTCGACGATAGCTTCGGTCGTAGTCTCGTCGAGTGCGATGGAAATGCAGGCGCCACCAGTTCCGGCGACGCGCTCGATGCGAAAATTGAGCCCAAGTTCGGCGCCACGCACGACGATCTCGTCAGCGCCCGACACTAACGAATATGACAGCGTATCGAAAAATGCCTCATGCGTTGGGCTGAATCCGAGTTTTCGCAGACCAGCCGCGAGAACGACCGCATGCCGGTTGATCCGTTCAGCGATCGCGCGAAGCCCGTCGGGGCCGTGGTGAACCGCGTACATCGATGCGATGATCGCCAACAGAGCTTGCGCCGTACAGATGTTTGACGTCGCCCGTTCACGCCGGATGTGTTGTTCGCGCGCCTGCAGGGCCAACCGATAGGCGGTTCGTCCATGCGCATCGACCGAGACTCCCACAAGCCGTCCCGGCAGCATACGCTTCAAACGCTCGCGGCAAGCGATAAAGGCCGCATGCGGTCCGCCATAGCCGAGTGGCGTGCCAAACCGCTGCGCAGATCCGACCGCGATGTCTGCGCCGAGCTCGCCGGGGGGCACGAGCAGCGTCATGGCAAGGATGTCCACCGCCATCACCGCCACCGCCCCGACCGCCGTCAAGTCCGAGCAAATGGTGCGTCGATCATCGATCGAGCCGTGTGTTCCGGGGTATTGCAAAATCGCGCCAAACACCGCGGTTGGATCGAGGTCGCTGCTTGGATCGCCAATGCGGATCGTCCAGCCGAGGGGGGCCGCCCGGGTTCGCAGGACCGCTATCGTCTGGGGATGGCATGCCCGGTCGACAAAGAAGCAGCGCGGATGAGAGGGCGCGGCGCGGGCTGCCATTGCCATCGCTTCCGCCGCCGCGGTTGCTTCGTCGAGCAACGAGGCGTTAGCGACGTCGAGCGCGGTCAGGTCGGCGACCATAGTCTGGAAATTGAGCAATGCTTCAAGCCTGCCCTGGCTGATCTCGGGCTGATAGGGCGTGTAAGCTGTGTACCAGGCAGGATTCTCCAACACGTTCCGTCGGATCACCGCTGGTAGGATGGTCCCATGATAGCCTTGGCCGATCAGGTTCACCCTGACCTCGTTGAGATCGGCAATTTCCCGTAGTTCGGCTAGTGCTCTCGATTCGGAGACGGCTGGAGGCACCGCCAATTCTCCGTCGAGCCGGATACCTACCGGGACGACCTCATTGATCAGCTGCCCAATATCCTGAACGCCAACGGCCCTAAGCATTACCGCCACATCGGCCTCAGAGGGACCAAGATGGCGGCGGAGGAAGTCGGGTCCACAATCGGTCATTGGCAGCGCTTTCACTCCTGGGTGTGGGCCGGCATCTGAAGGAGCCGCCGCCTCATCTGAACGCTGGAGAACCTTCACCTTCCGTACAGCGCGCGGGTTGCATTGATAGGCATTTTGCCCCGGCATTGACTGGGCCAGTTTCGAACAATGAGGCGGGCCGGCTCATAATGTGCAACCGGCTCACGACATCCATGGGTACGATCCGGCGGTGTTCCAAAGGGGCGGTGCGTCCAGCGAAAAGGTGCGCGGGCCTCTGCACTTACGCCCGCGCTGTCGCCAGTGATCAGAAGCCCTCGGCCTCGCTTCTGGGCAAATGTCGAATGACCGGCGCGGCGGATATGATCAGAGCCCGGCTAGACGCAAATTAGCTCTCCGTCACCTGAAGCGCCTGCAACCGGATGACCAGAGGTATTTGGACTTCGCCGTCCATCGGAAAAGTGGGAGCGTTATCAGCCGACAGGCCCGTGTGTCCCTGGCTCGATGTCTTCAGAAATCTCTTGTCGGAGCTTGGGGCCATGCGCCAAACGGCGACCGAGCGCCGTCACGAATCCCTCATAGCGATCAGCAGCTTTGGCGCGAGCGGCATGCGCAGCCGGCTCAGGGAGCGCCGGCGTAGTGGCCAGCCAGAACTTGATGAACACCGCTAGGCTCTCGACCGAGATGCCGATGTCTCGCTCCATGCGGGTCAGTCGACGGTCAAGCTGATCCAGACGCTTGGCGACCATCGCCTCACGTCTTTCGACGTCATCTGGCGACAGAAAGGACGCGATTGCTGCCTCGGCGATCATCGACTGAGATTGCTCCCGCCGCGCGGCATAGTCGCCGAGCATCGTCATGACGTCCGGGTCGAGGTAGACTGAGATTTTTATCTTCTTCCTTTGTCCGGCCATGGCCTACAACTCCATGCCGTCATTGGGATCGAGCGATACCTGGCGAGCGACCCCTTGCATCAAGCGGGTCATGCGACGGTTCTGCGCCGCTTCTTCATCAGGCTCCTCGGTAAGATCGAACTCGAATTCGTTCTCGATTGGAGCCTTCTTCTCCTGCGGCGCCGTGCGATTGAGCTCGGGCTGATGACGGCGCTCGGAATCGGTGGGATCTTCGTCCGACGCAGTGGACGCGGCGGCTCTGTCGGGCGCCTCGGGGGGCACTGGGACCGGCAACCTGCTCCAGTCGTCTTCACGTCCCTGCGCGGGCTTGACCAGCGCGGGCGGCGGAAGGATGCGCTCCTTGAAGCGGCCGTCCTCGTAATAGCGGGCCTTCTTCGCCCGGATCGGCGGCGTGCCCGCCACCATCACGATTTCTTCCGTGGGCGGAAGTTGCATGATTTCGCCGGGAGTCATCAACTGGCGGGCCGTCTCCGAACGCGACACCATCAGATGGCCGAGCCAAGGCGATAGACGATGGCCCGCATAGTTTTTCATGGCCCTCATTTCGGTCGCGGTCCCCAGGGCGTCAGACACGCGCTTAGCGGTGCGCTCATCGTTCGTGGCGAAGCTCACGCGCACGTGACAATTGTCCAGGATCGAATTGTTCGGGCCGTAGGCCTTCTCGATCTGGTTGAGCGACTGGGCGATGAGGAAACTCTTGAGCCCGTACCCCGCCATGAAGGCGAGCGCCGACTCGAAGAAGTCGAGACGGCCCAGTGCGGGAAACTCGTCGAGCATAAGCAGTAGCCGATGGCGCCCGGCTTTGGCCTGCAGGTCCTCCGTTAGACGCCGGCCGACCTGATTGAGGATCAGGCGGATCAGCGGCTTGGTACGGTTGATGTCGGAGGGCGGCACGACGAGGTAGAGGGTGGTCGGCCGCTTGCCCTCCACCATGTCGGTGATGCGCCAGTCGCAGCGCCGCGTCACCTCGGCTACGACAGGATCGCGATAGAGGCCGAGAAAGGACATGGCGGTGGAAAGCACGCCGGAGCGCTCGTTGTCCGACTTGTTCAGCAGCTCGCGCGCGGCGCTGGCGATGACGGGATGGGGTCCCGCATCGCCGAGATGAGCGGTCTTCATCATGGCGGCGAGTGTCGATTCGATCGGCCGCCGCGGATCGGAGAGGAAGGCGGCGACGCCGGCGAGCGTCTTGTCATCCTCGGCGTAGAGGACGTGCAGGATGGCGCCGACCAGCAGCGCGTGACTGGTTTTCTCCCAGTGGTTCCGATTCTCCAGCGAGCCCTCCGGATCGACCAGGATGTCCGCGATGTTTTGCACGTCGCGGACCTCCCACTCGCCGCGGCGCACTTCGAGCAAGGGATTGTAGGCCGACGATTTCGGGTTAGTCGGATCGAACAGCAACACGCGGCCGTGCCGGGCGCGGAAACCGGCGGTGAGTTGCCAATTTTCTCCCTTGATGTCGTGGACGATGGCTGAGCCCGGCCAAGTCAGGAGCGAGGGGACGACGAGGCCGACACCCTTGCCGGATCGCGTCGGCGCAAAGCAAAGGACATGCTCGGGTCCATTGTGCCGCAGATACTCGTGGTCGTAGCGGCCGAGCACGACGCCGTCCGGTCCGAGCAATCCGGCGGCCTTGACCTCGCCTTTCTCGGCCCAACGAGCAGAACCGTAGGTCGCGACATTCTTCGCCTCGCGCGCCCGGCGGACGGACATGGCGATGGCGACGGCGATGGCGATGAAACCGCCCGATGCGGCGATGATCCCGCCTGTGGCGAACACTTCCGGTGCATAGGCGTCGTAGAAGTACCACCACCAGAAGAGCGCGGGCGGGTAGTAGATCGGCCAGCCCGCCAGCTCGAACCAGGGTTCGCCGAGTTGCCCCTGAAAGCCGAGTCGCCAGGCCGTCCATTGCGTCGCCGTCCAGGTCGTCACCACGATGATGGTGAAGACGACTGCGATCTGACCCCAAAGGACTTGGCCTCCACGCACACTGGCTCCAATCGACGAATGAGATGGAGCCCCTCAGAGAGTAGCCAGAGGCGCGACAAGCAACAGGAAAGATGCGGGCGAAGTACAGCCGAAAACTGTGGCGCGCACATAGGACGGTTTCGCCTGACGGCCTTCCTCCTCGATCCGGCTAGAGACCGAGCCCGCGCTTGCGGCCGAAGCTCCAATCGACGCCCCCATTATCACGGGCGACGCCCGAGACGTGACGGCCGAGTTGCTTCTCGAGCGAAGGGCTCCAGGGCACGAGCTGGAAGCCGAGGCCGTCGTCGATCATGGCGAAGCGGCCGGAAGCGAGCGTGAGACGCTGGCGATAGGCGCCGCTGACAAACTCGCCATTCGCAGCAAGCTTGTGCGGGAGTCCCGTTTCGGCCGCGAGCTTATTGGTGGCCGTGTCCAGCTCGCGGCGGCGCAGGGTTTCGATCAGGTTGCGGGCGAAGATGATGCGCCTGCCCTGGCGTTCGGCCAGCCCTTGTCCAACCAGATGATCCGCGCGCCGTTCGAGTGCATCACGGACCTCGGCGCCGAAGCCGCCTTCGGAAAGGGAGGCCGGCTCGCGAGCGATGGCCTGCCGATCGAGCCAGGTGCTGCCGGATGCCCTGATCTGGGCGGTGAGGTCGAGATCGGAACGCACAGCGACCGCGACGCGTAGTTCGCCCCGCGCGTCCTCAAACCTGCGCAACTCGACGATCGAGCCCGGAGCGCTGTCGCCGGCCGCGTCGAGATGGGGCAGCTTGATGTGGTGGGTCCGCCCGTCCACCCCGTCGATCACGGCATAGGCCGTACCCTTCAGCTCATCATCGAGACCGCGCTCGACGAGGCGGCCGATGATGGGCACGTCGAGGCTTTCGGCGGCGATGACATAGTCGGCCGAGCCGCGCTCAATGCCGCGCGCTATCAAGGCGCGGTGCATGCGTTTGATAATGTCTCCGCGTTCACCGAGTTCGCGCAGGACCGTCTCGGCCTCGGGCTTGATGAACCATTGCGAATGCCCGACCTGGCCCGCGACACCCAGGACTTCGAGCGTGCGCAGTCGACCGACCTTCAGCGCGTGGAATTCGTCCGGCGTCTGGTCGGCACGCGGCGCGAGATCGATGATCCCGGACCTGCCTGCGTCGCGGACAAGCTGCCGGTCGAGCTGTGTCCAACGCTCGGACTCGATCTGGCGTTCGAGCGTGCGGCGGATGTCCAGATCGGTTCGCGGCCCCAGCTCCTGGGTGATGAGCTCGCGCGCCCGGTCGCGCATCCCCTCCTTGATGTAGTCGCGGGAGATGACGAGGTCCTGGCCGTCGTCACGGACGCCGCGGACGATGAGATGGACATGGGGATGCTCGGTATTCCAATGGTCGACGGCGACCCAGTCGAGCCGCGTGCCGAGATCCTTTTCCATCTGACCGACCAGGTCGCTGGTGAAGGATCGGAGATCCGACATCTCCAGCGCGTCGTCCGGAGAGACGATGAAACGGAAATGGTGCCGGTCATCCTCGCACCGCTCGGCGAAGGCGCGGCCGTCCGCCTCCCCATCACCCGGCCCGAACAGCCGCGCCTTCTCCCCGTCACGGGTCACGCCATCGCGGCGTAGATAGTCGAGGTGGGTGCCGAGCGGCGCTGACCGCGCCGAATGCCGCACGACGCGGGCTTTGATGACGGCGCCGCGCGTGCGGGCGGTGATGAGCCGGTTGGCCTGGATAGAGGCGCGCTGGCCGCGTCCGAACCGCGAGCGGTTGCCGGGGACGACACGGCCTGAACGCGACACGCCGCCGCCGGCCTTCTTCGCAGCCGCGAGCGCCTGGGCGATGAAGGGGCGCGCCGACTGCGCGCGGGTCGAGCGAATGCGCCCAGGCCGGACACGGAATTCGTGCTCATCGGCCATGGCGCATCAACGAACGGTGCGAAAAAACGCGGGGACATAAGAGATTGAGGGTGTCGCGCACCGTGCGGACAAACCCGGCACGGTGCGCGGCGCGCCCAAAAATGCTGTAAAAACAACCGAACGACCGAGGCGCACCGTGCGCCCTTTTATCCTGCCATCGTGCGGTTGTTGTGCCTGTCCCCCTCCCTCGCGCCCTCCATGCCACGCTGGAGCCCGACGGGGTGCGAATTTGGACCGGGGCCGTCATTGCGGGTCTCCGGTATCGTCGCGAGCGAGAATAATGGGCCCTGCTTGCGATCCTCCGTCGCCATCCGGCGCAGCCGTAAGGGACGAGCGAGCGTTGACCGCACGGCTGCCGAATGGTGCGCCGTTTGCAGAACCAGCGTCGGCCGATCGCGTAACGAACAGCGGGGCCTCGCGCCAATCTGGCGTCAGCGGCGGCGCAGCCGGAGCGCCGCTCGAGGGCGCCGCAGAGCCGAGTTGCGGGGCGAGAAGAGCGACATAGGCGCGGGTTTCGGCGGGCAGCGCTCGGCCCGTCGCCAGGTGCTCGTCGTAGCGGCCGGGTCCCGCATTGTAGGCCGCGAGCATCGCCGGAATCGTGCCGTAGCGGTCATACATCTCACGCAGATACGCCGTCCCCGCGAGGATGTTGTCGCGCGGGTCGTAAGGATTGCGGCCGAGGCGATAGCGCACGCGAAGCCCTGCCCATGTGTCGGGCATGACCTGCATCAAGCCCATCGCCCCGGCCGACGAGATCGCGCGCACGTCGCCTGCGCTTTCGGCGCGCTTGACGGCGATAATCCACGCTTCGGGAATGCCGAAGCGCTGCGAGGCTTCGGCCACATGACCGGCGTGCGGATCGACGGATGCCGTGCGCGCCGGTGGCGCGGTCTGCGCGCGGACGGGCAACGCCGCGTTCGCTGTCAGGACCAGGCCGGAAAGGAGGAGAAGGACGGCGCGCTGCATGGCGTCAGTCCTTTGCGTCGCGCTTGGTCGGACGGCTCCAATGCAGGGACCAGGCCGAACCGGCGTCGTCGTCGCGGAAGAGATTGGCGCGGATCGGGTGCGGGAAAGCCGGATCGTCTATGACGAGTGCGACGTATTCGCCTGCACGTTCGCCGGTGCGCGTCCAGCCCGCGCCGATTTCGGGACCTTCGTCGCCGCCTTGGTGAATGCGGTAGTCCGGGGCGTTCTCCGTCTCGGACGGTTCGGCCGGGATGATGGCGAGATCACGGGTCAGCGTCAGCGTGTGAATCTGTCCGGTGAAGCCGTTCGCTTCGCGGGTGAACATACCGATCTGCATGGGAAGTCTCCTTGGTTGCGGGTGGGAAAAGGGAGCGATCAGCGCGTCGGCGCACGCCAGACGAAGCGGCCGTCGCCGTCCTCGTCGGTCCAGACGGGCGTCGCGCGGCCGATCACGGTCGTGTCGGCAAGCGGACCGAAGTAGCGCCCGTCGAGGCTGTCGCCGGCGTCGGGATTCATGAGGAAGAGTTCGCCCGCGGCGAGCTGTCGGCAGCCCTGCCAGATCGGCAGTTCGCGGCCGATGCGATCGCGATCGCGCGCATCGCCGAGCGGCACATCATCGACGGTGATCGCCGCGCCGATGCGACAGACGCGCTGTCCCGGCAGCGCCATCACGCGCTTGAGCAGCGGCACACCGGGACCGATGTAGCCGCGCCGGACCATGAAACCGGCGAGCGGTTCGGGTGGCATGATGGCGACGATATCGGTGACCTCGAGCCGGTGAGAGGGCGCGATGCTGTAGAGGCCGATCGGCACGCTCGGTGTGATGTTCCAGACAAGCTTAGTAGTTGTCGGAATGGCGATGGCGATCGTAGCGCCGAGCGTGGCGATGACCGTGGCTTTGACGTAGGCGGCTCGGGTCATCCTTCGACTCCGTGCCGCTTGAGCCACGCCAGATGGCGCTCGGTCGTGTAGGGACGCGGCGCGTGACCGGCCTGCATCCGGTGGGCGACGTGACGCCAATGGTCGGGCGCAACATCGCAGGCGTCGATGCCGAGCGCTTCGATGGCATCGATATGTCGAAGCACGTCCTCGACCTTCGGCCAGCTCTCGACCTTGAGCAGGATTTCGCCGCCGGGGCGCACGAAGGGAACTGTCTGGTGGGCCTCGCCCCGCGCGATCGCGCGAAGGATGTCGATGCGTGAGATGATCGTGCCGTAGTCGTTGGCGGCCCAACGAACGAAAGCGAAGACAGCGTTCGGCGGGAAGCCGACGACACGTCGACGGCGGTCGAGGATCTGTTCGTGCGCTTGGCGGCCGAACCTGATCCAGTATTCGATCTTCTTCTCCAGCCACGTCAGTTCGACACGGGTCATGTCGTCGTGAAGATGCGCCGGCGGCACTGGACCGCCGCGCACGCGGGAGGCCGCAATGCCGGTCATGAGGTGGCTCCATCGTTCGGGGGAAACTCGCGCTCGAGCAGCGCACGCAGCATGTCGGCGACGGTGACGCCGTGCTGGAAGGCGACAATCTTGATGCGGCCCCGCAGGTCCGGTGTGATGTCGACGGTGAGCCGTGCGGTGAAATTGGAAGCGGCGACCTCGCGCGGCGGCGCATCGGCCGCCTTGATCCACTGCTCGGCGCCGGCAGGGCGCGTTGCGAAGCCGCGTCGCGTTGGGCGCTCGCTCATGCGCTTAGCCTCCCTGCACGAAGGCGGCCGATTTCGTTCGCCAGCGCCGCGACCTCCCGGGCCGCCGTCGCCGCATCATCCAGCTCGCAGACAAGGCGGCCGGTCTGCGCCGCCGATGCGAAGGCGATGCGCTGTCCGACGGTTGTGGCGAGCACGGGCGGATCGTGATCGGCCAGCGTCTCGGCGGTCTCCCGCGCCAGGACAGTGCGCGCGCCGCAGCGGTTGAGAACGAAGCGCGCCAGAAGATCGGGCCGGTAGATGCGCGCTTCAGCGAGGAGCGCGAGCATTTCTGCCGACGCCCATCCGTCGAGCGGCGACGGCTGCACCGGGATCAGGACGAGGTCGGCGGCGAGCAGAGCCGAGCGCATCAGCGCGGCGACGCGTGGCGGGCCGTCGATCACCACATGATCGACATCGCGTGCCAGCTCGGGCGCTTCGCGGTGCAGCGTGTCGCGCGCCAGGCCGACGACGCCGAAGAGGCGCGGAAGGCCCTCGCGGCTACGCTGTTGCGACCAGTCGAGCGCTGACCCTTGCGGATCGGCGTCGACGACGGTGACTCGCTTTCCGCGGCTGGCCAGTTCACCAGCGAGGTTGAGGGCGAGCGTCGTCTTTCCGACACCCCCCTTCTGGTTGAGGAATGCGACGATCATCGCACCCCTCCCGAGCGACCCCGAAAGGGACGTTGTCCGGCTTGGGATTGATCGTCGAACAGCTTTGTCTGGGCGCCGTTCGGTGCAGTCGCTCTGCGATCCGACGAGCCAGAGCTGAGGTTGCGCGCCGTCGCCCGGATGAGGTTTTCCACATCGCGCGCGCGCTCTTCAGAGTTAGATTCTTGGTTAGACTCTAAGTTAAGGGGCCGATTTCGGCTTTTCTTTCCGTGCGTTAAACGCTGTTTGGGTTCCTGATAGCACGAGCCTGGGGTTCCCGATGGCACGATAGTTCGGGTTCCCGATAGCACGAGCCCGTGCACAGGCTTTCCACAGGGCGCATGCGGCTCGAAGGCGAGCAGGACGCGGCCGCCGGTCTCGACCTCGAGAAAGAGCGCGTAGCCGGGGAGCGGCTGACGGCGGACGATGTCGCGTAGCTCGAAAGCGAAACGCTTGAACGGTGAGAGGCTGCCCGACTTCTGGTGGAGATGGCGCAGGTCGAAACGCCATCCGCCGCGCTGGCGGCCGCCATGCTTGCGCACCAGGCGATAGAGCCAGCGGTCCAGGCCGCCCGTCAGATCGAAATAAGCGCGGTCGATGGTCAGGACGAGCGCGTCATCGAGCACGGCCTTGTAGAACCAGTCGGGAACAATCAGTTCGATCCCGTCCGGCCGGCCATTGCCGTCGGTGCGTTCCTGCCACTCGTTGATCCATGAGAAGCGGTGGCGACGCCCCTCGGCCGGTTGCCGGATCGAGGTGGAGACGGTGGTCGATTGCAGGCGATCGAGCGCAGCCTTGAGCCGTTGGTAGTCGCGCAAGCTGGTGCCGCGGCCGACATAGGTCAGGATTTCGTACGGCGTGGCGGCCATCAGGCGTGATGTGCGCAGTCCGGCGTCGCGCGCCTCGACGATCTGGCTCGCCGCCCATATCAGGATGTCGGCGTCCCAGATGGTCGCCATGCCGTGATCGGGCACCGCTTCCACGCGGATCGCGACGCCGCCGGCGGCGAAGTCGATC
This sequence comes from Tardiphaga sp., assembly GCA_030147505.1. Lineage (GTDB taxonomy): Bacteria > Pseudomonadota > Alphaproteobacteria > Rhizobiales > Xanthobacteraceae > Tardiphaga. The sequence goes on from JASBVG010000122.1 coordinate 12,852, forward strand.
GGCGCGATGCGATGGGATTTGGAGAGGGAGAAGAAGGGATAAGCCATGAGATCCTGCGCGTCTCTTGGCGCGAAGTCGCCAGGGAGCGCCCGGAACAGGTCGAGCTGGCCGCGCTCCGATGGGTGACGACGCCGCACCGCCATGAACGGACCGGGCGCGGTCAGCGGGCGAGGCGACCGACGGGCTGGCCCGTCGATGCCGTTTGGCGTTTGGCGGGAAGGACGGAGCCGCGTGGATCGGAGGTCGAGGTGACCGCACCACGGGCGGCCCAGGTCTCAAGGTCCTCAACGGAATAGACGACGCGGCCGCCGAGCTTTCGGTAGGCTGGCCCCGTACCGTAGGTACGGTGCTTTTCGAGCGTGCGGGCGGAAAGGCTGAGGAATTCTGCGGCCTCCTTTGTCCGCAGGAAGCGTGGCGGCAGAACGGCGGTATCTGGTCGCATGGATCGGGCCTCCGTGGTGTTGCGGGAAGCCGCTGCGGTTCAGCGGCGAACAACGACCACGGTGGCGAAGGAAAGCCGGCGTGTTGCAGGGCGAAATTAGGGGGTATTGATTTCGCCCAACGGAGGAGGATCGAGGGCTGCTATTATCGACGCCTATGGCGCAGCAGTTTTCGATATCCGCCAGCGATCATGGCGCGGGCGTCGCGCAGCAACGCCTTCACGCCATGGCGCGCGGACGACGCCTGCCATTCGTCCCGGTGGAGATGACCGATGTTGAAGAGGACCTGTGCGATCTCCTGCTGGGTCGCCCCGTCGCGATCCCCGTCAATCGCTTGCAGCATCTTCCGCAAGCGTGTGCGTTGCTGCCGCGTCAGGCGCGTGTCGGGCGGGATGGCCCGGCCATGCAAAGCAGATAAGAGCCGTCGGGCGGCCTCGATCCTGTCGAAGCCATCGAGGCCAAGAGGACGGCGACCGTTGGAAAGATAGTGGCGGCAGACCGCCTCGGCCTGCCGGCCGAGACGGTGCGCCAGATCGGAGGCGTCGATCCGTGCCATCATGCCGCCTCCCGCTCGGAGATGCGGATCAGCGGATAGGTGTCGAGCAGTTTTCCCAGGATGGTCGGCCCGGTGGCGTCAACGGGCACGAAGAAGCGCAGCTTCCACGAGATGATCTCGCTATACAGCCCGTAGCTCCGCAGCCGGTCGCGCATCGTGTCCGTGAACCCGGAGAGTTCGATGCGGTTCGCGCCCATCACCCGGGCCCGGCGAAGCTGAAGGCCTTCGGCAAGGTCGAGAATGGTGCGGCCGTCGATCAGAGCCGCATAGGCGTCCTCGGCGCTGAGGCTGGTCGCGCCGGTCGAGGCGGCATTGGCGGCCCAGGCCGGTGACACGCGCCGGCCGATGATGCGTTCGCCGTCATCGGTTTGAAGGCGATAGACGCGCGTCGACTCGTTGGGCAGGCGCTTCCACACGGGCAGCAGCAGGCCGCTGACCATATGGATCGTGCTCTCGGTGAAAGGCGGGACCTCCGACACCTCGCGCTGCCATACGGCGGCGAAGGTCTCGCGATCGGCCTCTTGCCAGTGGCTGTCGGCCATCATTTTCAGCGACGCGTGATGCTGCTCCATCGGCCGGATCAGCCGCACGCGCCGTTCAATCTCGCCATCGTCGAGCATGAGCGACGGCGCCGGAATCTGTACGGCGGCGCGTCCGGATCGCTCATTCACGAGCAGCCGGGCATGCGGATCGTCCAGCCAGGCCAGCGCGGTCTCCGTCGACGTCGGCCTATTGCGACGGCGTTCGGCGATCCTGAGAAGGCGTGCTTCCGCGCCGCTCGCGGGATGGGTGTAGATGGTGGTCCGCTCCGTGACGATGAAGCTCTCTGCCGTCAGCGTCTCCAGGCCGGTGTCATAGACCCCGCTGGCGATCGCGCCCGCCACCTTCTGCTCGAGCAGCAGTTCGAAGGCGGTGAACAGGATGCCCTGCAGCTCCATGGTCAGGGCGAGCAGCCGGTTGAGGAATGTCGTGATCGGCGGCAACTCGTCCTTGATGCCGTTGGCGTCCATCAGCTTCAGGCCGGTGGCCTTCTCGAAACGCTGGAGCGAACAGCCTTCGACCTTGCCCCGCACAATCTGGAGATAGAGCTGGCGAAGGGCATCGCGAGCGTAGGTCGATTCCAGATTGTCCTCGGGCCGAAACAGGCCCTGTCCGCCGGTCTGGCGCTGGCCGCGCGTGATCGCGCCCAGCGTGTCGAGGCGGCGGGCGATGGTGGAGAGGAACCGCTTCTCCGCTTTCACGTCCGTGGCGATCGGCCGGAACAGCGGCGGCTGCGCCTGATTGGTGCGGTTGGTGCGACCAAGGCCCTGGATGGCGGCGTCGGCCTTCCAGCCCGGTTCCAACAGATAGTGAACCCGCAGGCGCTGATTCCGCGCGGAGAGTTCCGCGTGATAGCTGCGGCCCGTGCCCCCGGCGTCCGAGAAGACGAGGATGCGCTTCTGATCGTCCATGAAGGCGCTGGTCTCGGCGAGGTTCGCCGATGGCGCGCGGTTCTCGACCACGAGGCGATGGCCCTTGCGCACGATGCGCCGCGATCGGCCCGTCACCTCCGCGACCATCTCCGTGCCGAAACGCTGCACGATCTGGTCGAGCGCGCCAGGGACTGGCGGGAGCGATGCGAGCCGCTCGATCAGATCGTTGCGGCGGGCGACGGCTTCCCGGCTCTCGACGGGCTGGCCATCCCGATAGACCGGGCGTGACGACAGATTGCCCTCCGAGTCGGTGAAGGGCTCGTAGAGCTGCACCGGGAAGGAATGGGCGAGATAGTCCAGGACGTAATATGCCGCGTCCGCGTTATGCAGAGCGCGGCGCTTCATGTCGTTGATATGATGTTTCATTTTGGGATCTCCGCTTGGCATAATCATGATGCCTCTGCTCTCAACCGCAGAAGGACACCCCGACATGACCTCC
>JASBVG010000131.1 GCA_030147505.1 Tardiphaga sp.
GGTTGAAAGAGCATTCGGAATTGGACCCTCGGCCCTGACCGAAACCATGATTATGCTCAATAAGCATTTCGCCAATGCTGCCTAATCCCCCAACTGGGTGACGCCGCGCGGCCGTGCCCCATGTTTGCAACAGAGCCCGCCTTTTCATTCTCGTTCCAAATGCGCGCAATCGGCAACGTCGGATCGAGCGGATTGGACGTCCAGGATTGGCCCTGCGGAATTCCGTCGGGCCGCATGACATAGCCGATATCGAAGCCGGCGACGGAATAGTCGCCCGTGGCGAGATCACCGATCGATTCCACAATGCGCTCGAACAACCGGACCTGATCCTTGCGCACCCCGATCGAGATGAGCGCGCGCCCGCGCGGAGAGGTTTGTCGCGACACGGCCGGCGCATAGGTAGCCAGCTCAACGGCGCGTTGCCGGCGGATACCCGGTCCTTCCAGGAAGTGGATCCGGTGGGTGATCTCCTCAGGGAAATCGGGGTAGGTCAGCGAAACCGGGGCGACTGCCTTGGACGGTCGCTTCTTCGGTGGAGCCTCCGGGCCATATTCCGAGAGCAGCTCACCACAGAGCGCCGACAGCCGCGCAAAGTGCGTCGCCGCGGCCGAGCCCGGCGCGCGCTTTCCCGCAAGCGTCCCATAGAGTTTCTGCCACTTCGCGAGATCCTTTCGGTAGAGCTCGCGGTAGGTCCTGTTGCGCAGCGTGTCCTCGTAAAGCTTGGCCGCCGCGCGAAAACCCGCGAGTCCGATGTCTCCCGTTTCAGGCGGAGGAGGCTTGAGGATCATGGTGTCGCTCGTCAGCCGAACGACGGCGAGCCATCGGCCCATCCGGACGCCTGCCACAGGATATTGAACTGGTCGCGCAGCTGAGGCTGCATGGCGGCGGAAAGATCCTCCGCCTGCAACTCGGGTAGGAACAGCTCCGGCTTTCGTATCGTCCTGCCGCCCCCACGGGACCGCGTGAGCTCAACATCCTCAACGCCGCGCAAGGCGATGGAAACCAGACCTGGTCCGGCTAGGCCGATCGCCGCGAGGACGCCGGCTAGCCGTTCAACATGCGCCACGATCGATCCTTCAAGCGCTCGGCCATCAACGAGGATTTGCTCGTCCGCATCATCGACACGACCACCAATGGTCGCTTCATATTCGATGACACCAGGGCGCACGAAGCGGGTCCGCCATCTGGTTTCGGGATTGTTGTCCGTGCGGATCAGCGGCAGCCCGAAACTCCACCACTGACGCTCGTCGGAATCCGACTGGACCCTGACCTGCGTGTCAGGCGGAAAACGCGATGCGGCGGCCAGCACGACCTTCGGGTCAAGGGAAGGCCGATCCATCGCGGCAAGAGGAACGAGGCGGAGGATCATGCTGGGAACGGCGACGATCTCAGGGAGCCCGCCCCGCATGCGGTCGGCGGCAAGCTCCCCTGCTGCCTGCCTCGCGGCTTCCCACCGGGGATCGACCTGCGGCGCTGCCGGTGCCGGCGCCGCGATACGGACCCGCGAGCGGCCGGCCTTCTCGAAAGCGTCGATCGCTTCGATCAGGGTCGTAGATCGCGCATTCAATTCCCTGATGGCATCGTGCGTGCCCTGCTGGGTGCCGTGCTTCACGTTATAGTCGGTTCTCGGCCACGCCATATTCGGATTGCGGTCCATGACATGGGTGCGTTCGTAGACCAGCTCCATCAGCGAGCTATTGGCCGCACGCAGCGCCGTGCCCGCCTCCTGCAGGACTTGATCCTCGAAATCGAACTCAGCCCCGGCCCATGTGGCAGCGATATCGCCGAGCGGATCGAGCGCCTTTCGCGGATAGGGTTCGCCGAAGTTATGCTCGCGCAGGAACTGGCGTAGCCGCTCCGGGATCTGGGTCCGGAACCGCTGGAGCAATTCGACATCGTGAGGATGTGGCTGTTCCGGCGGCTGCGCCGCGCGCAGGACCTCGTCATCGAGGATCAGGCGAAGCGCGGTCTCCAGATCCTTCTGCAGCCCGAGCCGGGCCGCTTGGCGATCCTCGTCCGTCGCATCCGGCGGGCAGTAGAACAGGATCGGCCGCTTGAAATGGGTCAGGTCGAACGGGAGGGGATGCTCGTCCGGGTGACCCATGGCCGTGTTCATCACGCCGATCATCCTGGCCCACCCGCGCGACTTCAGCGCCCAACCATGCTCGAGCAGGACATTGGGATTGGGCGAAAGCTGCCCTTTTGCCCGCGTCGCGACATGCGTGAGGTCGGAGAGAAAGGCGACAGCGCGGTCGATCTTGCCGAAAATCGTTTCGGCCAGAGGCGGCATGCCCGATACCCCGACCGTATCGCGGTCGGCCTGCACATTGCGATCGGCAGGATCGACGTCCGCGTCCGCGTTCACAGCGCGGATGGCACGATCCAACGCGTGCTGGATAAAGCCGCGGCCAATTCGATTATCGGTGTCGCTCTGCCAGGAGTAGAAGATGTGGTGCGGCATTCAGGTGACGATTCTCGTTATTGGCCCAGGCCCCCTAGCTAACATGCCTTCATCGTTCGGGCAGCAGTTTCAGGAAAGCCCCCTCCTTCAGCCAAGTGATTGTCATCAATGACACTTTACCAAGCGTTTCTGGGTAAAGTGTCACGGATGGCACACCGTGGGTGATCTTATCTTCGAGTTCCTTGACCCCGTACCAATTGATCCCACAAACAGCTCGAATGGATTATGATTTCTCGTCACTCTCCCACTCCGATTTCGAGGATCTCGCGCGTGACCTGATCGGGCGGGAGTTGGGCGTCCGGTTTGAGGCGTTTCCCGAAGGGCCAGATGACGGCATGGATGGCCGCCATGCGGCGGCCGACGGCAACATCATTCTGCAGGCAAAGCATTACATCGGGTCCGGCGCTTCGAAGCTGAACTCGAAGATGAAGAGCGAGCGCACCAGTATCGATGCGCTTCAGCCCGCGCGCTACGTCCTCGCCACGTCGGCGCCGCTCACTCCGAAGAACAAGGCAACCCTGGTGGCGACAATCGGGCCCGCGCTCCAAAGCACCGGCGACATATTTGGCCCGAGCGACCTGAACGCCCTGCTGCGAAAATATCCCGATATCGAGACGGCGCACCAGAAGCTTTGGGGTCAGAACACGGCCGTCCTCAAAACGATCGTCACCGCGGCGGTCGCCGACGCCCTCCCGAAGCCAGCACCGATCCCGCCGGCGCTCGCCAACCTGCTGCCCGTGCCGGGCGACGCTGACTCTTCAGCAGAGCCTCCGGCTCGAGACACGCTATTCCTCCTCAAGTCTTCCCCAGCCGATGACGAGTTCGCATTGTGGCTCGCGCCGAAACTCGAAGCGGAGGGCTACCAGGTGTTTGCCGACATCCTGACATTGCAGCCAGGTGATCGCTGGCGGCGCGAAATCAACCGCGCCATTGAGCACCGCGCCGCCAAGGTCTTGCTCGTCTGCCGCAATGCCACGGCCGACGACCAAGCGATACAGGACGACCTGGACATCGCGCTCGATGTTGCGAAGGCGATCGGCGACACGCGCTTCATCATCCAGCTAAAGCTTGAGCAGGGCCGCAAGATGAAGGGTCTGGGCGACGCGATCGCAGTCGATTTCGTTCGCGGATGGGGAGAGGGTCTGAGCACGCTTTCTGAGGCTCTCAAGCGCCAGAAAGCTCCTCGCCGCACGGAAGGGGCCGTGATTGACCCGAACTGGGAGCTGTTCCGGCGGCGGGGTGCGATTCCGCTCAAAAATGAGCCCGAACGGTTGACGTCAAACTGGCTTCGCGTCGTTGAAGCGCCGGATGCAATCCATTTTTACGAGGCGACTGGCGTGATCGATGCCGATCGCCTGAAGCGCGCTGCCGCAACCCACGCTTACCCCATCGCGGTGCAGGGCCGCGGCCTCCTGTCATTCGCGGACCAAGACGAAATCGACGACGGCTTTGCATCGGTCGGGCGCTTCAAGCTCAAACGCAGCATACCCCTCAAGACGTTCGTCGAGAACGGCGACGACAAGCTGCGGCTTGAGAAGCAGCCGGCCCAGAACATCATCAACGTGATGCTGAAGAGGGCTTGGTACGAGTTCTGCAAAGAGCGCGGACTCCTGGAATATCAATATTCGGGAGGTGTCGGATTTCATGCTTCGCCGGATCTCGCCGCCACGGGCCAGCGCATTCCATGGGGCAAACAAGGTGCGCGCAGGTCGTCGATGCTGCGCAACGTCGCGAAGGGCCATATCTGGCAGTTTGGCGTGACTGCCCTCCCCGCTTTTTGGCCGTTTTGGCACTTTAAGCTCAAGTCGCGGGTGCTCTTTGCAGGTGACAATGGCACGCCGGCGGGCCTCGAGATCGAGGATGCCAAGAAGTTGCATCGGCTCAGGCGGACGATCTGCAAGGGCTGGAGGAACAAGCAATGGTATGGCCGGATGCTGGCATTTCTGGAGCTTATCTCGGGCGAATCCGCTTACATCAGGCTACGCCTTTCCGCGACGGCGGACGCGGTGTTGGAAGCTGCCCCCATCTTGTTTTCGTCGCCTGTTAGCACCGACCTTCCCGACGCCCTGGACGCCGATGAGGAGGAAACGGATATCAGCACGCTTGGCCGCCCCGAAGCCGACGAAGAAGAGGTGGCAGCATGAAGTTCGCCGAGACATCGCTGATTGTCGAGCACCTCCACGAACCCGAGCTTGAGTTTGCTTATGGCCAGCCAAGTCCGCACCCGAAGGACGGGCTCTTTCTCTATGGGCCGCATGCCCGCGCCAAGAAAACGCGCGAAATTCGCGTCGGTGTTGTTGGCACGACAGACGGCATCAGCCATTTCCGTGGCTGGGCGCGCAAGTTGCAGCAGGTGGTTGCGGTCCCGCCGCCCGGCAAAGGCGAAAAACAGGACCGACTGCATCTCGCCAACTTCCCCGGTCTAGAAGAGACGTTTGGCATCACATTCGAACCGGACGAGGTGAGCACTCTCTCGATCCCGCTGGCTGACATCGACAAGGCGACCAGCATCCTCAACCTGCATGAGGCCGTCGACAAGGTGGCCAAACTCTACATCGATCGGGTGCGCAAGCATCTCCGGAACGAGGAACAGGCGGTCGACGTGTGGGTCCTTGTCCTGCCCGAGATCGTCTACGAGCGCTGCCGGCCTGGTTCGAAGCGCGCGGGCGTTGCGATGGAGGTGGGCGACTTCAAACGCCGACAGAAGGTGAAGGAGAGCCTCCCACTACTCGCCGCCGCCGGCGTTATCGACCAGAGCAATGAGGATATCTTCAGCGACGTCCCAGACTTCCATCGGCGTATCAAGGCCGAGTTCCTGACGATCGCGCCCACCCAGCTCGTCCGCGAGACAACCCTGGCGCCTGACGCGTTCTTGAACAAATCCGGGTATCCGGTGCGCAAGACGCAGGACGCCGCCACGGTGGCGTGGAACCTCGCGACCGGTCTCTATTACAAGACCCAGCCGAAACCGCCTTGGCGCTTGGCGACGGTTCGACCCGGTGTCTGCTACATCGGTATGGTCTATAAAAGCCTGCCCCAAGATCCTGAGGGTCACGCTTGCTGCGCTGCTCAGATGTTCTTGAATGAAGGCGACGGCGTCGTCTTCCGCGGCGCGAACGGTCCGTGGAAGACCGGCGACTACGAATATCATCTCAAGAAAGACGCTGCGAAGCGCCTCCTGAACATGGTCCTCGAAACCTACATCGAGATGCATGGTGAGCCTCCGAAGGAGCTATTCATTCATGGCCAGACCTATTTCAACGACGAGGAGTGGGATGCCTTCTGCGCGGCGGCACCAAAGGGCACCAACGTCGTAGGCGTGCGTATCCGGACGACGGGCGGCGAGACCAAGCTGTTCCGCGACGGCGACTATCCCGTCCTCCGCGGCACCGCGCTGCTGCTTGACCAGCAGACCGCCTACCTTTGGACGACCGGCTACGTGCCGCAGCTCGACACCTACATCGGACCTGAGACGCCCAATCCGCTTCATGTCACGGTGATGAGGAGCAAAAATGCGAAGCCCGACATTCGCACGGTCCTTGCGGACATCATGGGCCTCACCAAAATCAACTACAACAGTTGCAACTTTAATGACGGCCTGCCGGTGACGGTGCGATTTGCGCGAATGGTAGGTGACGTTTTGACGATGGGATCTGCGAAAGGACAGGAGAAGCAGCCCTTCAAATACTATGTCTGATGGCGCTCGTCGGCATCAGACATAAGGGAGTGCGCCAGATAGAAGCCGATGCATTCAATGTCCCTAATCGAAGGGTAGCGCAGCGGCAGAGCCGCCGCGACGCGATCGTTCAGGTCGCGGCTGGATATTTCCCCGAGCACGGCTATTGCCGTCCTTGATCTCGGTCAGAACCAGCCGTCTTTGCGGCCTTCATTGCCATCGCGAAGCTGGCGCCCGTCCAGCGCGGAGCGGCGGATCTCCAGTTCGACCTGGTCGCCGTTGCGCCGTGTGCGGAAGTCCGCGTTGCTGAGGCCATTGCGCCGCGCATAGTCCTCGGCGGCCTTTTCGCTGCCGAACTTGCCACCTTCGTCAAATTCCCACGCCATCGTTGCTCTACTTGCATATGCCGGCACCGCGCCGGCGGTTCATCGTCACAGGTCGAGACCCAGGCTGCGCTCGGGCAGCGGGGGCAGCAGATCGGTCTTTTCAGGCTTGAGGTCGGGGGGCGCCTTGAGGTCGTCGCCCTTGGACTGGACGGGCGGCCCGAGCGGCCCGTCCGGGGTCGGGGGAAGATCCGCCAGGATATCGGGCTGGTCGGCAAGGTTGATCCCGACGATCGGGCCGGGATCGAACTTGGGCGGTACGGCGCCGCCCCTCTTCCCGTCGATATCGAGGCGGCCGACCGTCTCCAGCGCGGAAGTCTTGTTTCCGGCATTGTGATCGAGCTGACGCCCCAGCTTCTCCTTGTCGTCCACGAGCATGACCAACTCGTCTCGCACGCGGGTCACGCCGACATTGAACAGGCGCTGGTTCGACAGATTGCGCTCGCGGCTGTCCATAACCGTGATCGCCTTGTCGGTGGTGATGCCCTGCGCCATGTGCATATTGAGCGCGTAGGCGAGGTCGAGACGCGACAGCATCGAATCGCCGCGGGCCAGCGTGATGGTCTGATTGCCCGCCGTTTCGAAGGTGACCCCGCTCGCATCGGCTGAGACAATGCGGGCGAGCGCGGCATTGTGCAGGTCGCGCGGCTTGTCGTTCGCGGTCCAGCGGATGCGATCGCCCTCGCGGATGTGGAGGTCTTTCTTTTCGGTAAGTTCGAGCCGATCGCGCTTTTCGGTGGGCGACAGACGCTGCGGATCGAAGCGCAGCTTGCGCCGTCCGTCGCTGAGCTCGACCTTGCCCGACGGCAGCACCCTGGTCACGTCATAGCGGCCCTGCGCGAGACCAACGTCTTGAGCGCCGCCGCGCCCGACGTCGAGGGTCAAGCCCGGACGGTAACTCGACGCATAACGCAGTTCCTCGCGGGTCAGATTCACGCGATCATAGACGATGAGATGGACCCCCTCGCCGCGCACGCTGCCTTCCGCCGCGAGACCATCCTGAATGCGCTGGTTGATGATCGCGCGGGATTCCCGGCCCGAGGCGAATACCTGGGTCGCGGCGCGGTCCTCGGCCGAGAGCGCCAGCCACATCTCCGCGGCCGCGTCAGGTGGGTTCGCGCTTTCATGAACCTTGTCGCCGAGCACTTTCATCGCTTCACCCGCCTTGCCGACATTGGCGAGCGCGGCGACGGTGCGCAGCGTATCGGTGCGTTGGCGGATATTCTCATCCATCCGGGCCATCGTGCCGCCGGCCGCCTGGATCATGGCGAACGACTTGCCGGCATCGATCGAGGAGAGTTGCTGGCGATCGCCGACAAGCACGAGCTTGTCGATGCCGAGCGCCTCGACGATGCCGTGAAGCTTCAGCATGTCGGTGCTCGAGACCATCGACGTCTCGTCGACCACCAGCATGGCGCCAGCGAACCGCGCCCGCGCGTCCTCGAACCTTGGCGTATCGCGCTCGCTCACATAGCGCTCATTGGCAAGCACGAACGAGGCAATGGTCTGGCTCTTGATCCCGGCTCCCTTGGCGAGGTCCGCGACCATCTTGTTCTGGAAGGCGAGCCCGAGAATATCGCGGCCTTCGGCTTCGGCGATACGGGCGACCGCCTGCAGCATGGTCGACTTGCCAGCGCCGGCGACGCCCTGGACGGTGACGGTCCGATCCTCGGAGGCAAGGATCAACGTGGCTGCAGCAAGTTGGCCGGGATTGAGTGGTCGTTCCGTGATCTCCTGCAGGCGCGTGGGCGCCTCCTGTGCGGGCAGGACCGGAGCCGCCCTGCCCGCTCCGGCCTCAACCGCCTTCAGGATCGATACTTCGATGCGCAACGCGTCCTGCGTCGTCACCATCTGGACGCCCTTGTCCTCGAGGCGGGGCGCGCCGGGGATGAGCTGGCGGCTGTCGAAAAGCTGTCCGATGCGGTGCTCGACCGTGTCGATCGTGACGCCCTTCAGTCCAAGATCCAGCGCGGTCTTTGCGAGCTTGTTGACATCAAACGCCGCCTCTCGCTCGGCGAGGATCCGCACGGCAGACGCGACCGCGAGCTGCGATCGCGCAACCGCCGGGGATTTCGTCGCGCGGGCAAGGCCGCTGTCTACCAACGGATCGGGCGAATGAAGGAAGCCCCCGATCAGCACGCGCGCGCCGGCGATCGCGTCGGTGACCGCGCGGAAGCCGCGCTCGAGCCGGCTGTCCGCAGCGCCCTGGCCCGCCTTCGCCTCGGCTGAAGCGCGTATGGTCTTGCCGTCGAACCCGAGCGCCACCGCCTTGTCGATCCAGCCCTGGATCAGGCTTCCCCGGTCGTCGACATTGAGCTTGGGATCACGGGTCGTGGTGGTGACGCCGTCGCGCCCCTTGGCGGAGACGATGCCGAGCTCGGCGGCCTTTTCAAGGATGGCCTCACGCCGCTGACTGAAGGCCTCGATCACCGCCTGGGGCACGCCCGCGATTTCAAAGGTGCCGTGCTTGCCCTTCATTTCGACCTGGTAGCCAAGCTGCTCGAGCCCCGCGCGCAGGAACGCGTGGTAGATGGCACCGATCGTCGTGTTGTTGCTCCAGATCTTGTCGGCATGGAGCGCCTGCCATTTGCCGTCGGGCATGCGCGTCAAATTGGCGACGACGGCATGGACGTGGGCCTGCGGATCGAGGGCCCGGCTCGTATCGTGCTGGAAGAGCGCATAGACGAGATTGCCGGTACGCACGGGCACCTTGCGGCCCTCCACGTCTTTACGACCCTCCGCGAGATTCTTCTCGACCCAGGCCATGGTCTTCTGGACCGCGCTCATGTTCGCGGCGAGCACGCGCTTGTCGTCGGCAACATAGGCCATGACCGACACCGACTTGGGCACCGAGAAGGTGAGATCGATGCCATTGCGGCGGTTCTCGACCTGGGCGACGCCCTCCCCGCTGGGCAGAAAGCCGCTCAGCGTTTTCTCGAAATCGTCGCGTGCGACCTCGCCGGTGAGCCCGAGACTGGCCGCCCCTTCCCCGCTCCAGGCGCTGACCTCGGCCGAGCCGTCGGCCGTATAGTAATTATCCTTGAAATCGTCCTTCGCGAAATAGTTCGCGGCACCGGCTGCGGAGCGGACTGAGGCGATCGAGTGCATGGGTCAGATCCCCATGTCGAGATCGTCGCCGTCGCGCCCGGCCGCAAACCCCTGGCGCAGCTCGATGAGGGTCTGATCTTCGACTTGGGGCGCCGGTGAGACGGCGCCGCGGGCATCGCGACGATCACCCTCGCCCCGCGTCGTCGCAGCCTGCTCGCCATCCTTCCCGAGCGCCTTGTCGCCCGCCCGGGTTGCAGGGGTCGATTGCTCGTTCTTGTCGTCATTGCGCTGGGTGGCACGAGCCGGGTCGGCGCTCTCTTCCTCGGATGGTGTCTGGAGGATCCGCGCCGCCATTTCCTTGGCGACATTGCTCGCCTCGGCCACCTCGTCGATGATCTGCGCGGCACCGTCGCGGCCGCCCGCCTCGTCACCTTCTTCGCTAAATGCTTCCTCGCCGCGCCTGGAGCGAACGGGCTGCATCGAGGGGCGCGGCATGAAGCCGCGCGCGACCTCGGGATAGTCCTTCCACTCGAGCAGGATCCGCGCAGCCGGAAAGCCGTCCGGGAATTTCACGAAGCCGTGCATCGAGGGCAGGTTCGTGATGTCGTCGGCAATGACGAGAGGCTCCACCTGCTTGCGCGGAGTTAGCGTCGAGGCGTCGCGGTTGTTGTTGTAGCCGTAGCTGTAGGCCTCATCCATCTGCCGCACTTCGCGGTTGCCGATATATTGCGAGCACTCCTCGGCGGTCTTCAATTCGCTGGTCGCAAGGATGAGCTTGGTGCGTGCGAGCGAAGCGAGATTGCGGGCGCCTTCTTCGCCGTAAACCTCGACCAGCTTCTGGAAACTGTGGAGCCCCAGGATCATCGCGCCGCCGAAATTGCGTGCGGTCTGAAGGCCCTTCTCGATCGCGGGCAGCCGGTGGAGCGCGCCGACCTCGTCGAACATGAACCAGGTGCGCAGCGAGCGCGTGCGCGGCAGCGTCATGAGGCTGGTGATGGCGAGGTTCATCCACAAGGTCAGCAGCGGCTTGTTCATCTCCAGATCGTCGTAGTCGGAGGTGACGAAGAGGATCGATCCGGGCGCCCGGTCGACGGTCATCCACTGGCGGATCGAGAACTGCTCGCCCTCGTCGGGGAGGAAGCGAAGAACCTGCGCGTTGGTGTTGAACACGGCGCGGATCGATTCCGCCATGCGGGCGGCTTCCGGGGCGGTCAACGGGTCGGCGATGGTGTTGGCAAGGAACCGGTGAACGCGCTTCAGGTCGGCCGTCATCAGGTTTTCGGAAAGAGCGAGATTGCTGGTCTGGCCGCGCTCAGCCAAGCGGACGCACATCTCGATGAAGAGCGTGCGCGCAGCAAGGGCCCAGAAGGGTTCGGAAGAGCCACCATCGGACGGGATCAGCGCCGCGGCGGCGGATGTGAAATGGCTGTAGGTCGAGCAGTCGTTGAAGATCGACCAGGCCGGGCAGCGCTGGTCCATGGGGTTGAGGATTGTATCACGGGCCGGATCGTAGAAGGCTTCGACATAGGCGCCGGTGAGGTCGAAGATGACCGCATTGTCCTGGCGCTGGCGCATCTGGGTGACGAGGCTTCTGAGTTCCGTCGTCTTCCCCGCGCCGGTCGTGCCGATGAGCATCGTGTGGGACTGCTCGAGGCGGTGCGGATAGGGGACGCCGGCGAGGGAATAGGGATGATGGATCCCGCCTGCCTTTCGCTCGGAAAAAGGCAGACGGAGCACGGCAGCCTGGCTCAGCCGGGGGAAGAACTGGCGCGCATCTTCGGCGAATTTGGCGGCATTGTGCTGGGCGATTTCGGAGACGAGGACGGCGTAGTCGACCAGCATGGCGCCCCGCTCGTGGCGTTCCTGAAGGATCGTCTTGCCGCGCCTGCGGGAGATGTCGACGAACCAGATCGCGAGGGGCGTCACGACGAAGATCGAGACAAGGAGCGAGCCGATCAACGCGTGGACCGTGGTGGCCCAGGCCTTTTGGACGGCGGGGATATAGGGCACCGCCGGCATGATGGTTTTGTAGATCTCGCCGCTCGGCAGCGTGACGTTGACGCGCTTGTTCGGATTGAGGTCGACCCAGTTCCAGAGGCCCGCATAGACCTTCATGCAGACGAGCTGGAATCCGTGCTCATCGAGGCGGATCGAGAGGATGATGAACCACGCCAGGAGGAAGGCGAAGAACCACGCCAAGATCGGCAGCTTGGCCCCTGAGAACCACATCAGCATCTCGTGGGTGAGAAGCTGGGAGCCGCGCGTGAAATTGCCCGAGTTTCGCTGCACGCGGCCGCGCGCGCTATGATGGGTCAGCGGGATGTTTTTCCCGTTCGAGCGGATGTCCTCACGCGCCATGATATTGCACCAGGCGCTTGTCGGTTTCGGCGACGAGACGGTCGCGCAGTTCGGGATATTGCTCGCGGATGATGACGTCCAGGGCGAGCTGCTGGAACTCGCTGATCCGGGCGAGCCGGCGCTGGCTGGCGGTCAGGACATCGGAGGATGAAAGGAAGACGTTGAGGGCCGACCGGATGATGTCGGCGACGCTCAGTTTCTGCTCGGCGGCAATCGCGCTGAGGCGGTCCCACTGGGAGCGCTCGAGGCGAATATTGTAGTGCCTGTAACTGGTAGCCAAGACCAACCTCCTAGCAGGGAGGCTGGTGGGGACTGAAGAACGGCTCTATTTATAGCGCTCGGGCCGGTCACGGGCAAGTTGATCGTCATGCCCCCTCCCCTCGTAGTCTCGCATACTACGCCGAAATAGCCGATTTCCGCCGATTTCATGCGCCGCCATTGCCGTACTACAACATACTCTCCCTTCCTTCCGCGCTAACCCGTTGTGTAACAACGGAAACCCTGCACCTTCAGGTGCGTAGGGTGTGCTAATCCTAAGAGACCGATCCCAGGTCCCGGGCCTGTCTGATGATGGTCGGAAGGGGCCTGTAGCCAGGTCCGGCCAGGCAGGGTCCGCCGTGAGGCGGAAGCGACGCTCATGTCGTCGCGGCGCGGCCGGTCGCATCGCGAAAGCGAGGCAGACGGATCCTCACCGCGCTCGGACGCAGTTCCGAGGCGCGGGACCAATGGCGGCCGTCAGGCCCCATTGGCAGGCGAGGATCGTGACCCGAACGGGCGGAGACAAGGCTTTGCCTTGGCTCCGTGAGCTTGGTCGGCGGCGTCCCGCAAGGGGCGTCGGCCGCCTAGCGAATAGAGCCGTCATCGGGCCAAGGCCCGATGCGCCCAGTGTCTCAATTCTTCTTCTTCCGGCCGTCTCAAGCTGCCGCTATAGTCGGTCCGTTCATAGCCCGATTAGCCTTCACAAGAGGCACCTATGGCAAAGACGTTGGAACAGGAGCGGTTGGCGCTCGAAGAGGACGCGCGGAAGCTGGAGAGCCGACGCAAGTTGCTCGAAGAGAGAGAGCGGCAACAGGCAATTGCTACGATCGAAAGATCGGGCTTGTTGAAGCTCGAAGCCAAGCGTCTCTCGGCGCTCATGGATCGGTTCAAGACCCTCGGAATCGAGGCAGTCGAGAAGCGATTGACGGCCTGACCTAACCTGCCGCGGCAACGCCGCGGCACGGCCATGGGGGGTTCGATGCCCCCCATGGCCGTATCTCTCCCAGCAAAAAAAGGGGGAGGCCGTAGCCCCTCCCCTGACCCTTAGAACTCATCCGACATGCGGCCCGGGACCGTGTAGACCACCCGGTCGATGAGCCGTGTCGGCAGCGCGTGATAGTCGCCCTCGTCGATGGCGACGTAGCGGCCGGGTTCCTCCTCGATGACATGCTGGTCGAAGAAGCTGTGTAGGGCGCGGCGCTCGGCAAAGGCGAGAGCGGCGAGATAGGCAGCGGCGTCAGCGTGGGCGGCGGTCGATATGATCTGCATGGTGGTGCTCCTGTCGTCTTGAATGACAGGGAAATGGCCGTCGTTGAGGGAACCGCCGGGTCAGGGACGCCGGCACAGCCGGCGCCGCGAAGCGGGGAGTGGGGGTGCCGATTTTGTCGTGGCTGGAGCGCAGCGAAGCGGAGCGGAGGTCACGGCAAAATTGGGGGCACCGCTCATCCTTGACGCGGCGGTTCCCTCAACGACATCCTCGGAATTCTGTGAGAGATTTTATCCTCTGAAGGGTGCGCCAACGTCGCCCCAAGGATCAACAAAGCATGATCCCGCGCGGCGGCGGTCGACCCGCTGGACAGGTCCATCAGCCCGCGCATAGCAGGTGCGTCTTTCGGGCGGTTGTTATCCGTCGGGTTGGTTCAATCGTGCGCCTGTGTTAGGCCCCTGGTGCGCTGCAGAACGGGCAGCGCCGGGACTGGTAATCCCGTCGAGAACGGCAACTCGGGGTGAGCTTTCACGCCGGGGTGCCTGCGCATATGTCCAGGTGCTTCGGCACTAAAAGCGTAGGCGCATGTCTCGACGTGTTACCAGCCCCGGCTCCCGCGCCCAGTGCGCGGGAGTTGATGTGGTCGGGGCGTGCCGACATCTCCCTTGAAGGCTTCGCGCCCGGGGTGATGCTATGGAACTCAATGCCAATGCGCCGACCGTGCAGCGGGCGCTCGGCCTGGCGCTCATGCGGCAGGCGCTGGAGTATTTATCCACGGTCGGCGAGGACGAGGCGTCAAGTCATCTCAGTTGCGCGATCGACGCGCTGTTGAAGCCGAAGAATGGCCGGGAAAGTACCCCGGCCGCCTGATCGCCGATCGAGCCCGGAGCTAAACGCGAAAGGGCGGCAGGCTCTCGCCTACCGCCCTCTTTCACTTCTTCTTGCCGCCCTGCTTTAGGGCGGTGATCACAGCCGCGAGTCCAAACAGGATCTCTGCGAAATTGTGCCATTCCATCGCTCTGACTTTCAGCGATGGGGACGCGCCCCCAGATTGAAGGGGAATACGTTGCAACGCGCTTGTCCGGTGTTTTGAGGGGCCGACCCCTATTGTCCTGGTTCGCTGTTTGCTGGCTTTTTCGGGTTCGCTGTTTGGATCTGAGCTTTTGCTGGCTGTTTTTCGGTTTGCTGTTTGGCTGTCTTGGTTCTGATTTTTTGGTTTTGCTGGTCTGTTTCGCTATCCAAGTGAGGGCGTGGCCACACCCTCCCAGGAGAGATTGGACGCGAGCTTTCGGATTTCAAGGATGCCGCGCGCGGGACGCTAATGAGCTTTAGCCATGGGCCCAAGAAAAGGGCGCGCCAGCATGTGACGCGCCCTTCTTCATGCCGTCGATCGGGCGGAGGCTATGCCCATTCGAGGCGCAAACTGTCGTCGGCATCAGCGATCGCGAGAAGACGCTCGAGCCGCTCGAGCATGGTGGAAATTCCATCGGCTTCCGCGCGGTGCCGTATCGCCGGATTGGCAAGCCGATCCCGGATCGTATCGATCGGGATTTCGCCAACGAGGTCGGGGTTGAGCCCGAGGCCTTCGAGCAGCGCATTGGCATCGCTCTCGGCGAGATCGAGCTCATCGCCATGATCGGATGTGAGCGATGGGCGCATACGGATCGCGCGATCACTTTCGTACCACCAGACCGCGATCCGCCGAGCCCGGAACTGGGCTTCGTCAAGCACCGCGATGACCGCGGCATCGTGGTCGAAAACGCGCGCGACCGAGGCGAGCGCAAGCGGACACACGCGTGCTTCGAAGTTGAGCGCGAGCACGCGGTCCTCGTCGCTGTCGGGATCGAGCAGGGCAAGACCGAGACGTTCGCCCTCCTCCCGCAGATAGGCGCGGAAGGCAGCGAGCTGGCGCGCATTGATGGTAGCGACAGGACCGGGTTGATCGTCGGAAGCGGTAGCGATGCGGAACGTGATGGACATGGACGTCCTCCCTCGTTGGAACCGCTCCCTCGCTCCTCCTCTCCTCGATCCGTTTCCGGGGTATGGGCGCGTCAGCGCCCGTAGAAATTGTCCGCCAGAGACCGTTCTACGGTGTCGAGCATCCCGCTCGCCCAATCGCCGAGAACTCGGTCATTCGCCCACGCCGCCAGCGGCGCCTTGAAGCTAGTAAGATGCGCGTTAAGCGATCCGCCCCAGGAACTGGGATAGATGCGCTGGCGAAGCGCATCGCGGAAACGCTTGCGGCCGCCATAGAGCTTGGCGAGCTGTTGCAAGGCCGGGTGCCAGGCGAATGTCCCGCCCTTCTGTTCGAGGATGGGGAAGAAGCTGAGGAGGAAGGCGATCCGGGCATCCGGGTCGACCTTCACCCAATCGAGCATGAGGTTGAGCGGCGTTCCGAAGAGCGCGCCCGGACCGGTGCGCGAGACGTCATAGGCAAAGAGCTTGGTCGCCGAGATGATGGCGTTCAGACGCTCCCGCTCGACGCGGGTGGCGATCTCGTAAAAGCCCGCGATCACGGGCCAGACCTCGGTCGGGGCGCGCTGGATCACGATCGGAAGCGCGCTGCGCAGCGCGTCTGAGCTACGACCGTTGCGCCCGCCGGCGGTTCGGCAGGCCTGCTCGATCTGAACTGCGAACGCGTACGCAAACGTCCGATCGATCGCGCCGGCGGCATCGAGCAGCCGGAGCATGCGATCATAGTTGTAATCGGCATTCGATGCGTTGCCTTCGGCGCCGTCGGCGATCGATGGCGAGAGAAGCGCGACCTTCACCAGTGCGATCATCTCAGGTGCCAGCGCCTTGTCGCCGTGGGTGACCATGGAGAGGATTTCGAGGGCGGCCCAGGCGCCGCCGTCTTCACCGCGATCAACCAGGGCGTGGATGAAACGTCCGAGCGCGTCAGGCGACACCTCGGCGAGGCCCTTGCCGTAGGAGATGACGACGGTCTGCGGCGGCGTGACCCGCTGCTGACGGACATCGTCGGTCAGCTTGTCGAGACGCTGGTCGGTGACGCGCAGAAACGTCGGAATATACATTCGGTTGGCGGTGAGTACCGTCGACTGCTTGGCGATCGCCTCGAGCTTGGCAACCTCGTCCGGCTTGTCGGCGAAGCGGCGATCGAGTGCTGACAGGAGGGCACCGACGAAGTTGGCGCCCGCCCGATTTCCGCTGGAATCGAGCGCGGTGACAGCCTGTTCAATGGCATCGAGCGGGTCCGGCAGATGTTGCGCCAGGGCGTGTGCGAAGGGATGCGGAGAATTAAGCTCCTGGCTCGACATGACCCGAATGGCTCGCGCGCGCTGGTCGGGGTCTGCGGCGATGCCGGCTGCGAGCGCAGCGGCGCGCCGCGCGCCATATTCGAAGTCGGGATTGTCATGGTCCTGGGCATATCGCCGATCCGGGTCGTGGATATCCGATACCCAGAAACGGCTGTAGAGCAGCGCCTGATCGACGGGGTCTTTGGGCAGGGTAACATCATAAAGACCTCGGACGGCGCCAGAGAAGTTCGTCGGCGTCTCAGGGCTGTCGAAATAGAGCCAATCGCCGATGCTCTTGGTCGCGGCGAGATAGTGACCGGAGACCGCGACGACGTCGCCGATGAACGCCTCGATCGTGGGGAGCAGCTCGGGCATGATGAGATTGCGCAGGTCGCCTGCGACGTGTTCCTCGATCGCGGGACGAAGCGCGGAATCCTTGGTCCAGACCTCGCGCAGGCGGTCGAGAGCCCAGTTGAAATAGGCATGGATCGTGCCGTTGTCTGGCGGTGCCCATTCGGGCTGATAGGGTTCGGCGCCGACCTGCTCGAAATCTTCCGAACGGGAAAGATAGGTCTGGATCATGGCGCCGAGCGCTTCGACGCCGGCGCGGCGGATGCGCGGATCGTCTTCCTCGAGTGCCTGCTCCAACGCTTCGCGGCGCCGCCGATCATCGGCTTGTGTTCCAGCGAGCGCGACCTGGAAGAGCTGGCGCAAAAGGCTGACGATGGGTTGCGTTCCCTCGGTGTCTGCGACGGCTGCCAGACGCAGGATCATCTGCGCGGCGGGCCGGAAACTGTCCTGGCGTCCGGCGAGCAGTCGCAGCGTATCGACCAGTTCCTCCGTGACCTCGATCGCAGCCAGATCATCGAGCGGCATACGGCCGATGACGAAATAGAGGGCAGTGCCGACACGGTCGGGTTCGACGTGCGCGAAGGCGGGAAGATATTGCGCCACGTCGGGATGGACGATGGCCTCGTCCGCAAAGGAACCGCGCAGGAGGCTATGGATCACGTCGCTCAAGGTGCGCGATCGGGTGAGATAGCGCCAGCGCGCGAGCATCGCCTTACGGTGATGAGGAAGAGCGTCGCCAAGAAAGCCTATCACGGTAGATGGCCGCAGATAGTCAAGCCGGCGGAGCGCGAGGAAGTCGGCGATCGGCCGGGGCTGTGCGTTCATCGCGCCATAGTTGCGACCGACCAGGTGCTGCCCGGCGGCGATGACGAGGTTTTCGTACATCAGCTCGCCCTTCATCTGAACCAACATCTCTGCGATCTTGTCGAACGCGCCGGGATCTTCGTCGGGCGAGAGCTGGCTGAAGAGCGAAAGGCACTCGAGCGCACGGACCGTTTCGCGCTCGGCGCCGACACCATCGAGAATCTGCTGGGCGACGGCGTCGGCCGACTTGAGGATGCCCGTTTTTCCGTAACTCCTGGTGAAGGACACCGCGATGCGTGGGAAGCCGTCACAGAACTCGGCGAGATAATCGAGTTCGTCGGCCTTTGCCTTGGGCAGTCCGGCCTTGAGAATACCGCGAATGGTCGACCGGTCCGCCGGTGTCGGGCGGATCATAACGCAATGGTCGTCATGGTCGATGCCATCGGCGCCGATCGTGATGATACGCAGCGCGCTCCCCTCGCCCCGCGCAATGTCGTTCAGCCGGCGAGCCTCGCGCAGCGGGCATCCGTCGACCACGAGCACCGTATCGGCGCCGTCTTTCACCACCTGGTTGGCGACGTCCCAGAGGCGCGAGGCGACCTCATTATAGTCGCAGAAGATGAAGTTGGCGGCCGTCAGCCCGCCGAGCAGGCCAGTGCTGGCCGAGAGCGCATGATAGAGCGCGCGAGTCTTGCCGATACCGGACGCACCCCAGATGCGGGCGGAGGTGCGCGGCTCGTCCAGTTCATCGGCAAGGCGTGCGGCAAGCTGGGAGAAGTCGATCGCGTCGGCATCGTGGGGGCCAAGCGAGAACTTCCGATCCGGGCTGTCGACAAAGGCCGGCGCCGCGATTTCGGCGCGCTTGCTCCATTGATCGAGAGTGGAGAAGCCGGCGAGTTCAATGGTCGCGTTGCGTTGCTTGATCCAAACCGCCACAGCCGGGTGCGCGCTGGCCCAAGCAGCAAGCTTGTTGCCGCCATAAACGTCGACGGCGGCGAGCTTGGCGGGATCTCCTCCCGCCGTCTTGATGCCCTTCTTGATCGCCTGGACGCGATCGGCGGGCTTGTCGCCGACCAGCGCGGTCGTGGTGATCCCGATATAGCTGCCGCCGCGGGCGAGGACATCGCGGACCGCATCGCTGAGGACCTTGGCCGCGACCGTCTTTGGCTGTGTGGGCTTCGTCCAGACCTCATGTTCCCACTGGACGTTGCCGCGGTCCTTCGCCTTGCATTGGAAGATGATATCGCGCCCGGGGAAGAAATCGGTCGAGGCCTCGCCACCCGTCCAAAGGATGCTGGCATCCTGGCCGCCGTCGGCAACGGTGATCTGAAGCGGCACATGGACGCTGCGCAGCGGAACACCGGCCTTGCGGGCTTCGGCATAAAGGAGGCGGCGCAGCAGCTCGACCAGTTCGCCGCCGGTAAAGTCTTTGATCTCGTTGTGATGAACAGTGAACATCAGCCGTCCTAACCCGGCCACACCTGCGACGAAACGAAAGTTTCATCCACGACCGAAGGTCAGTCCCCCGGCGGCGCGAGGGGGCTCGATGCCCCTGAGCGCCGCATAGCGACAAAAGAAAAAGCAGGAGAGGCCCCGGCCGAAGCCAGGACCTCTCCCAACGGGGCTCACGCGCCCTGCTTGGTGCGCTGGTGCGCGAGGCGGACGATGTGCAGCGGCACGCCAGCCTGCCGCAGCTTCTGGGCGAGGTTCTGCTGGATACCCGAGCCTTCGCAGACGACGGCTTCGACCGGCTTCAGACCCAGGATGCGGTCGTTGCGTACGAAGGCCGCACGGTTCCCCTGGCTCTTATCGAGGCGGAACTGGATGACCTTGACGCCGCGCGATGCCGCCCATGCGTGGGCCACCGCATCGCAGCCCTTGGCCTGTGCGGTTGTGGCAAGGATCATCTCCGGAACGCGTGCCTTGATGCTGTCGAGACCGTCCCAGAGCAGGTCGACATCTTCCCAGACCTGACCTCCCGAGAAGGCAACCACCGGGCCTTCGGGCGCGAACTGCTCGCGGCGTTCCCGTGCGCGTGAAGCCAGATAGTCGCGGGCGTCGACCATCGAGGCGGTCAGAGCGGACGAGACCCGGCTTCCCCGGACCGGCGAGAAGGGCTTGCCGGTTTCGACGCGGTAGACCTCGGCGGCATGGTCGCGCATGCACTCCATCGCCTCGCGGCACCCCTGCAGCGTCTGGCAGAGAAGCTGCGTGTCTTCGAGTTCGAAGGCGTAGCTTTCCGAGGGGTCGTAGTTACGCGCCAGGTCACCGAGCTTCTTGGCGGCGTCATCCTCGCGGCCTTCGATCCGCTTGGCGACGACATGGAAGCTGTTGGCGAACCCCCAGGCGAGATCGCGGGCGAACTCTTCCATCCGGGTGTCACGCAGCACATCGAACATCGTGGCCATCATCATTTCGACGGCGACGCGAACCTGATCCGGATCGGGCATCTCAGCCTTTTCTGCCGGATCGACGATGGTCATCTTCGCCATTTCATCATGCTCGAGGAACGCACCCTCGTAAGTTTCAACCTGGGCATCGTTGCCGCGGCTCGCTGCGATGTGGCTGGCAAGGTCTGCGAAGTTCGTGAAATTGGTCATGATAGCCTCCGTTGGATCTCATCCACTCGATGAGGCTCTCCTCAGGACGTGCGGTGGTCGGGGCAGTCAGGGACGTTCACCGGGAAGCCGGCGCAGCCGGACCCCGGTTAACGCCGCGCCAGCGGGGAGCGGGGGAGCCGATTTTCTCGGGTCTGGTGCGAAGCGAAGCGGAGGACCGGGCGCGTGAAAATTGGGGGGACCGCTCATCCTTGACGGGCTCGGATTCC
>JASBVG010000004.1 GCA_030147505.1 Tardiphaga sp.
GCAGGGTAAGAGTTTCGCGCGCAGCCCGCGCCGACGTCTGGGCGCGCCGCCGATGGAGATTTCGATGAACCTCATTCAGACGCTCGAAAAAGAGCAGTTCGACCGCCTTTCCGCAACCAAGTCGATTCCGGAATTCGGTCCCGGCGACACCGTCATCGTCAACGTGAAGGTTGTCGAAGGCGAGCGCACCCGCGTGCAGGCCTATGAAGGCGTCTGCATCGGCCGCAACGGCGGTGGCATCAATGAGAGCTTCACCGTCCGCAAGATTTCGTACGGCGAGGGTGTCGAGCGCGTGTTCCCGCTGCTCTCCCCGATGATCGACTCGATCAAGGTCGTGCGCCGCGGCAAGGTGCGCCGCGCCAAGCTGTATTACCTGCGCGATCTGCGCGGCAAGTCGGCCCGCATCACCGAGAAGAAGACCGAGCGCCCCGCCAAGACCAAGGTCGCGGCTGCCGCCGAGTAATTTTTCGCGTTTCGCGAAGATTTCTGAATTCGGAAAAGCGCGGCGCAAGCCGCGCTTTTTTGCTGTCTCCACGCTCCGTGGCGCCGATGCGGCATACCTCCGACGCATTGGCGTTGCGTTCCCTCGATGCTATATGACTGGAATGTTTCTAGACCTGCACCAGCACGCGTTGCGCATCGTCATCGACGATCACAGTCGCTTGCCCGGTCGTTTCTTCGGTCGCTTCACGACCTCCATCGTGGGCGCGCTTAGAAGCGCGTGAGCAACCTCACGCGCTAAGCCTTCCGTTTTTCAGTTGCGCGCCTGAGCCGCCCATGCGGCACAATACGGCAGCAGCAACAGGTCCAAAATTCCAAGTCAGGCCAATCAAAATGACCGATAAAAAGCCGACCACCCTGTACGACAAGATCTGGGACGATCACGTCGTCGAGCAAGCCGATGACGGCACTTGCCTGCTCTATATCGATCGCCATCTGGTGCATGAGGTGACCTCGCCGCAGGCGTTCGAAGGTCTACGCGCCGCCGGCCGCAAGGTGCACGCGCCGTCGAAGACGCTCGCCGTCGTCGATCACAACGTCCCGACCACCGATCGCACGCTGCCGAACCCCGATCCGGAAAGCGCCGAGCAGATCAAGACGCTGGCAGAAAACGTCCGCGAATTCGGCATCGAGTATTACAACGAGTTCGACAAGCGTCAGGGCATCGTCCACGTCATCGGCCCCGAGCAGGGCTTTACGTTGCCCGGCACAACGGTGGTGTGCGGCGACAGCCACACCTCCACGCATGGTGCGTTCGGCGCGCTCGCACATGGTATCGGCACGTCGGAAGTCGAGCACGTTCTGGCGACGCAGACGCTGATCCAGAAGAAAGCGAAGAACATGCGCGCCGTCGTCGACGGCAAGCTGCCCGATGGCGTCACCGCCAAGGACATCATCCTGGCCATCATCGGCGAGATCGGCACCGCCGGCGGCACCGGCTATGTGCTAGAATATGCCGGCGAAGCGATCCGTTCGCTGTCGATGGAAGGCCGCATGACGGTCTGTAACATGTCGATCGAAGGCGGAGCCCGTGCTGGCCTGATCGCGCCGGATGAAGTCGCCTATGAGTTCCTGAAGGGCCGCCCGATGTCGCCGAAGGGCGAGCAGTGGGACAAGGCCGTGGCCTATTGGAACACGCTGCGCACCGATGAGGGCGCACATTTCGATCACGAAATCCGTCTCGACGCCGCCAAGCTGCCTCCGATCGTTACCTGGGGCACGTCGCCCGAGGACGTCATCTCGATTACTGGCAAGGTGCCGAACCCGGCCGACATCGCGGATGAAGCCAAGCGTCTCTCCAAGGAGCGCGCGTTGCACTATATGGGCCTGACCGCCGGCACGAAGATCACCGACATCAAGATCGATCGCGTCTTCATCGGCTCTTGCACCAATGGCCGCATCGAGGACATGCGGGCCGCGGCCAAGATGGTCGACGGCAAGACGATCAACGGCAATGTGTCGGGCATGATTGTGCCGGGCTCCGGTCTGGTGAAGGAACAGGCGGAAGCCGAAGGTCTCGACAAGATCTTCATCAAGGCCGGCTTCGAATGGCGCGAGCCTGGCTGCTCCATGTGCCTGGCCATGAATCCGGACAAGCTGAAGCCGGAAGAGCGCTGCGCTGCGACCTCGAACCGCAATTTCGAGGGCCGCCAGGGCCACAAGGGCCGCACCCATCTGGTGTCACCGGCAATGGCCGCTGCGGCGGCGATTGCAGGTCACTTCGTCGATATCCGCGACTGGCGCTAGATCATCGTTGTCGCAGGGATGAGTAAAACGGCCCGCAGATGCGGGCCGTTTTCGTTGATGAAACGATGATGCGTATCGCTGAGAGAGCAACCAATGGGTGAATTCTCCTGCGCAATTAGCGCGCGGCTTGTATTTCCGGGGGATTGCTCTATGGTGTCGTCATATTCGATTTGACGGCTCTGACTTCGCCGATAGCTGCATCAGCAGCCCTTCGCCCAAGACTTCGCTGAGATTGGATAGTTCCGCACGAAGGTCGTGTGGAACAACACGCAGCCGTGGCCGGCATCGCATTGATGCATTCAAGTTCGGCAGGCTGTTTCTTGGAGAAGTGTTATGGCGACCGGTACAGTTAAGTGGTTCAACAGCGACAAGGGCTTTGGCTTCATTCAGCCGAACGATGGCAGCAAGGATGTGTTCGTGCACATCAGCGCCGTCGAGCGCGCAGGCCTCAGCGGCCTCAACGAAGGTCAGCAGGTCAATTTCGAACTGAAGACCGACAAGATGCGTGGTAAAGTCAGCGCAGAGAATCTCTCGCTGGCATAAGCCGAGGCTTTTTTAAGCTTCGGCGACACTCGTTTCACTGATGTACTGAAACGATGTCTAGGGAACGTCCCGCTGGAAACGGCGGGGCGCTTTTTATGGGGGGATGAAACCCGTGCGTCCGGCTTTGGCTCGTTCGCCCGCTTAAGTCCCACGCTTTCTTTCGAGTTGCGCATCGGTGGCCGCTTCTGGTTTTCTGGCGCTCGATGCCACGCTTGCCAAATCACCCCGTTTCCATCGATCGCATCGCCGCCCGCCGCATCTGGCTGCGGGCGCAGCGGCTGGATGAGCGTGCACCGTTCGGCGATGGGCCGGAGGCGGTAGCGAGAGCCGTGCAGCATCTCGGTTATGTGCAGATCGACACTATCAATGTCATCGAGCGCAGCCACCATCACATTCTGTTCGCGCGCATTCCGAATTATCGTCGTGCCGACCTCAAGCGGGCGCAGTCCATCGACAAGAGCGTGTTCGAATACTGGACCCACGCGCTCGCTTACGTGCCGTCCGGGGACCTGCGCTTCTTTATCCCCGACATGAAGTACTATCGTGCCAACGGCCATGGCTGGTTCGCCGCGGTGACGCCTGCGGACAAACGCAAGGTGATGCGGCTGGCGCAGGCCGGGCCGCTGTCGATCCGCGATATCGAGGACGACGTGCTGCGCGAGAAGGACCATGAATGGGCCAGTCGCAAGCCGTCGAAACGGGCGTTGCAACTGGCGTTTTTTGAGGGGCGTCTCACGGTCTCCGAGCGCACCGGCATGCTGAAGACCTATGATCTCCTGCTCCGGCATTTCGGCTGGGATCGATTGCCGAAGGCGGCGACGGCCGGCGAGATCTTCGCCTATCTGCTCGATCGTGCCCTGCGCTCACAGGGCATCGTCAGCCTCGACTCGATCTGCCATCTCGATGCGCCTTCGAAAGCCGGCGTGCGCAAGCTGATCGAGGCGCGAATGCGCAAGGGTGAGCTGTTGCCCGTCGCGCTGGAAGGCGCCGGCAAGCAGGAGCATTGGGCGACGCCGGAGATCATCGAGGCGGCAGACAACGAGCCGCACGATCTCGTGCATCTGCTGTCACCCTTCGATCCGCTGATCATTCAGCGCAAGCGTACGCATCTGGTCTTCGGTCACGATCATCGTTTCGAGGCCTATGTGCCGAAAGAGAAGCGCAAGCTGGGATATTTCGCGCTGCCGGTGCTGGTGGACGACAAGATCGTCGCTGCGATCGATCTCAAGACCGATCGACAGAACCGCAAGCTCCTGATGCAGCAATGGAGCTGGGTCGGAGAGGGTGCGGAGAAGAAAGCGCCGCGCAAGGAATGGAAGCGGCGCATCGAGGACGAGCTGCATCGCTTCGAGGCATTTCAGTTAGGTGAATGATCGGCTCCTGTCCGGACGGGAAGCGGTACTTCGTACTGCTCGCGTCCGGGGCAGCTTCATTCACCAATACACGTTGAACCGGTGATGATGCCGGTAGCGCCAATGGTGATGATACCACGGACGATAGCGGCAGATCTTGCGCGGGCCGTAGTAGGTCCAGATCACGCGGCAGAAGCGCCGCGGGCCGTAATAGTAACGCGGTCCGTAGTAACGAGGACCATAATAGCCGTAATAGCGCGGCCCGAAATAGCGGTGGCGATGGAAGTGGCGGCGGTGGCCGTAATAAGCCGGTGCGTAGAAGCCGCGCCGCACGAAAGCAGGTCCGCCGTAGCGGATGCGGCCGCCGTGAAATGCCGGTCCATGCCGAAATCCGCCGCCTGCGAAAGCGGGACGGTGGAAGCCGCCACGAAATCCGCCGCCGTGAAACGCATGTCCGCCGCCGCGGAAACCTCCGCCATGGAAACCACCGCCACCGCGGAAGCCACCGCCGCCACCGTGACGTACCTGCGTCGCAAGCGCGTCGCGGGCCTGTTTGGCAGAAGGCGCTGTGCCCGGATTGCTAAGCGACAACGCTTGCGCCGCCGGTGCGAACGACAGCATGACCGTTGCTGTTGCGGCGATTCCGAATGCACGCGTCATGATGTTTCGGATCACGGATGTTCGATTTTTTCTCACTGGAATCATCCTCCCTGGATCGCTTCGCGCAGCCGCCAAGGTCGTGGCAGACGATGGTCTGCATGGGTTGGCCCTGCCTGAATTGTGTGCCCTTGAAGCGAAGGCTAGGAGCGACGATCTGAACGCGCCATGAATGGACGCGCGAAAACGAAACGGGCGCCGTGAAGACGCCCGTGGTGATCGTCTTGCGATGTGGTTAACTTACCAGCGGCCGAACGAAAAACCGACGCTGATCGGGCCGCCGCCAACGGCGAAACCGGGGCCGTAACCGTAACCATACGGCCGGTAGCCGTAGCCGCCATAATAAGCCGGGCGATAGCCATAGGGGCGTCCGTAATAAGCCGGGCCATAATAGGACCGATAATACGGCCGATAGCCGTAGCCATAACGCGGTCCGTAATACGGGCGATAACCGTAGTGACGGTGACCCCAATGGCGATGATGGCCCCAGTGGCGGTGGCCATGGAAGTGATGGCGGTGGCCGTGGTGACGGTGCTGAGAGCTGAAATCTGTCACGCGGACTTTGTCCTGCGCCGCCGCCGGTGATGCAGCGACCGCCGGCGCTGATGCCAATGCGCCGCCGATCGAAACGGTTGCAGCCATCAAAGCTGCGCCTATCCATGTTCTCATGATTGTCCTCGTTGAAATTTTTCTGTCGCCTTGATCTGTCAACGCGTCAGGATGATCCGATTTCCCGCGACAAGGAGACGCGGTGAAATGCGCCGTATGGAAGCCCCTCAATGATAGCCGATCCGCGCTGCGGATCGGCTGTCATTCAGAGTGATTCCGAATCAGCGCCAGTGGCGACGGTGATGATGGAAGTGTGGCCGATGCACATGGTGATGGCGACGCACATAATGCGGGCGATGCCAGCCATGGTGACGGCGCACATGATGGTGACGATGGCCGTGATGGTGATGGCGGCGATACTGCACCTGGGTTGCCAAGCCTTCACCCGCGCCTTGCACGGTTGCGGCAACGCCGGGATTGTTGAGCGAGACCGCATTTGCCTGTTGGGCCGGGGCAGCCACGAACATCAGGCCAGCGACGGCGGCGAGGCCGAAAAGTTTTTTCAAGTTCACGTGTTCTCTCCTGGATTCCGCGGGCATCCAAATGTGCACGCTGCACGGGGTTCATTGCCCATGCGAGAACGCTAGATTTCGGGAGGTGAACGCGAAATGAATAGGCGCCGCGCGATATGTCGCACGGTTCTTTGTCGCGGCGTCGGAACGAAGTGCGGATTGCCGCCGGGTTAAAACCGGACGACGTTTCCGGCGTATTTCGATCGGACGAGGTGCATTGTCCAGGCTCTCATGGAGTTCGTCATGATGCGTATTGTTGCAACGCTCGTTGTGGTGCTGGCCCTCATACTGCTCGGTGGCGATCTCTGGTTCGCGCAAGCTCAAGCATCGTAGGGACCAGGCGTCGGGGCCTGGGAATACAGGCACAACAACCCAGCATGCCATGGCGCTGGCGGTCTATGGCGCCGCCGGGGTGCTGGTGGTCGCCGGGCTGATCGGTGCCGTCTGGAAGTACCTGGGTCTTCGATGAACCGGATGTCGTTTCAGCCGCGGCGCCAGTAGCAGTTCATGCGCGGCACGATCACGGTGCCGCTCGGGCGATGTTCCTGCACGAGGTTGGCCGTGCAATCGCGCACCGCATTCGGCCCGGGATTGTAGCGGGGATAGACGCCGCGGGTATCGTCGTCGCGATAGATGCGCACGCGCGGGCGGCCGCTGCTGCTCTGGGCGGAGATGTCGGTGGAGCGCTTCGCGGCAGGGGTGGTCTGCGCATGTGCGCCGTCCAGCGACAGGCCGCCGAGCGCCAGTGTCACCGCCAGTATCGCTGTCATGATCCGCATGTTACGCCCCAAACCACCCTTAATTTCTCGCCGCAAAGTCTCCGATTGGCGCCCGCGCGTCAACCGCAGTGGGCCGTCTTGCCAACAGAGCGGGATCGGGTAGAGAGGAACCCATGTGGCATCAGGCAAAAGCTCCGGACCTCGTCGAGATGGAAGAGATGGCTCATGCCATGCTTGCTCTCTTGCCAGAGGAATTTCGCAAGCTGTGTGAGGGTGTCATCATCCGGGTCGACGACTTCCCCGCCGACGAGGTGCTGGAGGAGTTGCAGGCCGAGACCGAATTCGACCTGCTGGGCCTGTTTCAGGGCGTCGGGCTGCCGTTTCAGTCTCATGACGTGTCCGGCCAGATGCCCAATATGATCTGGCTGTATCGCCGCCCCATCCTCGATTACTGGGCCGAGCATGACGAGACCCTCGGCCATATAGTCCGCCATGTCCTGATCCATGAAATCGGCCACCATTTCGGCCTGTCCGACGACGATATGGAAGCCATCGAGGCTCAGGTGACTGACGAGGCTGCAGAAATGCCGCTTGGAGCGCCCGCCTGATCGGGCTAAAAAACGCGCTCAATTCCCGAGGACATGCCATGGACAAGTTCACCACGCTGGAAGGCGTCGCTGCGCCGATGAAGGTCATCAATGTCGACACCGACATGATCATTCCGAAGCAGTATCTGAAAACCATCAAACGCACTGGCCTTGGCAAGGGCCTCTTTTCGGATGCCCGCTACAATGACGATGGCAGCGAGAATCCGGATTTCGTGCTGAACAAGCCGGCCTATCGTCAGGCGAAAATTCTGGTCGCCGGCGACAATTTCGGCTGTGGTTCGTCGCGCGAGCATGCGCCTTGGGCGCTGCTGGATTTCGGCATCCGCTGCGTGATTTCGACCTCGTTCGGCGACATTTTTTACAATAACTGCTTCAAGAACGGCATTTTGCCGATCCGCGTCTCGCAGAAGGATCTCGATGCGCTGTTCGACGATGCCGGGCGCGGCGCCAACGCCACCATCACCATCGATCTGCCGAACCAGGAGATCCGTGGTCCTGATGGTGGAACGGTGAAGTTTGAGATCGATCCGTTCCGCAAGCACTGCCTGATCAACGGCCTCGACGATATCGGTCTGACGATGGAAAAGAAGACCGCCATCGACAGCTACGAAGAGAAGCTGAAGGCCGAGCGCGCCTGGGCGTGATGAAACTCGGCTGCTGATGATCTCCCTCCCCGGAGCGAAGCGAATGGGGAGGGTGGCTGGCCGAAGACCAGACGGGTGGGGTCTCCCCCCACGCTCTGACGTCACGTGGGGAGAGACCCCACCCGTCTCGAACGCTGCGCGTTCGATCCACCCTCCCCGCTGCGCGGCTTCGCCGCTGGGGGAGGGAGAAGAGAACACCTCACATCGCGGCGATCGCGTCTGCGATCGCGATCGTCCGCTTTGCCATCTCTGCATGCAGGCGTTCGACCATCTTGCCATCGAGCTGGATCGCGCCGCGGCTCGCATTTTCCGGCAGCTCGAACGCCGCGATGATGCGGCGGGCTTGCGCGACCTCCTCGTCCGGCGGCGTGAACACCTTGTTGCTGGCCTCGATCTGCGCCGGATGAATCAGCGTCTTGCCGTCGAAGCCGATATCGCGGCCCTGTTCGGCCTCGGCGATGAAGCCGTCATTGTCGCTGAAATTGCTGTAGGGGCCGTCGAGAATGTCGAGGCCATACATGCGGGCTGCCAGCACGCATTGCGTGATCATGCCGAGCATCGAGACGCGGCCCGGCATCATGCGGATGCGTGTCTCACGGGCGATGTCATTGGGGCCCCAGACGAAGCCGGCGAGGCGGACTTCCGCGTCCTTCGAGCACGCCGCGAGCTCTTCCACATGCAGGATGGCACGCGAGGTCTCGATCATCGCCCAGACCTTAATCGACATGTCGGCATTGAGATCGGCCAGCCGATCAGCCACTGCATTGAGATCCTCGATGCTGGATACCTTCGGCACCAGAATGCCGTCCGATTTAGCCTTCGCAGCCATGGCGACGTCGTCGATCCACCACGGCGAATCCAGCGCGTTGATGCGGACCAGCATCTCGCGTTTGCCGAAGCCGCCTTTGGCCAGAGTCTCGGCGATAGCATCACGTGCGGTCCCCTTGGAATCCGGCGCCACGGCGTCTTCGAGATCAAGAATGATGCCGTCGGCCGCAACGGTGCGCGCCTTTTCCAGTGCACGCGGATTGGAGCCGGGCATGAACAGATGGCTGCGGCGCGGGCGGATCATGCGTGATTTCCTCGAAAACGGTGTTTGCTTATGGTGTCGGCAGCTTACGTCCGCGATAGCATTTCAGCCTGTCGCCCGAAAGGCTTGTTCACGCTGGCGAGCTATGGTTATCCGGGTGAACGCAAGGGGCAAAACATGACCGCAACATTTCCGCAGCAGCTCATCTCCGGCTACCAGACCTTCTCATCGGAACGCCTGCCGACCGAACAGGCGCGCTTCCGCGAGCTGTCCGAGAAGGGCCAGTTCCCGGAAGTCATGGTGATCGGCTGCTGCGACTCGCGCGTGTCGCCGGAGGTCATCTTCGATGCCTCGCCTGGCGAATTGTTCGTGGTGCGCAACATCGCCAATCTGGTGCCTCCCTATCAGCCCGACGGCAATGCGCACGGCGTCTCGGCCGCGCTCGAATATGCGGTCCAGGTGCTGAAGGTGAAGCACATCGTCATTCTCGGTCATGCGCAATGCGGTGGCATCCGCGCTTTCGTCGACAAGGCCGCGCCGTTGTCGCCCGGCGATTTCATCGGTCGCTGGATGTCGATGTTCACCAAGCCGGGCGAGACAGTGGAAATTCGCGATCACGAGACGATGCAGGACTTCGTCACCCGCATCGAGAAGGCCGCGGTGTTCCGCAGTCTGGAAAACCTAATGACTTTCCCGTTCGTGAAGAAGCGCGTTGAGGCCGGCGATCTGCTGCTGCACGGCGCCTATTTCGGCGTGGCGGTGGGATCGCTGTCAGTGCTGGACAAGGTGGAGAAGGTGTTCAAGCCGGTCGCGCAGGCGAAATCGGCCGATTGATCAATGCTTCTCGTTATCCGCCTTGCCGTCGTGATCGTCGGTATTCCAGCGATCGGACAGCGCTAGCAGCAGCGCTGACACTACGAACAGCAGATGGATTCCCGCGAGCCAGCCCAGTTTTTGCGGCTCGAATACGCCATCCAGGTTCATGAAGGCCTTCAGCACCTGGATCGCCGAAATGGCGACGATGGAGGCCAGCAGCTTCTGCTTCAGCCCGGCGAAGTCGACCTTGGTCATCCATTCCGGCCAGTCCGGATGGTTGCGCGGATCGATGCGCGAGACGAAATTCTCGTAGCCGGAATAGACCACGATCAGGATCAAATTGCCGGTGAGCGACAGGTCGATCAGGCTGAGCACGCCGAGAATCGTGTCGGTCTCTTTGGCGGTAGGCGTGTGAATGACGAATTCGACCAGCGAAACGCCGAATTTGTAGAGCAATGCGACGAGGGCGATGACGAGGCCGAGATAGAATGGCGCCATCAGCCAGCGGCTGTTGAAAAGTACATGCTCGATGATCAGCTCGACACCCTTCAGGATCGGATGTGAGCGACGCGGAGCCGGTTCAGTTTCGTTTTGATCCGACTCCGACATCAGTCGCTTAGGCAGCCTTCTTCTTCGCGGTAATCAGCTTGCGGTTGATCAGGCATTCCGCGATCTGCACGGCGTTGAGCGCCGCGCCCTTGCGCAGATTGTCCGACACGCACCAGAAAGCGAGACCGTTCTCCACCGTCGCATCCTCGCGAATACGGCTGATATAGGTCGCGTCTTCGCCAGCCGCTTCATAGGGCGTGACGTAGCCACCAGGTTCGCGTTTGTCGATCACGAGGCAACCCGGCGCATTGCGCAGGATATCGCGGGCTTCGTCGGCCGAGATTGGGTTCTCGAATTCGACATTGACCGCTTCCGAGTGGCTGACAAACACCGGGATGCGCACGGCGGTCGCGGAGAGTTTGATCTTGGGATCAAGAATCTTCTTGGTCTCCGCCATCATCTTCCACTCTTCCTTCGTGTAGCCATCCTCCATGAAGACATCGATCTGGGGGATTGCATTGAAGGCGATGCGCTTCGGGAACTTGGTGTTGACGATCTCGCTGTTCGTGTAGACGGCCTTGGTCTGCGAAAACAGTTCGTCCATCGCATCCTTGCCCGCGCCCGACACCGACTGATAGGTCGCCACGACGACGCGCTTGATGGTCGCCTTGTCATGCAGCGGCTTCAGCGCCACCACGAGTTGCGCAGTCGAGCAGTTCGGGTTTGCGATGATGTTCTTCTTGATGAAGCCATCGACCGCAGCCGCGTTCACTTCCGGCACGACCAGCGGCACGTCGGGATCCATGCGCCAGGTCGACGAATTGTCGATGACCACAGCGCCGGCTGCGCCGATCTTCGGCGACCATTCCTTGGACACGGCTCCGCCGGCCGACATCAGGCAGATATCGACATCGCTGAAGTCGTAGGTCTCAAGGTCTTTGCATTTCAGGGTTTTGTCGCCGAAGGACACCTCAACGCCCATGCTGCGGCGGGACGCAAGCGCCACGACCTCGTCAGCGGGGAATTTACGTTCGTCCAGAATGCTGAGCATTTCACGCCCGACATTGCCGGTCGCTCCGACCAGCGCGACTTTGTAACCCATCGTTCAC
>JASBVG010000015.1 GCA_030147505.1 Tardiphaga sp.
TCACCGGATCATGCACGGTGCTATAGCCCCGGACATCCACCCTCCCGCAACGCGCTAAAGGCCCGAACCACATGGCAAAGATCAAGGTAGCCAACCCGGTCGTCGAACTCGACGGCGACGAGATGACACGCATCATCTGGAAGTACATCAAGGACAAGCTGATCAACCCGTTCCTTGACGTCAACCTGATGTATTACGACCTCGGGATGGAATACCGCGACAAGACCGACGACCAGGTCACCGTGGATGCGGCCAACGCGATCAAGAAATACGGCGTGGGCGTCAAGTGCGCCACCATCACCCCGGACGAAGCCCGCGTAAAGGAGTTCGGCCTCAAGCAGATGTGGAAGTCGCCGAACGGCACCATCCGCAACATCCTCGGCGGTGTGATCTTCCGCGAGCCGATCATCTGCTCGAACGTGCCGCGCCTCGTCCCCGGCTGGACCAAGCCGATCATCATCGGCCGCCACGCCTTCGGCGACCAGTACCGCGCCACCGACATCAAGTTCCCGGGCAAGGGCACGCTGACGATGAAGTTCGTCGGTGAAGACGGCACCACCATCGAGCGCGAAGTGTTCCAGGCTCCGGGCGCCGGCGTGGCGCTCAGCATGTACAATCTCGACGACTCGATCCGCGACTTCGCCCGCGCCTCGATGAATTACGGCCTGACCCGCAAGGTCCCGGTCTACCTGTCGACCAAGAACACGATCCTCAAGGTCTATGACGGTCGTTTCAAGGACATCTTCCAGGAGATCTACGACAACGAGTTCAAGACCAAGTTCGAGGCCGCTGGCCTCACCTATGAGCACCGCCTGATCGACGACATGGTGGCAGCTGCAATGAAGTGGTCCGGTGGCTATGTCTGGGCCTGTAAGAATTATGACGGCGACGTGCAGTCCGACACGGTTGCGCAGGGCTACGGCTCGCTCGGCCTGATGACCTCGGTGCTGCTGACGCCGGATGGCCAGGTAGTGGAAGCCGAAGCCGCCCACGGCACGGTGACCCGTCACTATCGCGAGCATCAGAAGGGCAAGGAAACCTCGACCAACTCCATCGCGTCGATCTTCGCCTGGACCCAGGGCCTCGCCCACCGCGCCAAGCTCGACAACAATGACGAACTGGCCAAGTTCGCCAAAACCCTCGAAAAGGTCTGCGTCGACACCGTCGAAGCCGGCTTCATGACCAAGGATCTCGCGCTCCTGGTCGGTGCCGACCAGCGCTGGCTCTCGACCACGGGCTTCCTGGACAAGGTCGCCGAGAACCTGACCAAGGAACTGGCAGCCTGATTTTAGCCGTCAGCTGACTGCATGATCGGAGAGTCCGGGTCGCCCATGGCACCCGGACTTTCTTTTTGCGACGATACTTTTCGAGGTGAGCGATGACAGCACCGAATCCGACGGACGGCCACGACGATCCCTATCTCTGGCTCGAAGAGATCGAGGGCGAAAAGGCGGTGGGCTGGGTCGAGGCGCAAAATACGCGCACCGATGGCTTTCTGGTCGATGAGAGCTATCAGCGCGCTTTCGACGCGGTGCTCAAGATCCTCGATGCCGACGACCGTATCCCGTTCGTCGGCAAGTCAGGCGACTTTCTCTACAATTTCTGGAAGGACGCCGAGCATCCACGCGGCCTGTGGCGGCGCACAACGCTGGAGAGTTATCGTAAGGACAAGCCTGACTGGGACGTGTTGCTCGACATCGATGCACTGAACAAGGCCGAGGGCGTATCGTGGGCTTTTGCGGGGGCGGCGCGCTCGCTGGACAAGACGCGCGCATTGGTCAGTCTGTCCTTCAACGGCACCGACGCCATCGAGGTGCGCGAATTCGATATCGCGACCAAGAGCTTTGTTGCCGATGGTTTCGTGATCCCGAAGGCGAAGACGCAGGTGGCCTGGATCGACAATGACACGCTGCTGGTCGGCAGCGCGCAGACCCCCGACGACAGCACCGAAGCCGGCTATACCCGCACGGTGAAACGCTGGACGCGCGGCACGCCGCTGGCGGCTGCGGAGACCGTATTCGAGGTCGAGACGCAGGACGTGGCGGCCTGGTTCGGCGTCAATCGCCGGCCGGGCCATGAGGGCCTGATGTTCTGGCGCGCACTGGATTTCACGCGCTCGCAGATCTTCGTCGAGCGCAGACACGGTCCACATGCGGGCAAGCGGCTGCGGCTGGAACTGCCGGAAGAAATCAGCGTCGGTGCGGAAGCAGAGGACCTGCTGCTCAGCCCGAAGCAGGACTGGACGGTGGGCGACCTCACGATCCCGGCCGGAGCCCTTGCCGTGATCGATCTTGATCGTTTCCTCTCCGGCGCGCGCGATTTCGAGATCGTGTTCGCGCCGACGCCTGAACGCGCGCTGCAGTCATGGGCAGAAACGCGGCATGGCATCGTGCTCGAACTGCTCGACAATGTGCGTGGTCGCCTCGCGCTGATGCAGCGGAGCGAGGCCGGCTGGCAGGAATCCCCCCTGCCCGGCCTGCCCGACAATACCTCGATCTCGGCGCAGAACTTTGGTGGCGAGGACGATCCCGATCTCGGCACCGAACTGCTGCTCACCGTCACTGGCTTCGACCGGCCGACCACCACGGCGTTGTGGGATGGCCATGGCGCGCCCGAACCGCTGAAGAGCGCACCGCGCAATTTCGATCCGAAAGGCATCGAGGTGCAGCAGCGCCATGCTGTCGCCGAGGACGGCACGAAGATTCCGTATTTCCTGATCGGCAAGAACCTCTCGGCCAAGGGTGCCCCGCGACCGACCATCCTGTATGGCTATGGCGGCTTCGAAGTCTCGCTCACACCGTCCTATATGGCGATCGCTGGCAAGCTGTGGCTCGAACACGGCCATGTCTATGCCATCGCCAATATCCGTGGCGGCGGCGAGTTCGGCCCGGGCTGGCACCTGGCTTCACGTAAAGAAACGAAGCATGTGGCGCATGACGACTTCGCCGCTGTGGCGCGCGACCTCGCGGCGTCCGGCGTGACGACGGCAGCAAAACTCGCTTGCCATGGCGGCAGCAATGGCGGGCTTCTGGTCGGCAACATGCTGACCCGCTATCCGCGGCTGTTCGGCGCGATCTGGTGCAGCGTGCCGCTGCTCGACATGGCGCGCTACACCAAATTGCTCGCAGGCCAGAGCTGGATCGCCGAATATGGCGATCCGGAAATTCCGGATGAGTGGGCTTATGTGCAGAAGTTCTCGCCCTATCATCTCGCCAAGGGCGGGCAGAACTATCCGCCGATCCTGATCACCACCAACCGTACCGACGACCGCGTGCATCCCGGCCACGCGCGTAAAATGGTGGCGCGGCTGCAGGAACTCGGCTGTCCGGCCTGGTTCAACGAGACCGTGGCCGGCGGACATTCGGGCGCCGTGGACAACAGCAAGCAGGCGCAGAGCCAGGCGCTGGGATATGCCTTTCTGCGCCGGACGATTGGGAGCTAGTCGTAGGGCGGATTAGGCGAAGCCGTAATCCGCCGCGGAGGTTCCGCTATGAAATCGGCCGGCGGATTATGCTTGCGCTAATCCGCCCTACGATTGAACATTCGTCGCATCGGGGAGCGAACACATGTCAGCAGGAAAAGTCGCCGTCATCACCGCAGGCGGCAGCGGAATGGGCGCCGCAGCAGCGCGACGCCTTGCCGCGGATGGCTTCCACGTCGCGATCCTGTCGTCGTCAGGCAAAGGAGAAACGCTCGCGCAGGAACTCGGTGGACTCGGCATCACCGGATCGAACCAGTCGAATGACGACCTCAAGCGCCTCGTCGATGGCGCGATGGCGAAATGGGGCCGCATCGATACGCTGGTGAACAGCGCCGGTCACGGCCCCCGCGCGCCGGTGCTCGAACTCACCGACGAGCAGTGGCACACCGGCATGGACGTCTATCTGATGAATGTGATCCGGCCGACCCGGTTGGTGGCGCCCATCATGCAGGCGCAGAAGGCCGGCAGCATCATCAATATCTCGACTGCATGGGCCTTCGAGCCCTCGGCGATGTTCCCGACCTCGGCGGTTTTCCGCGCGGGCCTCGCCTCATACACCAAATTGTTTGCCGATGCCTTCGCCGCATCGAATGTGCGGATGAACAATGTGCTGCCGGGCTGGATCGACAGCCTGCCGGCCACCGAGGAACGGCGGCAAAGCGTGCCAATGCAGCGCTACGGCAAAGCTGAGGAGATCGCGGCGACCGTCGCCTTCCTCGCATCGGAAGGCGCCGGTTACATCACCGGCCAGAATATCCGCGTCGACGGCGGCATGACGCGGTCGGTGTGATGAAACTCGTCATTCCGGGGCGCTCACGTATCTTCGCGTGAGCGAACCCGGAATCTCGATAGGCTGGAGCTCCATTCCCTTACACACTAAGATTCCAGGTTCGCGCTGCGCGCGCCCCGGAATGACAGGGTGTATTCACACCGCCATCGTCGCGCCGATCTTCAGCAGCATCGCTTTCGCAATCTCCTGCTCGCCCATGATCACGACATTGGCGCCGTGATATTTGAGATGCGCGACTTCCTCGTCGGAATGGGCGCGAGCGATGATCGGCAGCGTCGGATTGAGCGCCCGCGCCTTGGCGACGATCTGGCCGCCTTCGAAGGCGTCGGGGATTGCGACCAGAAGACCGCGCGCATGGCCGATATTGGCAGCCTGCAACATGTCGGGGGCCGCTGCATTGCCGGTGATCACATCGACATGGCTTTCCCGCAGGCGCTCGACCACGCCCGGCGTATCCTCAATGACGAGAAACGGCATCGAGGCCGCACGCAGCGCTGTTGAGACCACGCTGCCGACACGACCATGGCCGACCAGCACGACGTGATTGACGAGTTCCGACACAGGTAGCGGATCGCGATGGACGGACTTCGCTGGATCCGGCGGCCCCTCCGGCTGAGGCTTGGCTTCCTCATTCTCGACCATGCGATCGAGGATGGCGAAGAACACCGGATTGATCATGATCGAGATAATCGCGCCGGCAAGCACGAGATCGCGGCCGCGATCCGGCAGCAGGCCAAGGCTGACACCGAGGCCAACCAAGATGAAGGAGAATTCGCCGATCTGCGCCAGCGACGCAGAAATCGTTAGCGCCGTCGATTGCGGATAGCCGAACAGGCGGACGATGCCGAAGGCCGCGACCGATTTGCCGACCAGGATGATGAACACCGTGGCCAGCAGCGGCAGCGGGTCGCGCAGGATAATGGACGGATCGACCAGCATGCCAACGGAGACGAAGAACAGTACCGCGAACGCGTCGCGCAGCGGCAGCGTCTCATTTGCCGCGCGCTGGCTCAGTTCGGATTCACTGAGGATCATGCCGGCGAAGAAGGCCCCGAGCGCGAAGGATACGTCGAACACGACAGCGGCACCGAAGGCGACACCGAGCGAGATCGCGAACACTGCGAGACGAAACAGCTCGCGCGAGCCGGTATGCGCGACATAGTGCAACATCGCCGGAATGACTCGGCGGCCAACCACCAGCATGAAGATGACGAAGCCGGCGACCTTGCCGAGCGTCACCAGCACAGGCATCGCCAGCGCCGACAGGTCGCCGCCGCCCTGCCCCAGCAGCAGAGGGGCAATGGCCGGCAGCAACACCAGCGTGAGCACCATTGCAAGATCTTCGACGATCAGCCAGCCGACCGCGATACGCCCGCGCTCGCTATCGATCAGGCGGCGCTCCTGCAGCGCGCGCAGCAGCACGACGGTCGATGCGACCGAGAGCGCGAGACCGAATACGAGGCCACCACCGAGACCCCAGCCCAGCGCCTCGCCGAGCCCGATGCCGAGCAGCGTCGCCACCGCGATCTGCACGACGGCGCCGGGAATGGCGATGTTTTTGACGGACAGCAGATCCTTGAGTGAGAAATGCAGGCCGACGCCGAACATCAGCAGAATGATGCCGATTTCGGCGAGTTCATTGGCGAGCTTCTGATCTGCCACATAGCCCGGCGTGAACGGGCCCATCAGCACGCCGGCGAGAAGATAACCAACCAGAGGCGAGACGCGTATTCGCTGCGCAACCACACCGAGAATGAATGCCAGCACGAGGCCGACGACGACGGTCGAAATCAGAGGGGTATTGTGCTCCATGCCGCTTTTTGCCGCATGGGAGCCTGGGATGCCAGACTCCTGTGAGGCTACTCATGGTCGCAGGCGAATGCACTCACGTCATCGCGAGATGGGGTTGCGTAACACACGCTGTCATTCCGGGGCGTGGGCGCGCTTTCGCGCACACGAACCCGGAATCTCGATAGGAGATTCCCCACTTCGGGATTCCGGGTTCGCGCGCGAAGATGCGCGCGCCCCGGAATGGCGAGTTTTATTTCGCCAACGCTGCTTCGATCGCCTTCAGCGCGTCATCTGCCTTGCTGCCATCGGGACCACCGGCCTGCGCCATGTCGGGCCGGCCGCCACCGCCCTTGCCGCCAAGGGCTTCGGAGGCGATCTTGACGAGATCGACAGCGGAAAAGCGCGACGTCAGATCTTCGGTGACACCGACCACGACACCGGCCTTGCCATCCTCACCGACATTGATGATCGCAACCACACCCGAACCGAGCTGTTTCTTGCCGGCGTCGGCGAGACTCTTGAGATCCTTCATCTCGATGCCCGAAACCGACTTCGCCATCAGCTTGGTGCCGCCGACATCGCGGATATCGCCGCCCCCTGCGCCAGCCGCAGCGCCGCTGCCGCCGCCCATGGCGATGGTCTTCTTCGCTTCGGACAGTTCGCGCTCAAGCTTCTTGCGCTCGTCCATCAACGCAGCGATACGCGCCGGCATGTCGGCCAGCGTCGTGCGCAGTTCATCGGCAGCGGACTTGGCAAGCGCCATCGTCTCATTGGCGTGATGGCGCGCCTGGTTGCCGGTCAGCGCCTCGATGCGGCGGACGCCGGAGGAGACCGCGCTTTCCGAGGTCACCGAGATCAGGCCGATGTCGCCGGTGCGCTTCACATGGGTGCCGCCGCACAGTTCGACCGACCAGCCGAGCGCATTGCTACCACTCTCGCGCGGCATTTTACCCATCGAGACGACGCGAACCTCGTCGCCATATTTCTCGCCGAACAGTGCACGGGCCCCGGCTTCGCGGGCGTCGTCCACCGCCATCAAACGCGTGGTGACCTCGTCGTTTTCCAGCACGACATTGTTGGCGATGTCCTCGACCTGACGCAGTTCGTCCGCCGTGATCGGCTTCTGGTGCACGAAATCGAAACGCAGGCGATCGGGCGAAACCATCGAGCCCTTTTGCGCGATGTGATCACCGAGTACCTGACGCAGCGCCTCGTGCAGCAGATGCGTCGCCGAGTGGTTGGCGCGGATCGCCGAGCGGCGGCCATGATCGACATCGAGCGCGAGCGCGGTGCCAAGCCTGAGTTCACCGCTTTCGACAGTGCCGAGATGAACGAACAGATCGCCAGCGCGCTTCTGGGTGTCGGTGACACGGAAACTCACGCCTTCGCCGGTCAGCAGACCGAGATCGCCGACCTGACCGCCAGACTCCGCATAGAACGGCGTCTGGTTCAGCACGATGGCGCCGGTGTCGCCAGCCTTGAGGCTCTCGACCTCGTTGCCGTCCTTGACGAGTGCGGTGACAGCACCTTCGGCGCTTTCGGTCTCGTAGCCGAGAAATTCAGTGGCGCCGAGCTTTTCGCGCAGGCCGAACCACACGGTCTCGGTGGCGGCTTCGCCCGAACCCGACCAAGAGGCGCGCGCCTTCTGCTTCTGCCGCTCCATCGCATCCGTGAAGGACGCAATATCGACGGAGATGCCGCGGTTGCGCAGTGCGTCCTGGGTGAGATCGAGCGGGAAGCCGAAGGTGTCGTACAGCGTGAAGGCGGTTTCGCCGTCGAACATATCGCCCCTCTTCAGCGACGCGCTCTTGTCGTCGAGGATCGCGAGGCCGCGGTCCAACGTCCGGCGGAAGCGCGTCTCTTCGAGGCGCAGCGTCTCCTCGATGAGCGAGCGGGCGCGCTGTAGTTCAGGATAGGCATCACCCATCTCGCGCACCAGCGTCGGCACCAGCTTCCACATGATCGGCTCGCGGGCGCCGAGCAACTGGCCGTGACGCATGGCGCGGCGCATGATGCGGCGGAGCACATAGCCGCGGCCTTCATTTGACGGCAGCACGCCATCCGCAATCAGGAACGACGACGCGCGCAGGTGATCGGCGATCACGCGCAGCGAGGCCTTCATCGGTCCCTGCGGATCGGCGCCGGTGAGATCGGCGATGGCGCGGATCAGGGCGACGAACAGGTCGATATCGTAATTGTCGTGCTTGCCCTGCAGCACCGCGGCGATGCGCTCGAGGCCCATGCCGGTGTCGATGGACGGTTTTGGCAGCGCCAGCCGGTTGCCCGGCGCGATCTGCTCGAACTGCATGAACACGAGATTCCAGATCTCGATGAAACGGTCGCCGTCTTCATCGGGCGAGCCGGGAGGGCCACCGGGAATCTTGTCGCCATGGTCGAAGAAGATTTCCGAACACGGGCCGCAAGGGCCGGTGTCACCCATCTGCCAGAAATTGTCGGAGGTCGGGATGCGGATGATCTTGGATTCGGAGAGGCCGGCGACCTTCTTCCACAGGCCGAAGGCTTCGTCGTCTTCCGAATAGACGGTGACGAGCAGCTTATCCTTCGGCAGGCCGTATTCCTTGGTGATCAGGTTCCAGGCGAGCTCGATTGCGCGTTCCTTGAAGTAATCGCCGAACGAGAAATTGCCGAGCATCTCGAAGAAGGTGTGATGGCGCGCGGTATAGCCGACATTGTCGAGGTCGTTATGCTTGCCACCGGCGCGCACGCATTTCTGCGAGGTGGTGGCGCGCTGATAGGGCCGCTTCTCGATACCGGTAAAGACGTTCTTGAACTGCACCATGCCGGCATTGGTGAACATCAGCGTGGGGTCGTTGCGCGGCACCAGCGGCGACGACGACACGATCTCGTGGCCGTTCTTGGCGAAGTAATTCAGAAATGCCGACCTGATCTCGTTAACGCCGCTCATACCCGTCCAATCACGCTCAGAAAGCGGCCACGGCAAATCCCGCGGCCTCAAGCCACAACCGGTAGCTTTTAGACCGGGGGGACCGCGCCTGTCCAGAAACTGTGCAGGATAATCATGGGGTTGCCGCATCAGCACAAGCCGTTGATAGATGCTGCATGTGCGTTGACAGTTCGCGGGAACGTGTGGTTGTTTGCGAACGTTGAACGACGTCACGTCGGGAGAGACCGGTCCTGAGAGGGACTGGCGCCGAAGGAGCAACCGCCCCGGAAACTCTCAGGCAAAAGGACCGCGTGACGGACTAA
Organism: Tardiphaga sp.; assembly: GCA_030147505.1. GTDB lineage: Bacteria > Pseudomonadota > Alphaproteobacteria > Rhizobiales > Xanthobacteraceae > Tardiphaga. Next base: position 9,291 of record JASBVG010000015.1, read on the forward strand.
GCATCTGGAAAGAGGCGCTGCGGGTTTCCCGTGAGCGTCCGCCGACGGGATAATACTCTCAGGCACAGCGACAGATGGGGCTTCTGCGACCACCTCCGGGAATCTGCCCGGGGAACCGCGAGGGCCCTGATCGATGCTTGCGACCGACAACAATTCAACTTTGAAGCAAACACCGCTTCACGCGCTGCATGTGGCGCGTGGCGGCAAGATGGTGCCATTCGCCGGCTATGACATGCCGGTGCAATATGCCACCGGCGTACTCAAGGAACATCTCCACACCCGCGCTGCCGCTGGCCTGTTCGATGTGTCTCACATGGGCCAGATCGTGCTGCGGGCGAAATCCGGCAAGGTCGAGGATGCGGCGCTGGCGCTGGAAAAGCTGGTGCCGATGGACATCCTGGCCCTCGCCCCGGGCCGCCAGCGCTATGCCCAATTCACCAATGAGGCCGGCGGCATTCTCGACGACCTGATGGTGGCGAATTTCGGCGATCACCTGTTTCTCGTCGTCAACGCCGCCTGCAAGGCCGAAGACGAGACGCATCTGCGCCAGCACCTGTCCGATACCTGCATCATCGAGCCCCTCGCTGAGCGCGCGCTGATCGCGCTGCAGGGACCGAAGGCGGCCGAGGTGCTCGCAAAGTTCTGCCCGGAAGCGCCCGACATGAAGTTCATGGATGCCGGGCCGCATCAGGTGAACGGCATTGCCTGCTTCGTCTCCCGCTCCGGCTATACGGGCGAGGACGGTTATGAAATTTCGATCCCGAACGATCAGGCTGAAGCGCTGACCGCTGCCCTGCTCGACCATCCCGACGTGCTGCCGATCGGCCTCGGCGCCCGCGACAGCCTGCGGCTGGAAGCTGGCATGTGCCTTTACGGCCATGACATCGATACGACGACTACGCCCGTCGAAGGCAATCTGATCTGGTCGATCCAGAAGAGCCGCCGCACCGGTGGCGCGCGCGCCGGAGGCTTTTTCGGCAGCGATGCGATTCTTGCGCAGCTCGATGGTGGCGCGTCGCGCCAGCGTGTCGGGCTCAAGCCCGAAGGCCGCGCCCCGGTGCGCGAAGGCGTGCTGCTGTTTGCAGATGCGACCTCCACCGATTCGATCGGCAAGGTCACATCCGGCGGTTTCGGCCCCAGCATCTCGGCGCCGATCGCCATGGGCTATGTGCCCACGTCACACGCCAAAGACGGAACTACGGTATTCGCCGAATTGCGCGGACAGCGTTTGCCGATGACCGTCGCCCCCATGCCTTTTGTCCCGAACAACTACAAGCGTTGAGGAACTGACCCATGACCACCCTGTACACCGAAGATCACGAATGGCTTGAGATCAACGGCGACATCGTCACCGTCGGGATTACCGATTTCGCGCAGTCGCAGCTTGGCGACGTCGTCTTTGTCGAACTGCCGAAGATCGGCCGCGCCCTGAAGAAGGCGGAAGCCGCCGCCGTGGTGGAATCGGTGAAGGCCGCCTCCGACGTCTATGCGCCGATCTCCGGCGAAGTGGTCGAGATCAATGACGGCCTCGCCGCTGAGCCAGCGCTGGTGAACAGCGATGCCGAAAGCAAGGCCTGGTTCTTCAAGCTGAAGCTCGCCGACAAGAGCGAACTCGACGGCCTGATGGATGCCGAAGCCTATAAAGCGCACAGCGCCTGAGGACGTATCATGACCGTGAAGACCTCTGCCGACGTCGCCACCGATTTCGTCCGCCGCCATCTCGGCCCCTCGCCTTCCGACATCCAGGCGATGCTGGAGACGGTGAGTGCCAAGAGCCTGTCGGGTCTGATGAGCGAGACGCTGCCGGGCTCGATCCGCCAGAAGGCGCCGCTCGATACCGGACGCGCGCTCAGCGAAACCGAAGCGCTGGCGCATATGACGGAGCTGGCACAGGGCAACAAGGTCTTCACGTCACTGATCGGCCAAGGCTATCATGGCACGGTGCTGCCCACCGTGATCCAGCGCAACATCCTGGAAAATCCGGCCTGGTACACCGCCTACACGCCGTATCAGCCGGAGATCAGCCAGGGCCGCCTGGAAGCGTTGTTCAACTTCCAGACCATGATCTGCGACCTCACCGGCCTCGACGTCGCCAATGCGTCGCTGCTCGATGAAGGCACCGCTGCGGCCGAAGCGATGGCGCTGGCTGAGCGTGCGTCCTCCGTGCAGACCAAGACGTTCTTCGTCGATCATGAAGTGCATCCGCAGACGCTAGCCGTGCTGCGCACCCGCGCCGAGCCGCTTGGCTGGTCGCTGCAAGTCGGCAATCCTCTCACCGATCTCGACGGCGCCGATGTGTTCGGCGCGCTGCTGCAATATCCCGGCACAACCGGCATCGTGCGGGATCTCAAGCCCGCCATCGCCACGCTGAAGGCCAAGGGCGCGCTCGCTGTCGTCGCGGCCGATCTGCTGGCACTGACGCTGCTCGCTTCTCCGGGCGACCTCGGCGCCGATATCGCCGTCGGCTCCGCACAGCGCTTCGGCGTACCGATGGGCTATGGCGGTCCGCATGCCGGCTATATGTCAGTGCGCGACGCCATCAAGCGCTCGATCCCCGGCCGCCTCGTCGGCCTCTCCATCGATTCACGCGGCGAACCCGCCTATCGCCTCGCGCTGCAGACCCGCGAACAGCATATCCGCCGTGAAAAGGCGACGTCGAATATCTGCACCGCGCAAGTGCTGCTGGCAGTGATCGCATCGATGTATGCGGTCTATCACGGCCCCGAAGGCCTCAAGCATATCGCCCGCACCACCCATTGCCGCGCGCTGACACTGGCGGCGGGTCTCAAGACGCTTGGCTTCGCGCCGGAGAGCGAAGCCTTCTTCGACACGATCACCGTCAAGGTCGGCGACAAGCAGGCTGCCATCATCGCTGCAGCTCAGGCGGAGAAGATCAATCTCCATATCGGCAACGGCAGCATCGGCATTGCGCTCGACGAGACCACCACGCCCGAGACCGTGGAAGCCATCTGGCGCGCCTTCGGCGGCAAGCTTGGCTACACCGATATCGAGCATGGCATCAGTGATGGTCTGCCCGCTTCGCTGAAGCGCTCCTCGCCATTCCTGACGCATCCGGTCTTCCACAGCCATCGCTCGGAAACCGAACTGCTCCGCTACATGCGCAAGCTGTCCGACCGCGATCTCGCGCTTGATCGCGCGATGATCCCGCTCGGCTCCTGCACCATGAAGCTGAACGCCACCACCGAGATGATGCCGCTGACCTGGCCCGCCTGGGGCTCGCTGCATCCCTTCGTGCCAGCGGATCAGGCGCAGGGCTATCATCAGCTTTTCACCACGCTGGAGAAGTGGCTGTGCGATATCACCGGCTATGACGCCGTGTCGCTGCAGCCGAATTCCGGCGCGCAGGGCGAATATGCCGGCCTGCTCGCCATCCGCGGCTATCACGCGGCGCGCGGCGATCATCAGCGCACCATCTGCCTGATCCCGTCCTCGGCGCACGGCACCAACCCGGCCTCGGCCGCCATGGTCGGCATGAGCGTCGTGGTCGTCGCCTGCGACAAGGACGGCAACGTCGATGTCGATGATCTGCGCGCCAAGGCCGAGAAGCATAGCGCCAGTCTCGCAGCGATCATGATCACTTATCCGTCGACCCATGGCGTGTTCGAGGAGCATATCCGCGACATCTGCGACATCGTCCACGAACATGGCGGCCAAGTCTATCTCGACGGCGCCAACATGAATGCGCAGGTCGGCCTCTCGCGCCCCGGCGAATATGGCGCCGATGTCAGCCATCTCAACCTGCACAAGACCTTCTGCATCCCGCATGGCGGCGGCGGCCCGGGCATGGGCCCGATCGGCGTCAAGGCGCATCTCGCGCCTTACCTGCCCGGTCATCCCGCAACCAATGGCGATGCGCCCGTCGGCCCGGTCTCGGCTGCGCCTTACGGTTCAGCGTCGATCCTGACCATCTCCTACATCTACATCCTGATGATGGGCGGCGCCGGTCTCACCTCGGCCACAGAAGTCGCGATCCTGAATGCGAACTATGTCGCGGCCCGGCTCGATCCGCATTTCCCGGTGCTCTACCGCAACCACAATGGACGCGTGGCGCATGAATGCATCATCGATCCGCGTCCACTGAAGGCGACCAGCGGGGTCACCGTCGATGACATCGCCAAGCGCCTGATCGATTACGGCTTCCATGCGCCGACCATGAGCTTCCCGGTGGCGGGCACGCTGATGATCGAGCCGACGGAATCGGAATCCAAAGCCGAGCTTGATCGCTTCTGCGATGCGATGATCGCGATCCGCAAGGAAATCGCCGAGGTCGAAGGCGGTCGCTTCAAGATCGAGGCATCGCCGCTGCGCCATGCCCCGCACACGGTGCACGATATCGCGGAAGACAACTGGACGCGCGCCTATACGCGCGCCGAAGGCTGCTTCCCTGCCGGCACCTCTCGTACCGATAAATACTGGTGCCCGGTCGGACGCGTGGATAATGTCTACGGCGACCGCAATCTCGTGTGCTCGTGCCCTCCGATGGAGGACTACGCACAGGCTGCGGAGTAAACTCGACTGTCGTCGCCCGGCCGTGCGCGCAATTGCGCGCTAGGAGCGGGCGATGCAGTACACGCCCCTATCGATGAATATCGCAGAAACCTGTGTTTACTGGACCACCCGCTTTCGCGGGTGGCGACAAGCTGAGATTTAGCCAAGCAGCACTAGGCCGCAGCGGCCAGATTGACAGCCGACTTCGCCAGCGTGCTGAGCGACTCGTCGGTTTTCTTTTCCTCATTCAGCGTTTCGTCGAGCAGTTTGGCAGCGTCCTTCATGCCGAGCTCGGTAGCCCATGTCTTCAATGTGCCGTAGCGAGATATCTCATAGTGTTCGACCGCCTGGGCTGCTGCAAGCAAGCCGGCATCGAGTGAACTCGTGCCCTTGTATTCGTCCATGATCTCCTTGCCCTCGTCGAGAATACCGACGATGGCATCGCAGGTCTTGCCGCGCGCAGGCTTTTCGAGCAGGTCGAAGATCTGTTCAAGACGTTCGATCTGGCCTTCGGTCTCATCGTGATGTTTCTCGAAGGCAGCGCGCAGTTTGTCCGAGGTCGCGGCCTTGGCCATCTTGGGCAACGCCTTCAGTATCTGTTTTTCAGCGAAATAGATGTCCTTGAGGGTATCGAGGAAGAGATCGTTGAGATCCTTGTCTTTGGTGGCCATGGCGCACTCCGTTGGCAGTAGCGGGTTGTTTCCCGCTGCTCAACGTGGGCGATTTTGCCTTGTTCCTGATATTCTCGGGTGAATCTGCTCACGCCGCCAATGACGTCTCCACCAGCTTCACCCAATAGGACGAGCCGTAGACGATGGCATCGTCGTTGAAGTTGTAGGCGGGGTGATGCAGGCCGGCGCTGTCGCCATTACCCATGAAGATAAAGGCGCCCGGCCGCGCCTCGAGCATATAGGCGAAATCCTCGGCGCCCATGACCGGCTCCATGTCGGTGGCGACATTGGCTGCGCCGCCGACTTCGCCGGCGATCTTCGCCGCCAGCCTGGTTTCCTCGGGATGATTGACGACGACCGGATAGCCGCGGTCGTAGTTCAGGGTGATGCGCGCACCGGTCTGCAGCGCGACGCCGGCGCAGACCTCGTTCATGCGCCTCTCGACGAGATCGCGAACCTCCTTGCGGAGCGTGCGTACGGTGCCGCGCAGCTCGGCTGATGCCGGAATGACATTGCTCGCATGGCCCGCGTGGAACTCGCAGATCGAGATGACGGCCGAATCCAGCGGACTGACCGTGCGCGAGACGATCGACTGGAACGCCACGATCAGTTGCGAGCCTGCCATCACCGGATCGATGGTCTTGTGCGGATAGGCGGCGTGGCCGCCGACGCCTTCGATCGTGATGCCGATGCGATCCATCGCCGCCATGATCGGGCCGGTGCGCATCGCGAAGGACCCGATCGGCATGCCCGGATTGTTGTGCATGCCATAGACCTTCTGGATGCCGAAGCGATCCATCAGCCCATCCTTGATCATGGCATCGGCGCCGGCGCCGCCTTCTTCGGCGGGCTGAAAGATCACCACTGCATCGCCCGCAAAGTTGCGGGTCTCGGCGAGATATTGCGCGGCGCCGAGCAGCATCGAGGTATGGCCGTCATGGCCGCAAGCATGCATCTTGCCGGGAGTCTTCGAAGCGTAAGGCAGGTTGGTCTGTTCCTCGATCGGCAGCGCATCCATGTCGGCACGCAGGCCGATGACACCGCCCGTCCCCTTCTTGCCCTTGATCACGCCGACCACGCCGGTGCGGCCCATGCCCTCCACAACTTGGTCGCAGCCGAACGCCTTCAGCTTCTCCGCCACGAAAGCCGCGGTGCGGTGGACATCATAAAGCAGCTCCGGATGCTGATGCAGGTCGCGGCGCCACGCCGTGATCTCGGGCTGCAATTCGGCGATGCGGTCAATGATCGACATAGTTGGGCTCGCTGGCAATGAAATCTGCTGGCATCAGCCTAGCACGCGACGTGCCAACTGCCCAAGCCGGCCCGCTGTCTCCCGCTATGCAATGGTCGTCTGTACATCGCGGCGTCCGGCCGCTAAGGCGTCATAATACGGCAATGAACCGTGACCGATGGCAGGAAACGATGACGCGGCTCGAGGGCGACTTTGATTATATAGTGGTTGGCGCAGGCACCGCAGGTTGCATCGTCGCCAACCGTCTTTCATCCGATCCGCGCAAGCGGGTGCTGCTCCTGGAAGCCGGCGGCCGCGACAACTGGATCTGGTTTCACATCCCGGTCGGCTATCTTTTCGCCATCGGCAATCCCCGCTCCGACTGGATGTTTCGCACCGAGCCAGAGCCTGGCCTCAATGGCCGCTCGCTGGCCTATCCCCGCGGCAAGGTGATCGGCGGGTCGTCGGCCATCAACGCGATGATCTCGATGCGCGGCCAGGCTGCCGACTACGATCACTGGCGCCAGCTCGGCCTCACCGGCTGGGGTTATGACGACGTGCTGCCGTCCTTCCTCAAGCTCGAAGATCACTTTCTCGGCAAGAGCGAACATCACGGCGTCGGTGGCGGCTGGCGCATCGAGGCGCCGCGGCTGTCCTGGGCCGTGCTCGATGCCGTGGCGGATGCCGCGGCGGAAATGGGCATTCGCCGCACCGACGATTTCAACACCGGCGACAACGAAGGCATCGGCTATTTCCATGTCAACCAGAAGCGCGGCCGTCGCTGGTCCTCGGCGCGCGGCTTTTTGAAACCGGTGTTGAACCGCCCCAACCTGCGGCTCGAAACCAATGTGATGGTCGATCGCCTGATCGTCGAGAATGGCCGCGCCGTCGGCGTTCGCTTCCGGCAGAACGGTCGGGAGATGGAAGCCCGTGCCAAGGGCGAAGTTGTCCTCTGTGCAGGCGCTGTCGGCTCGCCGCATCTCCTGCAGCGCTCCGGTATCGGGCCGGCTGAGTGGCTGTCGGACGCGGCCGTGGATGTCGTGCTCGACAAGCCCGGCGTCGGCCGTAATCTGCAGGACCATCTGCAGCAGCGCGCGATCTACAAGGTCTCCGGCGTGCGCACGCTGAACGAAACCTATTACAACCTGTTCCGCCGCGGCTGGATGGGCATCGACTATGCGCTGCGCCGCCGCGGGCCACTCACCATGGCGCCGTCGCAGCTCGGCATCTTCACGCGCTCGGATGCTCATCGCGAGCGCGCCAATATCCAGTTTCATGTGCAGCCGCTCTCGCTCGACAAGTTCGGCGATCCGCTGCACCGCTTCCCCGCCGTTACCGTCAGCGCCTGCAATCTGCGGCCGACATCGCGCGGCGAGATCAAGCTGCGCTCGGGCAAGCCGGACGAGGCGCCATCGATCGCGCCGCATTATCTCTCGACGGATGAAGACCGTCAGGTCGCGGCGGATGCGATCCGCGTGACGCGGAAACTGATGAAGCAGAAGGCGCTGAGCGCCTATCGGCCGGAAGAATATTTGCCGGGACCATCCGTGGGCGACGATGCGGAGGCCCTGGCCAAAGCGGCCGGCGACATCGGGACCACGATCTTCCACCCGGTCGGCACCGCAAAGATGGGCACTGCATCCGATCCGAATGCCGTCGTCGACGAGCGTCTGCGCTTCCACGGGATCGCAGGATTGCGCATCGTGGACGCCTCGGTGATGCCGACCATCACGTCAGGCAACACCAACACGCCGACGGCGATGATCGCTGAGAAAGGCGCAGGGATGATCATCACGGATTCGCGATAACGCCGAATTCCGGGAATAAACATCGCGCTCCACCGATCCAGTCCCCGTTACCCGATCAAGGGTACAGGGAGACTGGCCATGAGCGCGTTCGATCACGACCACCACGATGACGATCCCCGCATCAGCCGCCGCAAGGTGCTGGAATGCATGACTTGGGCCGGCACCGGCGTACTCTGGACCATTTCCGGCGGCGTGCCGCGCGCGCTCGGCCTCGTCGGCTCGGCGCAGGCTGCAGAGCCCGCGGGCCCGACCTTCCTGCAAATCAGCGACAGCCATATCGGCTTCGACAAGCCGGCCAATCCGAACGCAATCGGAACTCTCGAAGAAGCCATCGGCCGGATCAAGGCGATGCCGGCCAGGCCCATCCTTTATGATCCACACCGGCGATATCAGCCACCTGTCAAAAGCGTCCGAATTCGATGATGCCGACCGCATCATCTCGCAGGCCCGGCTCGATGTGCATTACCTCCCCGGCGAGCATGATTTCATCGACGAAGAGGTCAAGCTCTATCGCGAACGCTACGGACGCGGGACCAAGGGCTCCGGCTGGTACGCGTTCGATGCCAGCGGCGTGCATTTCATCGGCCTCGTCAACGTCGTCGACCTGAAGGCCGGCGACCTCGGCAATCTCGGTGCGGAACAGCTCGCCTGGTTGGAAGACGATCTGCGCGGTCGATCGACATCGATGCCTATCGTGGTGTTTGCGCATATTCCGTTGTGGTCGGTCTATCCGACATGGGGCTGGGGCACCGAAGACGGCGCGCGTGCACTGAGCCTACTCAAGGACTTCGGATCGGTCACCGTACTGAACGGCCACATTCATCAGGTGATGCAGAAGGTCGAGGGCAATGTCACCTTCCACACGGCACGCTCGACGGCGTTTCCGCAGCCCGAGCCCGGGACGGCGCCATCCCCGGGCCCGATGAAAGTTGCCGACGGCAGACTGCGCAGCGTGCTCGGCACGGCAAGCATCGTCTTCAAACCGGGCACTGAAAGACTGGCGATCATCGACACGCCGTTGCAAGGCTAAGGACCGGACTATCATGACATCGTTGTTTTTGCGCAGAGGCGGCTTCTGCGTCGCGCTTGCGGCGGCCATGGCTTTGCAAATTGCCGGGGCGCGTTGCGAAGAGGTGACGGTGACCATCGATAACTTCACCTTCTCGCCTGCTGAACTCACTGTGAAGGTCGGCACCACCGTGATCTGGAAGAACCAGGACGACATCCCGCACACGGTGGTATCTGCGGGAAAGTTCAAGTCGAGGGCCCTGGATACGGACGACAGCTACTCCTTCACTTTCTCGTCTGCGGGCGACTATAAGTATTTTTGTTCCCTGCATCCGCACATGACGGGGATCATCAAGGTTGAGTAGCGACGGAAACCGAGGCATCACAACAATGTCCGGCCGCTGGCCCGCCAGCGGCCGGACATTGGCCGCAACGGGCAAGTCGATGTCAGATCACGTGTCAGGCAACGATCCGGACAGGACACGGCGCTTCCGCGACGCCGCGCTGCCTCATCTCGATGACTTATATACCTTGGCACGCTATCTCTTGCGCGATGCCACCGATGCCGAAGACGCCGTACAGGAATGTTACCTGCGGGCGTTGACGCATTTCGACAGCTATCGCGGCCCCGCCGTGAAACCGTGGCTGTTCGCCATCCTGCGCAACATCTGCTTCGCCGAATTCGCTCGCCGGGCGCACGCCGCTGCCCCGGCCGATGTGGAAGCGAACGATTCATCAACAAGCGCGCCGCTATGGCACGAAACGCACGCTTCTCCGGAGACCGAGCTGTTGCAGCTGCGGGATGCAACGGCAATCCAGCGGATCGTGAACGCCCTACCCGACCCGTATCGGGAAACGATCGTGCTGCGCGAAATACAAGATCTGTCCTATCGCGACATCGCCGCGATCGTGGGCGTCCCGGTCGGGACCGTCATGTCCCGGCTTGCACGCGCGCGTGCCATGCTGAGCGCAGCATGGCTTGCCGAAGAGGAGCGAGACACATGACCTGTGACGAGGCCGAAATCCTGTTGCACGCGCTGCTCGATGGCGAGCTCGATGCAGGTCATGCACGGGAAGTCGAACTGCACATCGCTGCCTGCGCGCACTGCACCGCGTTACTGAAAGCCTATGGCCAGATGCACGACCAGATGGCTCGCAGCAATCTCCGGTTTGCCGCGCCATCGCTGCTGCGTCAGCGCGTCGAAGCATCCCTGCCGCTGGCACGCGTGCCCGACAGGCGCGGCGTCCTGAAAGGGTTTGTGCTGGGATCGGCATTGTCAGCGCTGGCGGCGACCGGCCTCGTCATGCTCGTGCTCCGCCATGAAGACGAGCAGCGCATTCTGTCGGATGTCGTCTCCGCGCATCTGCGCTCGCTGCAGGCGGGGCATCTCACCGACGTTCTCTCGACCGATCAGCATACGGTGAAACCATGGTTTAACGGTCGGCTGGATGTCGCGCCACCGGTGGTCGATCTGACCGCGCAGGGCTTCACGCTGATCGGTGGACGCCTTGACTATGTCGACGGCAAGACGGTCGGCGCCATCGTCTACCGGCGTCGGATCCATGTCATCAATCTGTTCGTTGCCCAGACGTCGAATACGGACACATCCGCGGCCAAACTCGAAACCGTCAAGGGCTTCAACATTCGCCACTGGAGTCAGCGCGGCCTGAACTATTGGGCAGCGAGCGACCTGAATGCCGAAGAACTTGCCGACTTCGGCAGCAAGTTCGAGCACGCGGCTAACGCCAGTTGAAATTCAGGTCGATTGACGCCTAGGCCGACTTCCGCACGGCATTATCGACCAGCGTCTTGCCAAGCGACCAGATCGCGCCGGGCACTTTGTGACTGTCGGCGATCACCGTACGGAACGAATCCGTGATCCACCTGGTGTCGTCTTCGGTCACCACCAGCGGCGGCAACAGTTTGATGGTGTGGCTGCCGTGACCGGAGACCTGCGTCAGGATCTTCTGATCCTTGAACAACGGCACCGTGATCAATTGGCAGAACAGCCCCTTGCTCGCCGATTCCAGGATGTTCCAAGACGCCTTCAGCCGGAGCGATTTGGGCGGGCCGAATTCGACGCCGATCATGAGTCCCTTACCGCGCACTTCCTTCAGCAGTTCGAATTCCGGGATCATGTTCTGCAGCGCGAGACGGAGTTCGGCACCGCGCTTGGCGGCGTTTTCGACCAGCTTCTCGTGCTTCATGATCTCCAGCGTCGCGATGCCGGCAGCCATCGCCAGATCGTTTTTGCCGAAGGTCGAACCATGGACCAAGGAGCGATCCATACGGTTGAAGATCTTGTCAAAAATCGCTTTGCGGGTGAGCAGCGCACCGACCGGCACATGGCCACCGGAGAGCGCCTTGGCGAGCAGGATCATGTCCGGTTCGATGTTCCAGTGCTCGATGGCCAGGAATTTGCCGGTGCGGCCAAGGCCAGTCTGGATTTCGTCGGCGATGAACAGCGTGCCGTATTTGCGGCAGAGTGCGAGGGCGCCGGACAGAAACTCGTCCGAAGGCAGATTGACGCCCTTGCCCTGGATCGGCTCGACGATGAAGCCCGCGACCTGTTTCGACGACAGCGCCTTTTCGAGCGCTTCGAGATCGTTGAACGGAACCACCGAACAGCCCTGTAGAAGCGGGCCGAAACCGGTACGGAAATTGCTGTCGTCGGTCAGCGACAATGCGCCATAGGTCAGGCCATGATAGGCATGATCGCAATAGATGATTTCGTTGCGGCCGGTGGCATTGCGCGCAAATTTGATCGCCGCTTCGACGGTCTCGGCGCCGGAGTTCGCAAAAAACACCTTGTCCATATAGGGGACGTTTTCAAGCAGTTTCTCGGACAGGATACCGGCGAGTGTAGAAACGTCCATCTGCACCAAATTGGGCAGATCCGCATCGAGCACCGACTTCAGCGCATTACGCATCACCGGATGATTGCGCCCAATCGCGAAAACGCCAAATCCGCTCAGTAGATCGAGATAGCGGGCGCCTTCCCGATCGAACAGATACTGGCCTGAGCCTCGCTGGAAGCCGACGTCATATCCGATCGTCTTGAGGACTCGGACGAGTTGCTCGTTGAGGTGGCGCGTATGCATGGAGCTACGCTGCGCCTCCCTTTCGACAAACATCTCGGAAACATCTAGATTCGGATATACCATGAGTTACATACGTCGGTTGATGGTCGCTTCGTCAACTGAAAACCGTAAATGCGGCGATTTGACTTCTAACGCACCACCGCCGATCGCCGAGAACGCTACTTAAGCATAGGTCTGAACATGTTGCAGCGCCCACGCATTCCTACGCGACACCTTACATATTGCGGAATCCTTTTTTCGGCAGGCTTGTTTTCGGCAGGGCTGGCTCCCGCATTTGCCGCCGATCCGACCGGCGACTGGCAGGTCGAGGACGGTGTGGCACATGTACGCATTGCTGAATGCGGCGGCAGCATGTGGGGTGCGATCTCCTGGGAAAAGACCCCGGGGATGACCGACAAGAACAACCCGGATGCAACCAAGAAATCGCGTCTGACACTGGCTCACGCGATGATTCTCGACATGAAGCCCAACGCGGCGAAAGACAAGTGGTCAGGACAGATCTACAACGCCAAGGACGGAAAGTTCTACAAGTCCAGCATCAAGCTCGGCGACACCACGAACGAGCTTGAGGTCGAAGGCTGTGTGCTCGGCTTCCTGTGTGGCGGCCAGACCTGGACCCGCGTGGGTCCGTCGATCCCCTCAAGCCCGTCCAACGCCACTGCGAAAAACGCCGTTGCAGCCGGTGCCAAGGGCGCACCTGCCGGCGGCAAGATGGCGCCAGCACCTGCGCCGGGCAGCAATACGACGGCCAAGGCCACGCCTGCTCCGACCACTGGCGCAAAAGCGCCCGCGGCGCCTGCCGGCCAGAAGGCTGCGGCCGCGCCCGTAGCCGGTTCGCCGCAGCCCGGTGCAGATATCGGCGATATTTGCCTGCTGCCGGAGATCAACAAGGTGACACACTAGTCAACGCAACCTGTCGCAAACAAAAAGGCGACCCCGCGTGGGTCGCCTTTTTTCTATGTTCATTGGCCCTTTTCGCGTGGCTTGCCCATCAGGGCCGGCTGGAACAGCAGCACCGCCGCCAGTGTCACCACGAAGGACATCGCCAGCAGCTTGCCCATGCTCGCTGTGCCCGGGTGGTTCGACAGCCAGAGACTGCCAAACGCCGTGGCCGTCGCCAGCGCGCTGAAGAAGATCGCGCGCGTCAGCGACGACTGCAGCAGGTTCTTGTGACCTGCGCGCCACGCAACGACGTAGTAGATTTTGAACGCCACACCGACACCCAGCAGAAGCGGCAGCGCGATGATGTTGGCGAAGTTGAGCGGGAGCCCGATCAGCACGCATATCTCCAGCGTCACCGCGCCCGCGACCAGAAGCGGAACAATGGTGAGGAGTACGTCTACGAAGCGCCTTAGCGCCAGCCAAAGCAGCAGCGAAATCGTAATCAGCGCCCAGAAGCCGGCGTGAATGAAGGCTGTCACGATCGTATCGCCCGACTTGAGGATCGAGACCGGACCGCCAACCGCAAGCGGCTCCGACTTCAACACAGCGTCGGCGAATTTACGAAGCGTATCGTTGTCATTGGGATCCCCGCTCGGCTGCGCCTCGACACGAAGCTGACCATCCTTGGTCTTCCAGGAGTTGACCAGTTGGGGAGGCAGATTGTCGAGGGTGACCGGCGCCGCCTGCATCAGATTGCGAAGCTGCGCGAGTGCGATCTTCAACGGCACTACGAAAGTCGCCTGCACCTGATTGCGCACGGCCTCGCTGGCATCGGCGGTCTTGGCGAGCGCATCCGCGAGCCGCTTGGCAGCGACAGCGCCCGGACCGGTCTGATTGCCTGCAAGCTTGCGCAGGCTAGCAGCCGAATCCTTCAGCGCGGTCACGTTCTCAGCGTCGGTCGGCGCCTGATCGATAGACTCCGGATTGAGAGCTGTCTCCAGGACCTTTGCACCGGCCTGAATAGCGGCAAGCTTGGCCGGCTGCTCCTGAGGTACGAAACTGTCGAGCGAGATGGTACGCGCGACTTCCGGCAGCTTGGACAGACGCTCTTCAACCTGTTTCGCACCGGCCTCGTTGGGCGCCATGACATTTACGGCGTTGGCGCCGGTGTTGGGGTCACGGCGCAAATCGAGGAAGGTCGCGATCGACTCGACATGCGGATTCCGCAGATTGATCGGATTGAAATCAAAGCGCAGATGAGCCAGCAGTGGCAGGCCTGCGAGGGTCGCGGCCAGCGTGCCTCCGATGATCCAGTAGCGCTTCTCTTCGAGAAAACGATCGACCGGAGCGAGGAATGCGTAGCCGACAGGTTCTTTCTCTCCTGCGGGGTTCAAAAGATCGAGCAACGCCGGCAGCATGGTGATGCTGGTAATGAATGCGATCATCATGCCGAGACCGGCGATCTTGCCGAGTTCTGACACACCTTTGTAATCGGTCGGCAGGAACGACAGGAAGCCTGCAGCAGTGGCAAAGGCTGCGAGCGAGAGCGGCACGGCACAATAGTTCGCCGCGCTAGCGAGAGCCCCGCGAAGATCGTCCTTCTTATAACGTTCGGACCGGTAGCGGACGCTGAACTGAATGCCAAAATCCACACCGAGACCGACGAACAGGACGGCAAAGGCGATCGACAAGAGATTGAGCGATCCGACCATCATCAGGCCGAGCGCTGTCGTGACGGCGAGACCGACAAACAGATTCACGAACACAGCACCGATGATCTTTGCGGAATGCAACGCCAGCCAAAGAATGCCGAGCACCAGCGCGACCGTGACGATGCCGTTGATCACAGCTCCGTCCTGTACTGTCGCGAATTCCTCGTTGGCAATCGGGACAGGACCGGTAAGACGCACACGCGCACCATATTCCCCGGCGATGTTCAGATCGACTGCAGCCTGCCGGATCGCATCGGTAGCATCCTTGCCGGGCTCCAGTGCCGCGAAATCAAGCACCGGCTTCACTTCGATGAAGGCCCGCTTGTCAGAATCGGTCAGCGGCTTGTCGCTGACTAAACCGCGCCAGGAGAATGCGCCCTTGCCGTTCTTCAGAACATCTTCGACGGTAGCGGCGACGGAGTTGAACGTACCTGCAGCGCTGTCGAGTTGAAGCTGGCCGCGGCGGATGCCCGTGAGCCCGGTTTCGAGCGCGCCAGTGAGACCGCGGATACTGGGATCGCCGGCCATGATTTCGAGCAGCGGCGCCGCCTGTTGGAACTGACTGGCCAGTCCCTGCACTTCCTTTGTGGGCAGGAACAGCAGACCGTTCTTCTCGAAGAATTCGCCGCCGTCGAGACGGCGGACGGAATCGAAGTCCTTCTTGTTGGGGGCGAGCTTTTTCTCGAGCGCATTCGCAGCCGCGTTGGCGAATTCCGGTGTCGGCGCCTCGACGACGGCGATAATCAGACGCTCCTGATCGAATGCCTTGTCGAACGCCATGTCGCGCTGGCGCCAGTCCAGATTCGGCGAGATCAGCTTGTTGATATCGGTGTTGATCGAGAAATTCTTGGCCGAGTACCAGGCAGACGTGATCGAGAGCAGCACACCGACAATCACCACCGGAAGCGCAAATCGGGTGCAGAAATTCACGATCGAGACGACGACTTTTGTCAGCACGCTTTATCTTTCTATCTGGACGAGGCTCGCAATGAATGCGGCGCGCTTCGGTGGGTTCCGCAGACGACGACTTCGTAGCCGATGGGGTGCGTTATCAGCAACGTGACGCGATGGCACAAAACGTGGAATGGAGCTTGAAGCCGGCGGCGATCGTCCTGTTATCGGGGCTAATGCACCGGGTAAAGTGACGAACTGTTGAGGTTTTGCGGCATTCTTTGGACTAAATCCAAGATATCGTAAAGGGTTAGACCTTAACCCGCTGCAGGAAACCCCGTTCCCGTTTCGTGATTGCACACTGAGTGATTTTTGTCACACAGAACGGCTCAAATACCTAGCTGGGCTGGATATGTCCCTGATTATGGTACACATTTATTGTTTGTCGAAATCCGTGATGGACTTTGTTTCTCGTGCTTGATCGCCCCCGCCCTTTGGAGATCTATTTGGCCCAGCCGCGCGGATTCTGTGCAGGCGTCGTGCGGGCCATCGAGATTGTAGAGCGGGCGCTCGCGCGCTACGGCGCGCCGGTCTATGTTCGCCACGAGATCGTTCACAACAAGCACGTCGTCGAGGCACTGAAGGCTAAGGGTGCCATTTTCGTCGAGGAGCTTTCAGAAGTGCCCGACGGCGCCATGACGGTCTTCAGCGCTCACGGTGTAGCCCGCAGCGTCGAGGAAGAAGCCGAGGCCCGCGGCCTGCCGGTTCTGGACGCCACCTGCCCGCTCGTCACCAAGGTCCATAATCAGGGCAAGCGCTATGTCGCCAAGGGCCGAACCGTGATTCTAATCGGTCACGCCGGTCATCCGGAAGTCGACGGTACTATAGGACAGATCTCCGGCTCAATCCATGTTGTCCAGAGCATTGCCGAAGTGGCCGCGCTGACAATTCCCATGGACGAACCGGTCGCCTACATCACCCAGACCACCCTGAGCGTGGATGACACACGTGACATCATTTCCGCGTTACAGGCCAAATTCAGCGATATTCAGGGCCCGGACACCCGCGATATCTGCTATGCGACACAAAACCGCCAATCTGCGGTAAGAGACCTCAGCCGGCTCGTGGACGTGATCCTGGTCGTAGGGGCGGCCAACAGTTCCAATTCAAACCGACTTCGAGAGATTGGAACCGAGGTCGGTGTCGCGAGCTACCTCATCGCCGATGGCAGCCAGCTGAACCCTGATTGGTTGAAGGGTGCGCGCGCTGTCGGCATAACGGCTGGTGCTTCGGCACCAGAAGTGCTTGTAGACGACGTGATTGAAACCCTGCGGCGGATTGGACCGGTCTCGGTATCGGTCCTGCCGGGACGCGAAGAGACGATTGAATTTCGACTACCCGCTGAACTGACTGCGGTTTGATCCACCTTCGAGCTTCGCATTCGATAGCGAAGCTGCCCAGAAAGAAAACTGTAATGGCAATTCCGTTCTTCAAAGAAATCAAGATTGGCGGCTATCTGATGAAGCAGAAGCTGCTGGGCCGGAAGCGCTATCCGCTCGTACTGATGCTGGAGCCGCTGTTCCGCTGCAACCTGGCCTGTGTCGGCTGCGGCAAGATCGACTATCCGAACGCGATCCTGAACCGCCGCATGAGCGCGCAGGAATGCTGGGAAGCCGCCGAGGAATGCGGCGCGCCGATGGTCGCGATTCCGGGTGGCGAACCGCTGATTCACAAGGAGATCGGCGAGATCGTGCGCGGCCTGGTCGCGCGCAAGAAGTTCGTCTCGCTCTGCACCAATGCGCTGCTGCTGGAGAAGAAGCTCGATCTGTTCGAGCCCTCGCCATACCTGTTCTTCTCCGTGCATCTGGACGGCCTCAAGGACCATCACGACAAGGCCGTGTCGCAGGAAGGCGTGTTCGACAAGGCCGTCTCCGCGATCAAGGCCGCCAAGGCCCGCGGCTTCACCGTCAACGTCAACGCGACCATCTTCGACGGCCATTCGGCCGAGGAGATCGCCAAGTTCCTGGACTTCACCGTGGAGCTCGGCGTCGGCGTCTCCATGTCGCCCGGCTATGCCTATGAGCGCGCGCCGGACCAGGAACACTTCCTGAATCGCAAGAAGACCAAGAAGCTGTTCCGCGACGTCTTCGCTCTTGGCAAGGGCAAGAAGTGGAACTTCATGCATTCCGGCCTGTTCCTGGACTTCCTCGCCGGTAACCAGGAATACGAGTGCAAGCCATGGGGCATGCCTGCCCGCAACATCTTCGGCTGGCAGAAGCCGTGCTACCTGCTCGGTGAAGGCTATACCAAGACCTTCAAGGAGCTGATGGACACCACCGACTGGGACACCTACGGCACCGGCAAGTACGAGAAGTGCGCCGACTGTATGGCCCATTGCGGCTATGAGCCGACTGCGGCCGACGCTGCGATCACCAATCCGCTGAAGGCCATGTGGGTCGGCCTGCGCGGCATCAAGACGTCCGGTCCGATGGCGCCCGAAATCGATCTCAGCAAGCAGCGCCCGGCGCAGTACGTGTTCTCGTCGGAAGTGCAGAAGCGCCTGTCGGAAATCCGCAAGGAAGAAGCCGAAACCGCCGCTGCGAAGGCTGCCGCGAAGGCAGAAGCGGCCTCGGCTTCCACCGCCGCATAAGGCAGCCCGACATACGGACAGCAAAAAGGGCGCGATGCAGATCGCGCCCTTTTTGTTGTCCGCAGGTCGCCTCGCGCACTCCGCCCCCATCCTGAGGAGCACCGTAGGCTGCGTCTCGAAGAAGATGGCCGCAAGCCTCGGAGCTACAACAGCTCATGGCTCGAGACCGCGCCGCGCGCCTCCTTACCGTGAGGATCGAGACTAGGCTTCTGCTTGGGTCAGACCGATGCGGCTCAGCAAATAGCTGCGGCAATCCTTCAGGCTGCGCAGCGCGCGGTTGAAGTCACGGCCGGTGGAAACGAGCGCACGGATCACCAGCGGATTGCGCGCAATACCGCGCAGAACCTTACGCAGATCGACATCACCATTGGGCTTGATCGCCGTGGTGGCGATCTCCGGCAGCGCGCGGGTGGCAGGATCGCTGACGACGCGCAGGGCAGCAAAAGGAAGGCCGGCCAGGGCTGCGAATTCCGCCGCGATATGGCTTTCCATATCGACGGCCGAGGCGCCGAATTCCGAGCGCAAAGCGGCCTTCCCGGTCTGCCCGGTCACGACCTTCTCCACGCCGACGAGACCGCCGCGCACGACCTTCTGGTTGCCGACGCCCGAACCGGCCAGCAGTTCAGCGCTGAGCTGTTCCGACGCCGGCCACACCCGACCGGCAGCAACCACTTCAGTGGCCAGAACCACGGTACCCGTCCTGAGCGCGGGATCGAGACCGCCGGCGACACCGAAGGAGATAACGCCACGAATGCTGAGGGGGTCAATGTCGGCGAGCAGGCTGCGCAACTGGACTGGATCGCTGGACGAGCAGATGACCGTCATCCCCGGTCCGGCCGCGATCTTCGCTTCCTGGACCAGCCCCGTCACGATGAGTACGGGCCTCGGATCGGCCGACATCATCGCGGACGACGTCGCCGCAGCGGAAATGCCCCCATCGCCCAAGATCACATTCCGACTCCGACCGTCCTGCTGTTGGTGCTCTGCAAATTCCGGAACCGCGCCAACGCCCAGAGCGGAAAGAATTTCGAGTAGCCATGATACCGCAGATAAAACACGCGCGGGAAGCCGGTGGCGGTGTATCGGGCCTCGTCCCACAGTCCTTTTTCGTTCTGTGTGGCCATTAGGTATCGCATTCCGCGTTCCACCGCCGGATTATCGGCCTCGCCTGCTGCCATCAATGCAAGCAAGGCCCATGCCGATTGCGACGCCGTAGACGGAGCGCCTTCGAAGCCCTTGTAATCGAGACGGTAGCTGATCGCGTCCTCGCCCCAGCCGCCATCCTCGTTCTGGATCGAATACAGCCAGGCGACCGCCTTGCGCATCGCCGGGTCCTGATGATCCAGCCCGGCCATATTGAGGGCGCACAGCACCGACCAAGTGCCATAGATGTAGTTGAGCCCCCAGCGACCGTACCACGAGCCTTCGGCAAGCTGGGTGCGACGGAGATATGCGACCGCGTCGGCCAACGGCTTCGAGCTTTCGACCGTATCGCCGAGCTGCGCCAGCATGGAGACGCAACGCGCAGTTACGTCCTCGGTCGGCGGATCGAGCAGAGCACCATGATCCGAGAACGGGATATTATTGAGGTAGTGATAGTGATTGTCGACGTCGAAAGCCGCGAAGCCACCGTCGCTGCTCTGCATGCCAAGGATCCACTCCTTGCCACGATCGATGGCCTGATCGTAGTCCTTCGTGCCGGTCTGCCGGCGCGCACGATCCATCGCCATCATGACGACGGCGGTGTCGTCGAGATCGGGATAATGCGCATTGTTGTACTGGAATGCCCAACCGCCGGGCCGCAAGTCCGGGCGCTTGTCCGCCCAGTCACCCTTCAGTTCGAGTTCCTGCCGCGGCACCAGCCAATCGAGCCCCCGCTTGGCCTGCGCGAAGGTGTCTTTGCCACCCGTTTCCAGCATCGCATGCGCCGTCAGCGCGGTGTCCCAGACCGGCGAGACGCAGGGCTGACAATAAGCTTCTTCATCCTTGACGACGAGCAGCTTGTCGATACCACGGCGCTGGACGGCGCGCGGCGGATGATCCGCGGGATAGCCGAGAACGTCGTAAACCATGACGGCATTGGCCATCGGCGGGAAGATGGCGCCGATGCCGTCCTCGCCGTTCAGCCGCTCCTCAAAAAAGGCGACCGCCTTGTCGATGGCACTCTGGCGAAACTTCTTCGGGAAATACGGTTCGGCAGCGCGCAGCAGCTTGTCGATGCCGGTGAAGAAGACAAACCAGCCGCGGTTCTGATGCGGCGCGCGCGCCAAGGTGCCGATCGTGCGCGGATCCTGCAGGAACAGCTCATCGATGCCGACGCCCTTCGGATTCTTGGCCTGCGCCTTCTTGGCCGCCAGCACGATCAAGGTGACGACGGTGGTCCGCGCCCAATAGGACATCTTGTTGAGGTGAAACGGAAACCATGTCGGCAAATGCATGATTTCCACCGGCAGCACGGGAACACTGCGCCAATCCAGCACGCCGAACATCGAGAGCAGGAAACGCGTGAAGACATTGGCGTTGATGGCGCCGCCGCGCTCCAGCGCCGCTTCGCGCGCCCGCTTCATATGCGGCGCATCGATATCGTCCCCGATCATTTTCAGCGCGAAATAGGCCTTCACTGTCGCGCTCATGTCGAACGGACCGTCATGCACCAGCGGCCAGCCGCCATGAGCACCCTGGATGCGGCGCAGATAGTTCGCGATCTTGGCTTCCAGCTCCGCATCGACCGGTTCGGCGAGGAAGTGCCGCATCAGCACATATTCGGCCGGAATGGTGGCATCGGCCTCGAGCTCGAACACCCAGTGGCCATCGCTCTGCTGGAAATCCAGCAGACTTTTCTTGGCCGATGCGATACTGCCCTCCAGCTTCGCCCTGTCGATGGTGAGTTCGGAAGTGGTCGATGCCATGATGTTCGAATGATCTCCGTAATACGTCGTAACTCTAGGACTGCCTGAACCGCGCTTCGGTTCAGACCTTCCCCAACACCATGTCGGCGGCACGATCGCCGGAGCGGATCGAGCCTTCGATGGTCGCAGGCAGGCCGGTATCGGTCCAGTCACCAGCCAGGAAGAGGTTCTTGAAGTCGGTGCGCGTGCCGGCACGCATCGCGTTCTGCGCCGGTGTCGCCGCAAAGGTCGCGCGGCGCTCGCGCACGATCTGCCATTTCGGCAATGGCGCCTTGATGTTCGAGACCTGACAGATTTCATCCCAGATCTGCTGCGCGAATTCCTCGCGCGGCGTGTTCACGAAGCGATCGCCATTGCTGATGGTGATCGAGAAGCGATTGTCGAAGGCGAACAACCATTCGACGATGCCACCGACCACGCCAACAAGCGGCGGATGACCAGCCGGCGGCAGATAGTTGAAATGCGCATTGACGATCGCGCGCATCTCCGTCGGCGTTTTCACGCCAGGAAGCAGGCTCTTCGCCGCCCATGCCGGCACCGCCATGACGACGACATCGTCTGCGCCGAGCATGATCGTATCTTCAGAACCGAACTTCAATTCGCTGATACGGTCGTTCGCCATGGTATAGCCACGCAGCTCGTGACCGAAATGAACCCCGGCGCCCTTCTTTCGCAGCATCGCGATGGCGGGTTCCACCAGCACGTCGCTGAGACCGGAACGCGCGATGAGCGGACGGCACGCCTGCCCGCCCGCCAGCAGCGTCTCGCGCACGATAGCGCCGGCGAGGCCGGCCGATCCTTCCGGCGGATCGACATTGAGCGCCGCAAGCAACAGCGGCTGCACGAGGCGCTCATAGAGCATGCCCTCACATTTGATGGTGTCGCCGACGAGCTTGTCGGTGCCGGCCCAGAGCAGCGGTGTTAGCGCAAAGTAATCGCCGACCGACGTATCGGGCACCCGGCGCGACGCGTCGAACAGCCAGGTCGGAATACGGCCGTCGCCAAGATCGAGCTGCCAGCGCTTGCCGGAGTTGAGATCGGCAAAGGAGAATTGCGCACGCGCCGGACCGACAAGACCGCCTTCGGTGCCGATCGACTTCGCGTAGTCGATGACATGGCTGTTGCCCGACAGGACAAGGTGATTGCCGTTGTCAATGGTGAGCCCGGTCTGCGCATCGAAATAGGAGCGGCAGCGGCCACCGGCCTGCTGGGTCGCCTCATGCACATGGACCTGATAGCCGGCATTGCTGAGCCTGATAGCAGCGGCGAGGCCGGACACGCCGGCGCCAATGATATGAGCGGTTTTGGACATCAGATGATCGCGTATCGCAGCAGGATCGCTATCTTGGAGGCCTTGCCGAGACGAACGGGATCGCGCGGCAGAGCGAAGCCGCGTTTCACCAGCAATTCCAGGATCGCGTGATAGTATCTCGACATGATCCGCGGCGCGCGCACGGCGCGGCGCTTGTTGCGAGCCATGATCTCGTCGGACTTTTTGAAGTGCTCCTGCGCCCGGCGTACCAAGGGTGCGCAGACCTTGGGAAGCGACTTCTCGGCGATCACCACCTGCGGATCGCTGGAGGTAATCCCGGCGTGATAAAGCAGTTCGCGCGGCAGATAGAGGCGCCCGAGCGTGGCGTCTTCATCGATGTCGCGCAGGATATTTGTGATCTGCAGCGCGCGGCCAAGATGATGAGCGAGCAGCACGCCATCTTCATCGGGCATGCCGAACACCTTCACCGAGAGCCGGCCCACGGCGCTCGCCACGCGATCACAATAAAGATCGAACGTCGCCTCATCGGGCGCACGGATGTCGGCGGGAATGTCCATCTCCATGCCGTCGATGACGGCGAGATAGTCTTCCTTGAGCATGCCGAAACGCTTGATCGGCTCGACATAGTCGCGCACACGCGGCGGCGGGTTGCCGGTATAGAGCGCTTCGATATCCTCGCGCCACTGCTGCATCTGGCTGAGCCGCAGCTCCCGCGGGTCATGCGAGTCGGCGATGTCATCGACCTGACGGCAGAAACTGTAGATCTGGAACATGGCGTCGCGCTGTTCGCGCGGCAGGATGCGCATCGCCGAATAAAACGAGCTGCTCGCGGCGACGCCCTGGACTTCGCTGGTCTCGGTCTGGGTTGTCATCTGATTCATTTGCCAGCCGCCGGGCGCGAGAGCGGCGCAGAAGTGGTGGCACGGCGCCACAGACAGCCAGCGATGGCCGCCAGCGCGTAACCGGCCATGCTGCCCTTGGAGAGATGCACCTTTTCGCTCAGCGGATCGCGCACCCGCAGAAGCTTGGAAATCTCCCAGGCAAATTTCTCGATCACGGCAATGTTGCAGGCAAACCGCGTATCCGCCATGTGCACCGTCAGGCTGTCGCCTTCGCGCAGCAGAGCCTCGTTGCGCGCGACAAGGTCGCGAAGACACGCAAGCAATTCCGGCGACGATTTCGGCTTGTCGAGCGACTCGACGCTGACGCCATGGCGCTGCATGACGTCCTGCGGGAGATAGACGCGATCGAGATCGCGATAATCCTTGGCGCAGTCCTGCAGGTGATTGTTGATCTGCAGTGCCGCGCAGATAGCATCCGACGCAGGCCAGGTCGCCTTGTCCTCGCCATGCACCTCGAGCATGAAACGGCCGACCGGCATCGCCGAGAACGAGCAGTAATGAATCAGCTCGTCCCAGTCGGCATAACGCAGCTTGGTAACGTCCATCCGAAACGCAGTGAGCAGATCGAGCGCATGGCGCGGCGGCATGCCCCGCTCGGCGAAAGCGGCGCGCAGCGTGTTCGCCTCGGCCTGCTCATTGTGCTTGCCGAGGAGCCCGGCCTCCAGTTCGTCCAACATCGCGAGCTTGGTCGAGGCCTCGAGCAGCGCATGGTCGGCGATATCGTCAGCGGTGCGGACGAAGTTATAGAACGCCAGAATCAGCGCCCGGTGGCGCGGATGAATGATCCTGGACGCGACCGGGAAGTTCTCGTCGCGATCGGTCTTACCGGATCGCAGCTCGCTCGCAGGGGTCATCAATCTGGGCTTCGTTCAATGAAAACTGGGATGAGTGGGGGCTGCCGCGGTTCCAAAATACCGACCAACAGGCTATCCGCGCCCCTCATATAGGCCAAATCGACCAGCGAAACCAATGCCAATATGCCACCATCGGCCTCGACGAAAGCCGGGCCGGAACCGCTTTCCGGTGGGCTCGCGACAAGCGCCACGAGCCCGAAATCGCGAATTAGGATCTTACTGGCCGTGGCTGACGAGCACGTCGTTGCAGGCCTTGCTGATCTTGGGACGATTTTCCTTGAGACAGGACAGAATCACCAAGTCGCCCTGATCCATCACATTGCGACAAAGTTTCTGGACATCGCGGGTGCAGGCCTTCTGCTCCGCTTCGGTACCGCTGCGGCCTTGGGTCTGCTGGGCCAATGCGCCGGTCGAGGCAGATGCGGCGATCACGGTCAAGGCCAAGAGAATTTTACGCATTGTCGTCCTTCAATTCAGCAAGCGAGAGTCAGCCCGCGGGGTCCTTACCACAAACAGTAACAATCGCACCTGCAGACCGATCCCAAACAGCAGGTCTCTCCTCATATTCATCGTGAGGGATGCATGCGAGACACAGGCTGCAAACGCGTTAACCCGCAGAATACAGCCAAGGATTGCATCAATCCATACCTGCTCCCACATGACGCATCCAATAGACGACCTGGCAGATCAGCCCCGTACCAGCGATCGCGGCCAAAATCGGACGATGCAATGCTCAATCGATAACTTTTCAGATACCGTTCCACATCCGGAACCGAGTGGATCACGACTCCATACGTTTTCGTGATCGCTCCTCATTGCCTAGTTGAACCTGTTCCAATCACTGCGACACTCACGTCCGGAGCGTCGCGGCACCATATTGCCGGCGCGACACCAACTTTTCGGGGATACCAAAGATGACGATTCATTCTGCCAGGCTGCTCGGACACGCTCTCAAGGCTGCCGGCGCTGGCGCCTTTCTGATGCTGTCGGTTTCGGTTAGCCACGCCCAGTCTGCGCCCTTTGCCGGCTTTGACGGCAACTGGAGCGGCAACGGCACGGTCACGCTTTCGGACGGCTCGTCGGAGAAAATTCGTTGCCGCGCAACCTACAAGGTTGGCGGCGGTGGCAACGCACTCGAACAGACCCTGCGCTGCGCCAGCGACAGCTACAAGTTCGACCTTTCGAGCAACGTCAAAAGCGACGGCAGCAGCGTGTCCGGCAGCTGGAACGAAGCCAGTCGCAATGTCTACGGCAATCTGAACGGCAAAGCCGGTGGCGGTCAGATCGAGGTCTTCGTCGAGGCCGCAGGTTTCGCGGCGAACATCACGCTGACGACCAAGGGCAACAAGCAGCACGTCTCGATCAGCTCGAAGGGCGAGATTCGCGGCGTCAATATCAGCATGACCAAGGGGTGAAAGCGGCCTCCTTCGAAAACGAAAAAGCCCCGGACATCGTCCGGGGCTTTGTCGTATCGAGCGTTGTAGTGACGTCTATTCGGCCAGTTTCGCCAAAGTCGATTTGCCCGTCAGCTTCTGTTGCAGCTGGATCAGCCACATCGCCGTCGGGCGCAGGATGAAGAGGTCGGCAACCAGAGCCGCCACCATAGAGAAGGCACTGAGCCAGCCGAACAGCCGCAGCGATGGCAGATCCGAGAACACGGTCACCACAAGGCCGCAGGCCAGTACCACCGTGGTGAGAATGAGCGCGGGGCCAACCAGCACGGTCGCGCGCTCCACCGCCACGGCGGGATCGGTGCCGGGCGTATCTTCCAGCCGCAGGCGGTTGAGAAAGTGAATGGTCGCGGAAAGGCCGAGACCGAAAGAGACGGTGAGCGCCACGACGCTGGCGAATTGCAGCCCCTCCCCGAGCAGCCACAAGACAAAGCCCGACAGAACCACCGGGAAAATGCCCGGCAGGATACAGGCCAGCATCACCACCCAGGAGCGGAAAGCCAGACCGATAAAGACGGCTACCAGGCCAAACTCGATGGTCAGGCCGTGATTAAGCTTCTCGATCATACTGGCGCTATTTCGCGCAGCAATAGCAGACAGACCCGTCACTGCGATCTCGTAGCCGGGATGTGCGTTGCGGACGGTGTTCAGCGCCGTGTCGAGCTTGTCCACGACCGGCAGAATCTGGCTGGCATCGCTGTCGGGCACGCGGCCTGACACCACCACCGCGGTCTTGTCAGCCGAAATGAAACGGCGCACCAGATGTTCGGGAATGACGTCGACATATTCCTTGAGCGTCGCGACATCGGTCGAGCCCGCTTTTTCCGCAAGCCAGCGGCGCAGGGTCTCCAGCGACCAGACATTGCCGACGCCGGATGTCTTCTCCACCATCGCATGAACATCGGCGATGGTCTTCAATGTCTCGGGCGAGTACAGGTCCTGCCCTTTCGGGAATTCGATCAGCACGTCGATCGGATTGGCGCCGGTGAGCTTGGCATCGAGACGACCGCTCGCCGCCACCGCCTGCTCCTTGTCCGGCACCTGATCAGCCAGACGGTAACGCGGCTCGAGACTCGCATAGACGGTGCCGAGACCGACCACGACCAGCAGCGAAATCAGACTGAACAGGCCGGGACGACCGACCATCCGCACTGCGATCCAGTAACAGAACGCACGCAGCGCCTGTACGCCCGCATCCGCCGCCTGGAATTTCTGCGCAAAGATCTTCTCGTTGCGGACCAGCAGGACGCCGAACACCGGCACCAGCGACAGCACCGCAATCAGCGCGATGATGGTCGCGGTCAAGCCCGCCTCGCCGAAAGCGCGGATCAGATCCGAGTCGGAAAACTGCAGCGCCAGGAACGAAATGCCGGCCGTACCATGCGTCAGCACACAAGCCGGGCCGACCACACGCACCGCGTTGGTGAAGGCCGAGTACTTGTCCTCGCCAGCGATCAGGCGGTCGCGCGCGGCGAAGGTCAGCTGCATGGAGTCCGCAAAACTGATCACCATGATCAGTGGCGTCATAACATTGAGGAACATGTTGAGGCTGAAACCGGCCCAGCCCAGCGCGCCGAGCGCCAGCAGGATCGCCAGCAGCGGCGGGAATGCCGCCACGATCATGAAGGAGATCTTGCGGAAGAAGATAATGGCGATGATACAGCCGGCCAGAATGCCGATCACGTTATACATCAGGCCGTCGCGCTCGACCGCATTGCGGATTTCGAGTTGCATCACCGGCACGCCGGACAATTCCTTGGTCAGGCCGCTATTCGCCAGATCCTCATTCATGGTCTTGCGGATATTGGCAATAACGCCGGACAGTTTGTTGTTGCTCACCACAGCCGGATCGAGCGACAACACCACCAGCGCCAGCGTGCCGTCTTCCGACAGCAGCTTGCCGCGGATCAACTCATTCTGCTTCACCGTCTCGATGAACTGATCATAGGCCGCACCTTCCGGCAGCTCGCTCGGAAACAGCGCCGCCGGCAGTTTGCCAGGCGCCGGCGTCTGCCGCGCCGAGAAGATCGAGATCAGGCCGCGCACGCCATCGACCAGTTGCAGATCGGTGACGAGGTCGCGCATCTTTTCGAGATTGTCGCGGGACAGCAGCGTCTTGCCTTCGAGCACCACCAACACGTCGAATTCGGTCGACGGGAAGCGCTTCGTCACTTCCTCATACTGCTTGTATTCCTTGCTGTCGGAACGAAACAGCTGGCTCAGCGAATCGTCGATCTTGATGCGCTGGATGCCAAACACGGCGCCGATTACCAGCGCCAGCAGGATGATGCACGACAACACTGGCGCGCGAACCGCGATCAGACCCATACGCTCGAGGCCGAAGGCAATGCTGGACGGCCCACGCCCCAATTTCTTGATGTCGGCGTCGTGGGAGCTCATCTGGTCCATGCCGTATCCTGTCCGCTAACCATTGAAATCGCGTGTAAATTTTCGGGGCGGGTGTAGCAGTTCTGTATGACTATTCGCAAGGCGACGCTGGCGCAGGACTGACGTTCGGGAACACACATTCTGGTGTGGAAGCCTGCTGCGTCAATCCAGCTGCTTGACCGCGGAGGCCAACTGCAGACCGCTCTCGTCCTTCAAGGTTACACCGGTGATACCGCGCCGCAGGCCTTCACGCGCCAGCCACGCGATCTTGATGGCCGCCTCATCCAAGCTCAGTCCGGCTGACTGGATATTGGATACGCAATTACGTTCCGCATCGCTGCGCCCGGGCTTCGGCGCGACGGTGATATAAGCGCCAAGACTCTGCGGCGCCGACAAGCCGGGCCGTTCGCCGATCAGCACGATGCTCATTCGCGCCTTCAGCAGCGCCCCGATCTCGTCGCTGAGCGCCACGCGCGCAGCACTGGCGATGACCAGCGGGCCGAGCGACAGACCATCGAGCTTCGGCAACAATACCGCCACCAAACCGAGTACATGCGCGTTCACAGCGGCTGGCGAGAGACCGTCGGCGATGACGAGCGCAATGTCGCAGCCCTCGCCACCGTGCTCTTCGAGCAAGACGCGCGATTCGGACGCAAGCTTCCGGCCGAGATCGGGACGCTTCAGGTAATCGGCGCGATCTTTGACGAGACTCGACGCGGTCAGTGCCGACAGCTCCTGCTCGGCCAGGGCCGCAGCAATGGCAGCGGCTTCGAATGGCGCGTGCACGGCATCGCGGGCGCGGGCATGATCGAGCGTAAAGTCGAGCAGTGCCTGCGTCGTCTGGCTCGCGCCGGCGCGGCCGAGGCCGACGCGGGCCGGCGTCAGCTTGCGCAGATCCGCGATCCCGCGAACCGATGATGACGTCATGTCGCTGCCGTCGGCCATGACATCATCCGCCGTTCTATTCCGCCGGCACCGCTGGCGCGGTCGGCGCGTCCTGCAGCTTCATCGAATAGTAGGACGCGTTGGTTACGCCGCCGGAAGCATCGCGGGCGAAGTTGATCAGGTGATGCGCAACCATGATGGAGGAGATCAGATATTCGATCTCCCCGCGCGCGAGGCGCCTGAAGGCGAATTTCCAGAAGGCACGCTTGTAATCGCCGAGCACGCCCACCTTCCAGAAAATGTTCCGCAGCATCACCAGGCCGAGACGGATGTTCTTCGCGGTCAGCATGGCACCGACCGGCGGCTTGATGCGGTGCGGATAGGTATGCGTGATCTGGTATTCGAAGCGCTCGAGCAGCTTCTCCGGCACATAGGCTGATCCCATGGCGCGGCGCCAGCTCTTCACGACATCTTCGTAAGGCAGCAGAAAGTCCACGTTGGAATCGCGCCCTTCGTCCTCGTTGAGGCGACCTTCCTTCTTGAGGCGATCCCACAGCGGCGTCTGCGGCAACGCCTGCAGCAGATTGATGGTGAGCAGCGGGATCTGCGAGGTCTCGACGAAGTCGAGCAGATGCTGGCCGGTTTCCGGCTTGTCGGTGTCGAGGCCGAGAATGATGCCCGACACCACTTCCATGCCAAAACTGTTCAGCGTGTGGATCGCTTCCATGATGGGAACCATCATGTTGTGATCCTTCTTCATCGCCTTCAGCGCGACGGGATCTGGCGTCTCAATGCCGCAGAAGATGGTGCCGAACCAGGCGTCCTTCATCAACGCCAGAATCTCCGGCCGCTTGGCGATGTTCAGCGTCGCCTCGCAGGACAGGCGCAGCACATAGCCGGTCTTCTTCTGCCATTCGACCAGATGCGGCAGCAGATCGAGTGCGGCCTTGCGATTGCCGATGAAATTGTCATCAACGAAGTAGACGGAGCCGTTGATGCCGCATTCCAGCAGCTTGTCGAGCTCGGCGGTGATCTGATGCGGCGTCTTGATGCGCGGATTGCGGCCATAGAGGCCCGGGATGTCGCAGAATTCGCACTGATAGGGACAGCCCGAGGAATACTGGATGCTGCCGAGAAAATAGCGCGGGATATCCGCCAACTCATAGGCCGGGATCGGAAAGTGGTGCATATCGAGGCGATCGGCCGTCTTCAGCACAACCTGACGCGACGGACGCCTGGTGTCGCTTTCCAGGATGTCGATCAACTGGTCGGTGGCATCGCCGAGTTCACCGAGATGCAGGTAGTCGAAGGCCGGATAGTAATCCGGGCAGGATGACACCGACGGACCGCCGATGGCGACCGGCAGATCGTAGGAATGTGCGCGGTGGCAGATGTCATTCATCTGCGCGCGCTGGATATGCATGCCGCTGACGAGCACGGCCTCGGCCCAGAGGAAATCGTTGGGCGTGGCGGTTCGAATATTTTCGTCGACGAACCGGACTTCCCAATTCTCCGGCATATAGGCCGCGATCAGGAGAAGCCCCTGCGGGGGCATGAAAGCCTGAACGCCATCCGTCAAGGGATAGGAATATTCGAACGTGCCGAATGATGAGGTATATCGCGGGAAGACGCACAGGATGCGCCGAACCGTCTGCCTGCCCTCAGCTCTCATTAAAAAACCTCTGCGAATGCATCAGCGGTCCCCTCGCTGAACCCGTAATAACGTCGCTGAGATAAAACCGTTCCACTCCATTCGAATGCGTCGGCCAAATCTAATCACGTGCGGTGAATCTGGGCCAGAATTTCTTCAACATTGTGACGGATGGTGACGTGGACGTGATGGGGTCAGCTCCACATCACGCAATCAGCCTCGCTGCGAAATCCGGCAGCAGATCGCCGTGGTCGCGGATGCGCAGATCGCCATCGGCGATCCCCGCCTGCACCAGCCATGCGTCGAATTCGGGCGCTCGCTTGAGGCCGAACAGATCGCGCAGATAGAGCGCATCGTGGAACGACGTCGACTGGTAATTCAGCATGACATCGTCGGCGCCGGGCACGCCCATGATGAAATTGACGCCGGCCGCGGCGAGCAAGGTCAGGAGATTGTCCATGTCGTCCTGATCGGCTTCGGCATGGTTAGTGTAACAGACGTCGACGCCAAGCGGCAGGCCGAGCAGCTTGCCGCAGAAGTGATCCTCCAGCCCGGCGCGGATGATCTCCTTGCCGTCATAGAGATATTCAGGACCGATGAAGCCGACCACGCTGTTCACCAGCAGCGGCGAGAATGCCCGCGCCACCGCATAGGCCCGCGCTTCAAGGGTCTGCTGATCGACACCGTGATGGGCATCGGCCGACAAGGCCGAGCCCTGCCCGGTCTCGAAATACATCACATTGTCGCCGATCGTGCCGCGCTTAAGCGACAGGCCGGCCGCATGCGCCTGCCTCAGCAGTGCGAGATCGATGCCAAAACTTTTATTCGCGGCTTCGGTCCCGGCGATGGACTGGAACACCAGATCGACCGGCGCGCCCTGCGCGATCAGATCGATCGAGGTGGTGACATGGGTTAGCACGCAGCTCTGCGTCGGGATGCCAAGCTTGACGATGACGTCATCGAGCATCCGCACCAGTTGTCCCAGCACGGCAGGATCGTCGCTGGCCGGATTGATCCCGATACAGGCATCGCCGGCGCCGAGCATCAGGCCGTCGAGTACCGAAGCCGCGATACCTCTGATGTCGTCGAACGGATGATTCGGCTGAAGGCGCACGCTCATGCGACCGCGCAGACCGATCGTATTGCGGAAACGGGTGACGACTTCGCACTTCTTCGCCACCAGAATGAGGTCCTGATTGCGCATCAGCTTTGACACTGCGGCGACCATTTCCGGTGTTAGGCCAAGCGCGAACGCTTTCAGCGTTTCGGGTGTTGCAGCATCCGACAACAGCCAATCGCGGAAGCCGCCGACGGTGAGCGAGGCGATCGGCGCAAAAGCCGCAGCGTCATGCGTATCGACGACAAGGCGCGTGACTTCGTCGTTCTCATAGGGAATGACGGTTTCGTTCAGGAATTGCCGGAGCGGCAGATCGGCCAGCGCCATCCGCGCGGCAATCATCTGCTCGGCCGTCTCGGCCGCGATGCCGGCGAGGCAATCGCCGGAACGCGGAGGTGTGGCCTTGGCGAGCAGATCGCGCAGGTTCGCGAAGGTGTAGGTCGTGCTATCGATGGTGTGGCGATAGGTCATGCCGCTATCCTTGGTCATGCCCATCGCCCTGTCCACCGGCGAACACGTTACATCGTTGCGCCCAGCACCCATGGCGCGAATTCGGCGCTGCCGACATCGAAACCTTCACTCTTGGTGCGCTGGCCTGACGCGGTGGCGAGCATCAATTCGAAGATGCGCTGGCCGCATTGCTGCACGGTCTCATCGCCATCGAGAACGGTGCCGCAATTGATATCCATGTCATCTTCCATGCGTCTGAACATCGGCGTGTTGGTCGCCAGCTTGATCGACGGCGCGGGCTTGCAGCCGAACACGCTGCCGCGGCCAGTGGTGAAGCACACTATATTGGCGCCGCCGGCGACCTGCCCTGTCGCTGCGACGGGGTCGTAGCCAGGCGTGTCCATAAAGACAAAACCCTTCCGGGTGATGGCTTCGGCGTAATTGAGGACATCGACGAGATTGGTCGAGCCGGCCTTGGCCATGGCGCCGAGCGACTTTTCGAGGATCGTCGTCAGGCCGCCGGCCTTGTTGCCGGGCGACGGATTGGCGTTCATCTCTGCGCCTTCCCGTTCGCAATATTTTTCCCACCAGCGCATCAGCCCGACGAGTTTTTCGCCGACCTCGCGCGAGACGGCGCGGCGCGTAAGCAGATGTTCGGCGCCGTAGGTCTCCGGCGTTTCGGACAGCACCACGGTGCCGCCATGGCGAACGAGCAAGTCACTCGCGGCGCCGAGCGCAGGGTTGGCGGAGATACCGGAATAGCCATCGGAACCGCCGCATTGGAGCGCGACGGTGAGTTCGCTGGCGGAGACTTCCTCGCGCGTCACCCTGTTGGAATCAGCGAGCGCTTCCTTGACGAAGGCGATGCCCGCTTCCGTCGTCTTGCGGGTGCCGCCGATCTCCTGGATCTGCATTTCGCGCAGGCGGCCGGCGAGTTTCTGCTCCTGCATCAGGCCGCCAATCTGGTTGATCTCGCAGCCGAGGCCGAGCACGACGACATGCGAGAAATTGACGTGGCGCGCATAGCCGCCGAGGGTGCGGCGAAGCAGCGTCAGCGGCTCGTCCTGCGTCATGCCGCAGCCGGTCTTGTGCGTCAGCGCGACGACGCCATCGACATTGGGATAATCGGCCAGCGGATCGTGACCGCTGAAAGGATTTCGCTTGAACACGTCGGCGACCAGGCTCGCCACATGGGCGCTGCAATTCACCGAGGTGAGCAGGCCGATATAGTTCCGCGTGGCGACGCGGCCGTCGCTGCGCCTGATGCCCATGAAGGTCGCGGGCAGCTCGACATTCGGCGTCGGCTTTACATCGACGCCATAGGCATAGTCGCGATCGAAATCGCCCATGCCGCAATTCTGGGTGTGAACATGCTGGCCGGGCACAATCGGCTGCGTCGCGAAGCCGATGATCTGGCCGTAGCGATGGATCGGTTCGTTCACGGCAATGGGCCGGATCGCGACCTTGTGGCCGGCGGGAATGCGTTCCGACGTGATGACGCCCCTGGCGACCTCAACGCCCGGCAGCAGCATGGTGCGCGCAATCAGCACGGCGTCGTCGGGATGCAGGCGGATGACGGGGGACGGAGCCATCGAATTTCCTCGCGCAGGCTTTTGTTTGGAATGAGTCTAGCCTGTGAGCCGGAAGATGGGTAGAGCGAAGCGAAAGCAGAGCGGCGCTCTTCTCCCTCCCCCAAGCCGCGCAGCGGGGAGGGTGGCATGAGGCGAGCGTTCAGCGAGCCTCATGACGGGTGGGGTTTCTCCCCGCGGAAGGACGTCACGTGGTGAGACACCCCACCCGGCGCTCCGTACCACCCTCCCCATTCGCTTCGCTCCGGGGAGGGAGACCACACACATCGGCGCGTCGCTTCCGATCAACCTGTCAAACAGCCACATGATTCCCACGAACACACGTCCGCATTCCCGCGACGCTGACGCGCCCGGGGTGTGAGCATTCCCACCTCGCCCTCTTGGGAAGAGGGCGTGCGGAACGCCGGGTGCCCGATGCACCCTTGGTGCCTGATGCCGATGCGGTACTCCGCAAGGGAAGCATCAGGACGTTCGGAATGATCGAGCATTGAAGTGCCCGACGTTCCGCACGCGGTGTTCGGCTTGCTCGCGCCGCCGGGGTCGACGACCCTTTTGGACCCCTTTCCTTTGCCCAAGGCGATGGGCCGGGACAGAGCACTTGGGCCAGACGCCGCAGAGGGGGTCGTCCGTCGTGCGTTTCCCGGTGTCGGTCCATCCGAAGGTGAGCCGTCTCCGAGCCGGTGGCAGGTCTGGCAAGGGTCCGTCCCGCCCGCAGGCGAACGTCTTCCGGGCACCGCGCGACGCCCCAACCTTGGCGCCCACCGCATCCAGCCCCGCGAACGTGACGATCGCGCTCGCCCCTCTCATCGGGGCCGGACAGGACGGAACATAGTCCTTTATGGAATTTCGTCAAGAATAAAATAGGAAATATTTCTCGTATACTTCTCCCTCCCTCAAGCGGCGCAGCCGCGCCGTGGAGAGGGTGGATCAAAGCGAGCGTTCAGCGAGCTTTGAGACGGGTGGGGTCTCTCCCCACCCGTCTGACGTCACGTGGTGCACCCCACCCGGCTTCGCTCTTCGAGCTTCGCCGAGGCAAGCCCGGCGCTACGCGCCACCCTCCCCATTCGCTTCGCTCCGGGGAGGGAAATCATCAGCGGCGGGAGTTTGATCATCCTCAATTCCTGAACTTCGCCTGCCCCGACTTTCCTTCCGCCGTCTTCAGCGTGATGCTCACCGACGCGCCCTTCGCGAGGTCGGCCTTGGCTTCTCCCTTGAGCGTGTGCCCCGATGCCGTCAGTGGCAACGTCTCGCGCTCGCTGCCTGCGATGAGAAGTGCGGAGGCCGAATAGCCCGCTGTCGATACCGCCTTGTTGGCCTCGTCGAGAACATGGAAGGTCAGCGTCTTTCCCGACACGGTCATCTCCACATGCACGCCGGCGACATCTTCCATCGGGCCGCCATTCGGCCCCTTCTGATGGACGTGTTGCGCCATCGCCGGAGCGGCGAACAGCAGCGTGGATGCGACAAGCAGGATCTTCTTCATCAATGGTCTCCCTGGGTGAGGTGAACGGACTTCTCCGCGGCATGCGCGGATTCGCGGCGGAAGATGATGTAGAGCGCCGGCAAAACCAGCAGCGTGAGGATGGTGGACGACACGATGCCGCCGATCACGACCGTGGCCAGCGGGCGCTGCACTTCGGCGCCGGGCCCCGTGGCGATGGCCATCGGCACGAAGCCGAGCGAGGCCACCAGCGCCGTCATCATCACGGGGCGTAGACGCGTGAGCGCGCCTTCGCGCACGGCCTCGACGATCTTCATGCCTTCGGAGCGCAACCGCTCGATGAAGGTGATGATCACAAGGCCGTTGAGCACGGCGACGCCCGACAGCGCGATGAAGCCGATGCCCGCGCTGATCGACAACGGGATGTCGCGCAGCAGCAGCGCGGCAACGCCGCCCGTGAGCGCCAGCGGCACGCCGCTGAACACCAGCGCCGCATCCGCCGCCGAGCCGAGCGAGATGAAAAGCAGCAGGAAGATCAACGCCAATGCGACCGGGACAACGATGGTGAGCCGTTTGGTGGCGGATACCAGCTGCTCGAACTGACCGCCCCAGCCGATCCAGTAACCCGCCGGCAATTTCACCTTCTCGGCGACCTGGGCTTCCGCGTCACTGACGAAAGAACCGAGATCGCGGCCGCGCACATTGGCCGTGACCACGATGCGGCGCTTGCCGTTCTCTCGGCTGATCTGGTTCGGCCCCGGCGTCACCTCGATCGATGCCACGGCCGACAGCGGCGTGTAACGCATCTGCGACAGCGGCGTGTTGCTGCTCAGGGACGCACGGGTGGCCGTCACAGCCGGCGTCTCCACGGCCGGCAGCGGAATCGGCAGGTTCTTCAGCGCCTCCACATCCGAGCGCATATGCTCGGGCAGACGAACCACAAGATCGAAACGACGATCGCCCTCGAAGACGAGGCCCGCATTCTTGCCGCCGACGGCTGTCTCGACGATGCCCTGGACATCCTGCACGCTGAGACCGAGCCGCGACAGCGCCGGACGATCGAGCCTCACGGTCAGCATCGGCAGACCGCTGACCTGCTCCGTCTTCACGTCGGCCGCACCGGGCACGCCGCGCAGGACAGCTTCGACCTTGCCGGCGGTCTCCAGCAGTTTGTCGAGATCGTCGCCAAAGATCTTGACGCCGACATCGCTGCGTATGCCGGAGATGAGTTCGTTGAAACGCATCTGGATCGGCTGGGTCAGCTCATAGACATTGCCCGGCAGCAACTCGCCCTGCCGCTCGATTGCCGCGACGAGATCGGCCTTGCTGCGCTTCGGATCCGGCCACTGATCGCGCGGCTTCAACATGATGACCGTGTCGGCCACATTGGGCGGCATCGGATCGGTGGCGACTTCCGACGTGCCGAGCTTGGAGAACACTTCCTTCACTTCCGGCATTTCAAGCAGCGCCTTCTCGAGACGCAGTTGCATGTCGACGCCCTGGGTCAGGCTGGTGCCGGGGATGCGCATCGCATGCATGGCGACATCGCCCTCGTCGAGGCTCGGGATGAACTCGCCGCCCATACGGGAGGCAGCGAAGCCGGTGGCGACGAGCAGTACGACGGCCGCAACAGCGACTGCGCCGCGGAAGCGGATCGAGAGCGCGAGCAATGGCAGATAGACGCGGCGGCAGCCGCGCATGAAGAAGTTTTCCTTCTCCGTCACCTTGCCGGTGACCAGCAGCGCCACCGCAGCAGGCACGAAGGTCATCGACAGGATGGATGCACCGGCGAGCGCCATCAGCACCGTGAGCGCCATCGGCGTGAACATCTTGCCCTCAACGCCCGTGAGCGTGAGCACGGGCAGATAGACCACGGCGATGATCAGCGTGCCGAGCAGGCTTGGCTTGATCACCTCTTTGGAGCCGGCGAGGATCGTGGCGAAGCGTTCATCGCGCGTCAGCAGACGCCCACGCTTCTCCTGCTCGTGGGCGAGCAATCTCAGGCAGTTTTCCACGATGATGACGGCGCCGTCGATGATGATGCCGAAATCGATGGCGCCGAGGCTCATGAGATTGGCGCTGACCTTGCTCTCCACCATGCCGCTGATGGTGATCAGCATGGACAGCGGAATGACCAGCGCGGTAGCCACGGCAGCTTTGAAATTGCCGAGAATGAGGAACAGAATGACGATGACCAGCAGCGCGCCTTCGAGCAGGTTCTTCTCGACGGTGGCGATGGTGGCCTCGACCAGCCTGGTACGGTCGTAGAGCGCGCGGGCGACGATGCCGTCCGGCAGCGACTTCGCGATCTCGTCGAGCTTCGCCGACACACGCTGCGACACCGTGCGGCTGTTCTCGCCCATCAACAGCATGGCGGTGCCGAGCACGGTCTCCTTGCCGTCGAGGGTGGCGGCGCCGGTGCGCAGGTCGGTGCCGATCTGCACGTCGGCGACATCGCCGATGCGCACCGGCACGCCGCTGCGCGAGCCGATCACGACATTGCGGATGTCCTCGATCGTCGCGACCTGTCCGGGCGTGCGGACCAGATACTGCTCGCCATTGCGCTCGATATAGCCGGCGCCGACATTGGCATTGTTGGCGGCGAGCGCCGTCATCACATCGCGAAAACTGAGGCGATAGGCCATCAGCTTGCTGGGGTCCGGCAGCACGTGAAACTGCTTCTCGTAGCCGCCGATGGTGTTGACCTCGACGACCCCCGGCACCGTGCGCAGCTGCGGCTTGACGATCCAGTCCTGTACCGTGCGCAGATCGATCGGCGTAACGGGCGATCCGTCAGCGTTCTTGGCGCCGGGCCTGGCGTCGAGAGCGAAAGTGTAGATCTCGCCGAGGCCGGTGGAGATCGGCCCCATGGCGATCTCGATGCCGGTGGGCAGTTGATCCTTCACCTGCTGCAGGCGTTCGCTGACCTGCTGGCGCGCGAAATAGATATTGGTGCCTTCGTTGAAGACGATGGTGACCTGGCTGAGCCCATAGCGCGACAGCGACCGCGTATATTGCAGGCTCGGAATGCCGCTCATATTGGTTTCGACGGGGAAGGTGATGCGCTGCTCCACCTCGAGCGGCGAATAGCCGGGGGCCTCGACATTCACCTGCACCTGGACATTGGTGATGTCAGGCACTGCGTCGATGGGCAGGCGCGTGAAATTCCAGACACCGAAGGCTGCGACGGCGAGCACGCCGATCATCACGAACCAGCGCTGGCGGATGGAGAAAGCGAGAATGGCGTCGATCATGGCAACACCTCGTCCCTCATGGTGAGGAGCGCGCGCTTGCGCACGTCCCGAACCATGAGCTGGTCGAGCTCGGAGTTTGCAACCATCCCTTGCGAATGGCTGCGCCATTCGCTGGGAGACGCCGCTGCGCGGCTCCTCAGGATGAGGGTCCGGGGATGTAGCGGCTCACAGGCCCACGAGCGTTCTGTAACCTGTTCAATGATCATGCGCCGCCTCCGACTTGCCGAGTTCGGCTTTCACGACAAAGCTGTTCTTGGCGGCATAGCGATCGCCATCCATCAGGCCGAACACGATCTCGACATTCTCGAAATCGCGTTCGCCGATCTCGACCTCGCGGGCTTCGAACCGCTCGCCATTGCGGACGAACACCACATTGCGGTTCTCGACCGTCTGCAGCGCCGTGCCCTTCACGGCAATCGGGACCTGCTTGGCTGACAGGACCAGCCGAGCCGACACGAACAGGCCGGTGCGCAGGCGCATGCCCTCATTCGCAACCACGGCGCGGACCAGTGCGCTTTGCGTGTCGCTGCTGCCGACAGGCGACACATAGGAGAGCTGCGCCTCGATCGGTGCGCCGCCGTCGCCGACATCGATCTGCACGGTGTCGCCGATCCGCACCCGCGGCAGATCGCGGCGATAGACGGAAAGATCCACCCATACGGTAGAGATATCGGCAACGATGAAGGCCGGCTTCTGCTCCGACGCGTATTCACCGAGCGAGATCTGGCGATCGATCACCGTGCCGGAGATCGGCGCGCGCATTTCGTAGACGGTCAAGCTCTGATTGCTCTCGATCTTCGCCAGCAGTTCGCCCTTCTCCACGGTATCGCCGATGCGCTTCCTGATCTCGCGCACCACGCCGGGGAAACGCGGCGTGACCTGCACCAGCGCTTCCTGGTTCGGCTGCAGGATGCCGTTGAGGATGATGGAATTGCGCAATGTGCCCGGCGCAGCAGTCAGGATCTCGATGCCGGCCGCCGCGACCTTGGAATCGGGCATCCGGACGACGCCCTCCTCCGCGTGCCCCTTATCGCCATGGCCTTTGTCGCCATGGCCTTTGTCGGCGGTTTTGGCGGCCGGCGCGGCGTTGCTGCCCGGCGCGTTGATATAGACGCCGGCGCCGACCGCGATCGCCGCGGCGGCCAGCAGCATCATGATTGGCTTGTTCATCGTGCGCTCCCCCGCGCCAGTGCAAACGGATTGCCGACCAGCCCTTCGATGGTGGCGACGGCGACATGGAAATTCTGCTGGGCTTCCTGCTCACGCAGGCGCGCCTGAGAGAGGCTGGCTTGGGCGTCGAGGACTTCGAGCAGCGAATAGCGCCCCTGCCCGTAGCCTTCGGAGATCGCCGCTGTCGCATCGCGCGCTTTCGGAATGCCGGATTCGCGCAGGATGGCGAGTTCGCGCAGCGAGCCCTGCAGCGTGTCATAGGCGCGGCCGGCGACGACGATCAGCGTGTTGCGATTGGCCTGACGTTCGGCCGCCGTCTTGGCGAGACTCTCCTGCGCGGAAAGGATGTTGCCCTGGTTCTGGTCGAAGATCGGGATCGGCACGGACACCGCGAGGCGCAACGCATTGTCGCCGCTGTCGTGGAAGCGACGATAGCCGGCGGAAACAGTGACGTCGGGATAGGGCTTCAAGCGCGCCAGCAGCAATTGCGCATTGCGCTGGGCGAAGATCGCCTTCCAGCGCACCAGTTGCGGATTGGCATCGATGGCGGCGATCACGGCCTGAAAGGCCGGCGGTCGGCCCGTGACGTCGAGTCGCCCGGATACAACGGAGAACTTCGGCGCGGTGTCACCCATCAGGATCGCGAGTTCGCGGCGCGCGGAGGCGAGTGTCGCCTTGGTACGCTCGCGATCGGCTTTCACCAGAGCGGACGCGACATCCGCGCGGCCGGTCTCGGCGACGGAGGACGCACCGGCCTCGACCCGGCGCTGCAGCAGCGGCGAGATCCGGTCGATGGCCTCGACCTGTTCATTGAGGATCTCGATCCGGCGCTGCAGGCCCAGCACGTTGAGAAACGCGATCGCCGTCTCCGACAGCACTTCCAGCCGCACGGCCTGCCGCTCGATACCCGCCGCGTCCAGCCCCGCCTGACCGGCAGCGATTCGCGCGTCACGCTTGCCCCAGAGTTCGAACATCTGGCTGATCTGCAGCGTGGAGTCCGCCGAGCGGGTGCCGCGATAGGCGCCCGAACCGAGTGCACCGTCGATCTCGTAGGAGATTTCCGGATTGATCAGCGCGCCGGACTGGATGCGCTGGCCGCGTGCGATGCCGATGTCACGCTCGGCGGCGGTGAGACGCGGACTAGCGGCAAGCGCACGCTGCAGCGCGGCTCCCATGGTGAGGGTTTGCGAATGAGCCATCCCCGCCGGCAACAATGCGGCGAGCAGCGCAACCGCGCACGCGAAGCGCGTGGCGTATGTCGAGAACATGATGGAGACCTGACCGATAACGGAATCAGGGCGCTACGCGCCCGGCGATGACGTTCAGATCAGGATTTGGGTGGACGCGGATCGATCGCGCGCGGCAAACCACGATGCTCGGTGTCATGCGACGCAACCGTGCGGGCCACAACAGGAACCGGCCTGGCGGTGACGACCAGCGGTTCGGCCATCATGAAGAAGCAGCCGTGGCAGTGATTGTCCGCAACCGCTCCCGTGTCGCCATGACCGACGCCCTTGTCGGCGACGGACATGATCGTCTCCAGCGACGGATTGGTGACGTCGAGGCCGCACAGGCCATGCACCGCTCCGCCGATGAGGTAGGTCGCCAGCACGAACGCAACCAGCACCCTGCGCGGCAGGCGCAGAATGCGAGAGCGGGACATGCGGGTGAACAACGTCACGAGAACCTCATCCGACGAATGGGACCGAGGTACCACGGTCGATCAGGGCTGTCGATCTGCAATACAGTTACAGTTTCCCGACCAAAGTGTCGCATGACCTGGAACCGGCGATATCGTCGCTTGGGCTATTGCGGCTGCGGCCCCAGCGCGCTGGCGAGTTCGGCCCAGACCGGCGCCTCCTCCTTGTACAATGCGGTGCTGGCCTCCAGCGTCATCGCGCCTTCATCGACGCCCTGGCTCCTGAGCAAATCGCGCACGCGGTCGGTCTTGCTGGCGGCGACGAACAATGCGTTGAGCTTCGCCACGATGTCCGGCGGCGTCCTGGCCGGCGCCATGCAGCCCTGGAAGGTGAGCAGCGAATGCGCGCGCGAGGTCGCACCCTGTTCCCTGAAGGTCGCGACATCAGGCAGCGCCGCGATGCGACGGCGCGACACGGCGACGGGATTGCCCTTGCCAGTCTGCAGCACCGGCAATGCAGCAGCATAGCTGCCGATGCCGGCATCGATGGAGCCGCCGGCGAGATCGCTCCACATCGGCGCCTCGCCGCGATAATGCACGGCTTCCATCTTCAGCCCGTATTGCTTGTTGAGTTCGACGATCACCATATGCGCGAAGGACCCGGCG
The DNA here is from genome assembly GCA_030147505.1 of Tardiphaga sp. Taxonomy (GTDB): domain Bacteria; phylum Pseudomonadota; class Alphaproteobacteria; order Rhizobiales; family Xanthobacteraceae; genus Tardiphaga. Next base: position 51,394 of record JASBVG010000015.1, read on the forward strand.
GCGTAGGTGCCGACATTCACCTTCTCGGTCTTCTTCGCATAGTCGATAAAATCCTTCAGCGTCCTGGCGCCGATCTTCTCGCTCACCACCAGCGGCAAGCTGCCGCCCGGCATGATGGACACCCAGGCGAAATCCTGCGGCACATTGTATTTGACGTCTTTGATGAGGACGGGATTGAGCATATAGGCGGTGGTGTTGCAGATCATCAGCGTATGGCCGTCGGGATCGGAACGCTTCAGTTCCAGCGCCGCGACAGCACCACCGGCACCGGCCTTGTTCTCCACCACCACGGTCTGGCCGAGTTCGCGCTGCAGATATTCGCCATAAACCCGCGCGAACTGGTCGGTCTGGCCGCCGGCCGCAGAGCCTGCGAGGATCCTGATGGGTTTGGTCGGCCACGTATTGGCGCGAACCAGCGAAGGCGCGCCGAGCAGCGCGGCAGCACCTGCGCCCGCAGCGACGAATTGGCGACGGTTCATCAGATGCAGTTTGTTCGGCACGTTCGTTCTCCCGATCATGATCCTGTCTCTCGCGGACAGCTAAATCGAGTATGGACTGCTTCGGTGACGAAAAGCAAAGCGGCCAGCGGTTGAATGATCGTCCGCGAAGATGCCGCGCGGTGGTGTTATTCCGCAGCGTGAACGTCAGGCGGATGCGCGTCGACTGCTGCGAAAGATCCGGGCCCTCACCCGCGCGAAATTCCGCGCGACGGTGCGATGACGCGGGCAGGCAATCCCCTGAACAGGTTCTCGCTGTCTGCGTGACGGCGACGCGGTGCTGCAGCCGGCGCATTGTCCATGGCCGCGAGAAAGGCGCGCTGCATGCGGGGATTGTCGAGTTCGGCGACGAAGCGATCGAGGATGGCGTTGCTGTTGTCCTCGAAAATTGCCTGGCAAAGCTCCGCGCTGCTGCGCCGGAAGAAATGGAATCCATGATCCCGCAACGGATCGTCACAGGTCTGATCGACCTCCTGCGCCAACGCCATCACATGCTGCCGATCCGCGATGTCATGTGTCACCGCATAACGAAGAACGGCCAGTTGCCATGCACATAGCAGCCTCCCTGCATCGGCTGATCTGCAATTCGTGGTCATGTGAACCGTGCTGTCGCGAATGGATGGTGCGAAAAGTGAGGGCGTTGGCGACCGCAACGCAGCGGATCGTGCGCGCAACATCTTCAGCACCGCATAAGAATACCAGACAGCGCCATGGGCGATGATATAGGCGCCGCATAAGCGAAGCCGGCTTTTAGACTTTTCCTATTTCTTCGCGATCCGCTCCCCATCGCATTCCTATGGCGCCGGTGCCATGTCGCTTGCAGCATCCGGATGTCACTCTGCTGCGAGGAGAACCACGATGACCCATGCAGACATCATCAAAGTGGACAAGATCACGCCTCCGTTCGGCGCTGCCGGTCCCGTCCTCATGCAATATCTCGTCGCGCTGATCCTGACTGTTTTCGCATCGGCGATCGCGGTGGGCGTCGACAGCGCGATCGCGATCCCCAACGTGTCCATGATCTATGTGGTGCCCGTGGTCATCGCGGCTGCCGCCTTCGGCACCGGCCCCTCACTGTTCTCGGCGGTGCTTGGCGCACTGTCCTACAATTACTTCCTCACCGAGCCGCGTTACACCTTCACCGTGAACGGCCCTGCCAATATCTGGGCGATCGGCCTTCTGTTTCTTGTCGGGCTGATCGTGAGCGGCGTCGCGTTCGTGTCGAGCCGCAAGGCGAGCGAGGCTGCCGAATTGCAGCGCCAGGCGGAAATCCTGCAGCGCTTCGGCACCGACATGACTGCCATCGGCAGCATGCGCAGTGCCGCATCGCTCACATCAGGAGCGCTGTCGGCTCTGTTCGCGGCGCCTGCGGTGGTGATGGTCGTGCTGGACGGACAGTTGCAGCTTGTGCACGGCACCGATGTCGCCGAGCTCAATCAGGCCGAACGCGATGCGGCCCATTCTGCGCTGTCGACGGGGACGACGGTGCACAGCGGTGTCTATCCCGACCTGCAATCGCGGTTCGATTTCTGGCCAGTGATGACGGGCGGCTCTGCCGTCGCGGTGATCGGCGTCGTGTTCCCGCCCGACGAGCGACCGGCACTGGCGGACATGTCGATCGATGTGGTGCGCAGCCTGTTCGCGATGGCGATGAGCAGGAAAAATGCGAATGAACTGTAGGGCGAGCAAAGATACGAAGCGACGTGCCCACCTCCCAGTACATGCCAGGTGAAGGTGGGCACGCTGGCGCGTTGCCCACCTTGCAAAGGCTGAGCGTTACGCCTTGCCGCCGGAGTTCTTGCGGGTTTCGGCAACCCAGTTCTTCGCACCGGTGGCGAGGATGCCGCTGTCGTTGAGCAGCGTCACCAGCTTGAAGCCCATGGCGATGTTCTTCGCGGCGCCGACCGGGCCCGAGCAGTGGATGCCGGGATAAATGCCGCGCTTGTCGCACTCCTTGAGGAGCTTGTCGTAGATCTTGAGGATCTCGGGCTCCTCGCGGTCGAGCTTCGGCACGAGGCCATAGGAATAGCCGAGATCGCTCGGGCCGACATAGACACCGGCAATGCCTTCGACATCGAGAATGGCTTCCATGTTGTCGACGGCGGTGCGCGTCTCCAGCATCGGAATGCACAGCGTCTCGTCGTTGGCAGTTTCCTGATAGGTGCCGCCAGCGCCATACATGCCGGCGCGGATCGGACCGTTGGAGCGCGTGCCGCGCGGGGGATACTTGCAATACTGGACGAAGTTTTCGGCTTCTTCCTTGGTGTTGACCATGGGACAGATCACGCCATAGGCGCCGCCATCGAGCACCTTGCCGATGATGCCCGGCTCGTTCCACGGCACGCGGACCATCGGCGTGACCGGATGACCGTTCATCGCCTGGAAGCAGGTGACCATGGACTGATAATCCTGCACGCCGTGCTGGATATCGACGGTGACGCTGTCGAAGCCGCATTGCGCCATCACCTCGGCGGAGAAGCCCGACGGGATCGCCAACCAGGCGTTGACGACGGCCTTGCCCGACTTCCAGATTTCCTTCACGCGATTTGCCATTGGTCTTTCCTCCGTAGTGGTGATGCGTCTTCTGGTGGTTCGTCATGGCTGGGCTCGTCCCGGCCATTCACGTCCTGTTGCGCGGCGAAGTCTGCAAGACGTGGATGCCCGGCACAAGGCCGGGCATGACGCCGGAGAGCATCGCACAATGCATGACTACGATGTCGCGTGCTTGACAGCCTCTTCGCTGACGCCGACATCGCGGGCGGTCTGCACGATGGCTGCCCAAGTCTCGTCCGGCAGCGGCACGCCATTCTTGGTGCGGTCGGCGCGCGTTTTCGCCTCGTTGTCGCCGGGGATCATCACCGCATCGACACCGGCAGCCGGCTTGGCGCTCTTGAAGAACTCCACATAGCGCGCGACCTCGCCGTCGAAGAAATTGGCGGGGTCGATCTTCTTCGGATCGATATAGATCGAGAACATGCCGTTCGCGAAGGGACGGCCATGCTTGGTGGCGCCGTTGCCGGTGAGCGCGCCGCCGAGCAGTTCGCAGATCAGGGCGAGGCCGGAGCCCTTGTGATCGCCGAAAGCGCGGATCGCGCCCTGCCCCTTGGAGTGATCGCGGGTGCCATCGACATTCGGACCGTAGAGCAGGAACGGATCCTCGCTGAGATCGCCGTTCGGCGCAATCAGCGCGCCCTTGGGCAGCTTCTTGCCGCCGCGCGATGCGACCAGCACCTTGCCTTCGGCAACCACCGAGGTGGCGAAATCGAGCACCACCGGTTGCTGGCCCGGGCGCGGAATGCCGACGCAGTACGGCGCGGTGGACAGGCGACGCTCGACGCCGCCATAGGGCGCCACCAGAACGGAGCCCGCGGCGGTGACAAAGTGGATGGAGACGAGACCTTCTGCCGCAGCCATTTCGGCCCAGTCGCCGATGCGGCCGATGTGACCGGAATTCTTGGTGGCGATTGCCGAGAGGCCGGCGGCCTTGCACTTCTCGATGCCGAGTTTCACGGCCTGCGGACCGACGGTCTGACCGTAACCGAAACGGCCATCGACGACGGCGAGCGAAGGCGTATCGACGGGGATCTCGATGGTCTGGTTCGGGATGATCATCCCGTTATTGCGCCAGCGGACATAGACCGGCACGCGGATGACGCCGTGGCTGTCATGGCCGGTGAGATTCGCCGTGGTGAGATAGCTGGCGATGCGCTGGGCTTCCTCTTTGGTGGAAGATGCGCGCTCGAAAACCTCGGCGACGAAGGCGATCAGCTTATCGACTTGAACTGTAACCATGGCGGGACATTCGTCCTTGTTGTTGAGCTTTGAGACCTAATGCGCGGGTAGGCCCGCAGCGGGCTTGCCGTGGCCGCCGAGATAGGCGGCTGCAATGGCCTCATTGGCCCAGAGATCCTCCGGTTTGCCGTCGAGCACGATACGGCCGGTTTCCAGCACATAGCCATGATCGGCGACAGACAAACCCATGCGCGCATTCTGCTCCACAAGCAAGACTGTGGTGGACTGCCTGATCTCCGTGATGATGCGGAAAACCGCCTGCACGATGACCGGCGCGAGGCCGAGCGAAGGCTCGTCAAGCAGCAGCAGACGCGGCCTGGCCATCAGGCCGCGCGCAACCGCCACCATCTGCAACTGGCCGCCGGACAGCGTCCAGCCGAGGGCATTGGTGAATTTGCGGATATCCGGGAAGAGATCGAACATCGCATCCGCCTCGCGCGACAGCTCGGCCTTCGCCACCTTGCGGTTGGAGGCGCCCAGCATGATGTTCTCTTTCACCGTGAGGCCGGGAAAGACCCGCCTGCCCTCCGGCACATGGGAAATGCCCATGCGCACGATGGCTTCCGGGCCAAGGCCCGCGATGGACTTGCCATCGAACAGGATGTCGCCGGACGCTGGCTTGGCGAGGCCCGAGATGGCCCGCAGCGTGGTGGACTTGCCAGCGCCGTTGGCGCCGAGCAGCGTCACCACCTGCCCTTCCTCCACCTTGCAGCTGATGCCCTGCAGCGCGACGATCTCGCCGTAGCGAACATGGAGATCCTTGATTTCCAGCAGCGCCATCACGCGGTTCCCAGATAGGCAGAGACGACATCGGGATGGCGCAGCACGGCCATCGACTCGCCATCCGCGATGCGGCGTCCGAAATTGAGCACGGTGATATGCTGGGCCGCTTCCGACACCAGCGTCATGTCGTGATCGATGATCAGGATCGTCAGCCCCTGCGCGGCGATGCGCTTGAGCAGTTCATGCAGTTCGAGCTTCTCCGACGAGTTCAGGCCGGCGGCGGGCTCGTCGAGCAGCAGCAGCGTCGGATTGCCTGCGAGAGCGCGGGCGATCTCGATCAGGCGCTGATGGCCATAGGAGAAACTGGCGATCAGCTCATTGGCGCGCGAACCGAGACCCACGAAGGTGAGCGCAGCGAGCGCACGTTCGGTGAGCGCGGCGTGATCGCCCTTGCCGACCAGCGTATTACCCGGCCGCTCGGCGCCGATGATGACGTTTTCCAGCGCCGTCATCGAGCGGAACAGACGGATGTTCTGGAAGGTACGTCCAAGGCCGGCAGCGGCACGCAGATGCGGCGGCATGACGGTGACGTCGGTACCGTCCAGCACGACCTTGCCGGAGGTCGCCTCGTACAGACCGGACAGCACATTGAGCGTCGTGGTCTTGCCGGAACCATTCGGGCCGATCAGCGCGTGAACGCCGCCGCGATGCACGGCGATGTCGACCTCGTCGACGGCCTTGAGGCCACCGAAGTGCTTTGACAGACCGGTCACGCGCAGCACCATCTCGTCGCCGGTGGCTGCGGGCTTGAGCACCAGCGGCGTGGTCGACGGCGCGACCTTCTTCGGCGGAAACAGGCGATCATAGGCGGTGCTGATCCAGCCCCAGATGCCGTCCGGCATGAAGCGGATGATGAGGATGACCGACAGGCCATAGATGGCGAGATAGAGGCCCGGCACACTCTTGAGGAAGCGCAGCCATTCCGGGATCAGGATCAAGAGGCCGGTGCCGATGGCCGAACCGATCGGCGACGCGACGCCGCCGAGCAGCGACATCGTCAGGAAAACGATGGATTCCGCGAAGGAGAACTGATCCGGCGAGATATAGGCAAAACCACCGGCGAACAGGCCGCCGCCGAGACCACCGAGCAGTGCGCAAATCGCAAATGCGTAGATCTTGGTGCGGAAGACATCGATGCCGTTGACGCCGGCTGCAAGCTCGTTGTCGCGCACCGCCCGCATCGCGCGTCCGAGCCTGGTATCAGGCAGATGCCAGACCAGATAGCCGACGATGGCGAGCACCGCGACACAGAAGGCGAGATAGGCCTGCGACGACAGGAAGAGCGACGGTCGCCCGATCTTCGACACGCCGTCCGGGCCCTTGGTGAGCCAGATGGCATTGATCATGATCAGCGTGACGATCTGCTGGAACGAGATCGTCACCATGGCAAGATAATGCCCGCCGAGCCGCAGCGTCGAGAGACCGAGCAAGGCACCGGCGACGAGGGCCATGGCGCAACCCGCGAACAGGCAGATCCAATAGTTGAGCTGATAGTCCGTGGTGCCGAGGCCGACGGCATAGGCGCCGAAGCCGAAGAAGGCCGCCTGCGCAAGGTTGATCTGGCCGCAGAGCCCGAGCACCACCGACAGGCCGAACACGGCGATGGCGAAAGTAGTCGCCTGCATCAGGATGTTGAGGATGTAGCCATCGAAGCGCATCGAGGCCGCGAGGAAGACGAGGATCGCGGCGCCGATGAAATATGGCGCGTGGCGGATCAGCAGCGGTTTCGGGCGCGCGATGTCGGCGACCGACTGGATGTTTTCGGTGGTGCTCATGCTTTCTCCGCGACGCGCTCGCCAAAGATGCCCTGCGGGCGGAAGATCAGGAACAACACCAGCACCAGGAACGCGAAGCCGTCCTTGTAGGGCACGGAGATGTAAGCCGCGCCAAAAGTCTCGATGATGCCGAGTGCGATGCCGCCGATGATGGCGCCGGTGACATCACCGAAGCCGCCGATGATGGTGGCGGCAAAAGCCTTCAGCGCGATGGTGGCGCCCATCTGGATCGACACGAACAGGATCGGCGCGACGAGGATGCCGGCGAGACCTCCGAGCACCGCGGAATAGATGAAGGTGATCATGATCATGGTTGAGACGGAGATACCGAGCAGCGCGGCCATCTCCTTGTCCTGCGAGGTCGCCTGCAGTTTCTTGCCGATCATGGTGCGCTCGAAGAACCACCAGTTGAACACGACAAGCGCCAGCGTGACGGCGATGATGAGCAGATACTGGTTGTCGAGATAGACCGGGCCGAGCTGGATGCCGGGCGTGTCGAACCAGCCCTGCAGCACCTGCGGCTGCGGGCCGTACAGCGCCAGCACGCCGTTCGCCATCAGGATGGATGCGCCGATGGTCGCGATGATGACCGGCAGATAGGTGCGGTGGCGCAGCGGATAATAGACGCCCAGATTGAAAATGACACCGATCACCGCCATGCCGGCGAGCGCGATGATGAAGGACAGCCAGTACGGCAACGACAGATCGACGGCGCAGACCACCATCAGATAGGCCGCGACCATCGAGAACTCGCCTTGCGCGAAATTGACCACGTTTGTCGCGCGAAAGATCAGCACGAAGCCCAGCGCAACCAACGCATAGACCGAACCGATACCGATACCGGTGAAGAGGAGTTGGAGAACGAGATCCATCAGGGTGCTCGATGAGAGGAATGCAAAGGGCGCGTGGCGACAAACTCGTCATTCCGGGATGCGCCGCCGGCGCAGACCCGGAACCTCAGAATGTGGGCACCAAGAGGAGTGCCACACATCGAGATCCCGGGTTCACGCGCGAAGGGCGCGTGCCCGGGATGACGGCGAAGCCGTCAGTTATCGAATTCGATATGCTTGTCGAAAACGATGTTGCCCTTGTCGTTCTTCACGATGTTGTAGCCGTGCAGGCCATCGCCGTTCTTGTCGAAATTGTATTCGCCCTCGGCGCCTGGATATTTCTTGATGGCGAGGATGGCCTCACGGATCTTCTGCGGATCGGTCGAGCCGGCGTTCTTGATCGCCAGCGCCAGCACATTGATGGCATCGAACGGCCATGAGCTCTGATTGTCCGGCGCGACCTTGTAGGCATCGCGATAGGTCTTGCCGAACGCCTTGGCGGCCTCGGACGATTCTTCTGCGTAGTCGGCAACGCCATAGGTGTTGTACAGCGCCGGCCCCGCGAGCTTGAGCGCAGTGACATTGACGATCGAAGGCGAGCCGACCCACGGAATGTTGACGCCGAGCTGGCGAAGCTGGCGGGCGAAGATCCCGAGATCGTTTTCGAAGGTGAAATAAGAGCCGAGAATATCCGCCCCGGACTGCTTGATGGCGAGCACGACCGGCGTGAAGTCCTGGCTCTGGTTGGCATAGCCCTGATCGATCGCCACCGTGGCGCCGAGCGGGCCGAGCGCTTCGGTCAGCGCCTTGCCGCCGGCCGTGCCGAAGGCGTCGGTGGAATGCAGCACGGCCCACTTCTTCTTGCCCAGCGTCTTCACGCCATATTCCGCGATGACGCGGCCGGAATAGCTGTCATTGGGGCGGAAGCGGAACAGCCAGGGATTGCCGAGCTTGGTCAGATTCGGATCGGTGCCGCCGAACATCACGGGCTTGCCGAGCTTGAGCACGTCCGGCGCCATGGCATGGACCTGCGTGGAGCGGATCGAGCCGAGAAAGCCCACGATCTCCGGGTTGGCGGCGAGCTTGGAGAAGGCGAGCACGATACCGGGATTTGTGGTCTGATCGTCCTCGATGATCAGTTCGATCTGCTTGCCGAGAATGCCGCCGGCCTTGTTGATGGCCTCGACCGCAAGCTTGGCGCCGCCGGTCGCATATTTGCCGGCTTCCGCCGCCGGGCCGGTGATCGGCGCACACATGCCGATCTTGATCGTTCCGCCGCCAGTCCCACCGCTTCCTTGGGCGCGCGCACTACCAATCATGTAAGGAGCAGCCAAACCAGCAGCGATGCCGGCCGTGAATCCACGTCGGGTCAGCGTCATCAAATCCTCCCACAGAGGCCGGACTTGAGCGCCAGCCTTCTTCGATTTTGATAACACCGAGTTGAGCGAAAAATTCTCCGCCTGTCTACAGGCCCGGCCGAATTCGTACGACGAATTAATGAAATGGCGAGCAACGGCTTTGCTGCAAAATTATGCAGGAGAGCTATCGGTCTGCGGGACCGGCATCGTCCGCGTTATCAAGCGGCATCGCCTGCAGGCAAAGCTCCAGTTCATGCAGCATGGCCTGCAACTCGGCGAGCTTGTTCGCACCGAAGCGCCTCGTCATCTCGCCATAGATCGCTTCCGAACTCGGCGCGACAACCTCGATCAACTTCAGTCCCTTTGCCGTGATGGAGACGATGTTGCGGCGCAAATCGGATTTGAGAAGATGACGCGCGATCAGCTTGCGCTGCTCTAGATCGCGCAGGATGCGCGACAGGCTCGGCCCGAGTAGGAATGCGACGCGCGCCAGTTCCGTCACCTCGATCTCGCCAGAGGCCGCCAGCGCGCGCAGGATGCGCCATTGCTGCTCGGTGAGGTCGTGCGATCGCAGCGACGGACGAAAATGTCGCATCACCCCTTCCCGCGCCCGCAGCAGCGACATCGGCAACGACTGCGAGAAATCGCGCATGGGGATTTTGGCGGGCATGCGCTTGGTCGCGGAGGTCGTCATGTCGGTCCCATCTCCTGGCGCGTGCAACGCACAATCGAATTCATGTCACGAGGTTTGCCCACGATCACTTAACATGTTAATCATTGCCCCGGAAGCCGCTCACAAGACGGCACCGATCAGGGATGGGCCATGCCGCATTTCAGCATCGAATATTCTGCCAATCTCGACGGCGCCCTGGATATCGGCGCGTTGTGCGAAGTGGTGCGCAACGCTGCGGTGCAGACCGGTATCTTCCCGCTCGGCGGCATTCGTGTGCGCGCGATCCGCTGCGAGCATTATGCCATCGCCGACGGCCGCGCCGGCCTCAGCTTTCTCGATATCCTGCTGCGGATCGGCGAAGGCCGCGAACTCGTGGTCCGGCAGAAGGCCGGGGAACAGATCTTCGCTGCGGTCTCCAGTCATCTCGATAACATCTTTGCGACCGGCAGATTTGCGTTGTCATTCGACGTCCAGATCAATGACAGCGCGACCAGCTGGAAGCGCAACAACATTCACGACATGCTCAAAGCCGAGGCCGACCATGGCTAAGACCCCTGCCGATCCCGCCGCGGTGTTTGCCGCCAATCAGGAGCGCGCGGCACCGCTGCTGCAAGCGCTGCGTTCCGATGGCATCAGCCATCGCATCGACGGCAAGGTCGTCGCGTCCTCATCGGGCGAAACCTTTGAGACCACTTCGCCGATCGACGGGACATTGCTGGCCAGTGTCGCGCGCGGCACGAAAGAGGATATCGACAAGGCCGCGAAGGCGGCACAGCGCGCCTTCAGGGACTGGCGCGAGATGGCACCGGCTGTGCGGCGCAAGTTGCTGCACCGGATCGCCGATGCCATCGAGGATCATGCCGACGATATCGCGACTCTCGAATGCATCGATACCGGTCAGGCCTGGCGCTTCATGTCCAAGGCCGCCGTGCGCGGCGCGGAGAACTTTCGCTTCTATGCCGATCGCTGCGTCGAGGCGCGCGACGGGCTGAACACGCCGGCGGAAGAGCACTGGAACATTTCCACGCGGGTGCCGATCGGCCCGGTCGGCGTGATCACGCCGTGGAACACGCCCTTCATGCTCTCGACCTGGAAGATCGCGCCTGCCCTCGCCGCGGGTTGCACAGTCGTGCACAAGCCGGCGGAATGGTCGCCGGTCACGGCGGATCTGCTGGCAAAGCTCGCGAAGGAGGCCGGCCTGCCCGACGGCGTGCTCAACACGGTGCATGGCATCGGCGAAGAAGCCGGCAAGGCACTGACCGAACACCCCATCATCAAGGCCATCGCCTTTGTCGGCGAGAGCGCCACGGGGTCGGCAATCATGGCGCAGGGCGCGCCAACGCTGAAGCGCGTGCATTTCGAACTCGGCGGCAAGAATCCGGTGATCGTATTCGACGACGCCGATCTCGACCGCGCGCTCGATGCCGTGGTCTTCATGATCTATTCGCTGAATGGCGAGCGCTGCACGTCATCGAGCCGGCTGCTGATCCAGAGCAGCATCGCCGGCACGTTCATCGAGAGGCTCACGGCGCGCGTCAAAGCGCTGAGGATCGGCCACCCGCTCGATCCCGCCACCGAGGTCGGTCCGCTCATTCATGCGCGACATCACGCCAAGGTCTGCAGCTATTTCGACGTCGCCCGCAAGGACGGCGCCACCATCGCGGTCGGCGGCAAGCCGCATGACGGTCCCGGCGGCGGGCACTATGTGCAGCCGACACTGGTGATCGATGCGAAGCCCGGCATGCGGGTGGCGCAGGAAGAGGTGTTCGGCCCGTTCCTCACGGCGATCCCTTTCAAGGATGAAGCCGAGGCCATCGCCATCGCCAATGACGTGCAATACGGGCTCACCGGTTATGTCTGGACCGCGGAGATGGGCCGTGCATTGCGCGTCGCGGACGCGCTGGAAGCCGGCATGATCTGGCTCAATTCGGAAAATGTCCGCCATTTGCCGACGCCGTTCGGCGGCATGAAAGCGTCAGGCATCGGCCGCGATGGCGGCGACTATTCGTTCGACTTCTACATGGAGACGAAACACGTCTCGCTGGCGAAGGGAACGCACAAGATTCAGAGGATGGGTCTGTAACTCGTCGTTCCGGGGCGCGCACTTGCGCGAACCCGGAACCTCAGAATGAGATTCTCCACTTCGAGATTCCGGGTTCGCGCTTCGCGCGCCCCGGAATGACAGCCAGGAAACGCCAGATGCCCGCACCGGTCCATGTTTTCGACCCGCCCTTCAACATCCTGCGTGCCAGCCATGTGGTGCTGGATGTCACCGATCTCGCAGCGAGCCGAAAATTCTACGAGGATATTGTCGGCCTCCATGTCGAGGATGCCGACGGCGACACCGTCTATCTTCGCGCCGTCGAGGAACATCAGCATCACTCGCTGGTGCTGCGCAAGGCGGCCCATGCGGCCTGCCACCGTCTCGGTTTTCGCGTCGCGAGCGAAAACGATCTCGACAAGGCAGGCGCCTTCTTCGCGACCAATGGCATCGGCTATTCCTTTGTCGAGCGCCCGTTCCAGGGCCGCACGCTGCAGGCAACGGATCCGTTCGGCTTCCAGCTCGAACTCCATGCATCCATGGAGAAGCGCCCGCATCTCCTGCGTCGCTTCGATCTCTACAAGGGCTGCCATCCGCAGCGCCTCGATCATTTCAACGTCTTCGCCGCCGAGCTGCAGGACACGATCGATTTCTACGCCCGGCTCGGCTTCCGGCTGACTGAATATGCCGAAGAGGACGGCAACAACGGCCGCATCGCCGCGGCCTGGATGCATCGCAAGGGCAACGTTCACGATCTCGCTTTCACCAATGGCAAGGGACCGCGGCTGCATCACTTCGCCTATTGGGTGCCGACGGCCATGAACATCGTGCATCTGTGCGATGTGATGGCGTCGTCCGGCTATCTGGCCAATCTCGAACGCGGCCCCGGCCGGCACGGCATCTCCAATGCGTTCTTCCTCTATGTGCGCGATCCCGACGGACACCGGCTGGAGCTCTACACCTGCGACTACCAGACCATGGACAGCGATCACGAGCCGCTGCGCTGGTCGCTGAAGGACCCGCGCCGTCAGACCCTGTGGGGCGCTCCCGCCCCGCGCTCGTGGTTCGAGCAGGGGTCGGTGTTCAATGGGCAAGCCGTGCGCGATCCGCTGTTCGTGGCGGATGTGACGATTGCGGATTGAGGAGAAAGGTGATGACCGCACGCCTCGCGACCTTCACACAAGGCGGCACACTCAAATACGGCGCCGTGACTGATGACGGCATCGTCGATCTCTCCGCGCGTTATGGCGGCGACTATCCGACCTTACGCGAAGCCATCGCCCATCACGCCTTGCAGCGCCTGATCGATGCCGCCGCCAACCAGCCCGCGGATTTTGCGCTCGACGATGTCACCTTGCGGCCGCCGATCCCCTCGCCTGAAAAGATCATCTGCATCGGCGTCAACTATCCGGACCGCAATGCCGAATACAAGGATGGCCAGGACGCACCGAAATTTCCGTCCATGTTCATGCGCACGCCTCGCTCCTTTGTCGGCCATGGCGCGCCACTGGTGCGGCCGAAGGCATCGACGCAGCTGGATTACGAAGGCGAAGTGGTGCTGGTGATCGGCAAGGCCGGGCGCCATATCGCCGAGCGCGATGCGCTTGATCACATCGCGGCGCTGACCCTGTGCAACGAAGGCACCATTCGCGACTGGGTGCGACATGCGAAGTTCAACGTGACGCAGGGCAAGAACTTCGATTCCACCGGCAGCCTCGGACCATGGATCGTGCCATACACCGACGAAAGCCAGATCGCCGATATCCGCCTCACCACCCATGTGAACGGCGAGTTGCGGCAGGACGACCGCACCTCCCGATTGATGTTCGGCTTCCGTTATCTCCTGAGCTACATCTCGACCTTCACCACGCTGGTGCCGGGTGATGTCATCGTCACCGGCACGCCTACCGGCGCCGGTGCGCGTTTCGATCCGCCGCGCTATCTCGTCCCCGGCGACGTGATCGAGATCGAGGCGGACGGCATCGGCACCTTGCGCAATGGCGTGATCGACGAAGAATAAGGTTTGGGAGTACGCATGACTGTTCTCACCGGCGGCGAAGCCATCGTCAGCGGGCTGAAGGCCCACGACATCGACACCGTGTTCGGCCTGCCGGGCGCGCAGGTCTATGGCCTGTTCGATGCTTTCCATCAGGCGAAGCTGAACGTCATCGGCGCGCGGCATGAGCAGGCCTGCGGCTACATGGCCTTCGGCTATGCGCGCGCCTCCGGCAAGCCCGGCGTGTTCAGTGTAGTGCCCGGCCCCGGCATTCTCAATGCCAGCGCTGCGATGCTGACGGCGTTCGGCTGCAACGAGCCGGTCATGTGTCTCACCGGGCAGGTGCCCACCGATTATCTGGGGAAAGGTCGCGGACATCTGCATGAGATGCCGGACCAGCTCGCAACCCTGCGCAGCTTCGTCAAATGGGCCGAGCGGATCGAATATCCCGCGGACGCGCCAACCAAGGTCGCACGCGGCTTCCAGGAGATGATGTCGGGCCGCCGCGGCCCGGTCGCGTTGGAAATGCCGTGGGACGTGTTCACGCAGAAAGCCGAGACGGCTGACGCGACGACGCTCGCGCCGTTCATGGCCCCCTCGCCTGACCCCGACCGCATCAAGGCCGCGGCTGCGCTGATCAAGGCGGCCAAGGCGCCGATGATCTTTGTCGGTGCCGGCGCGATGGACGCCGGTGCAGAAATCCTCGAACTCGCCGAGATGATCGATGCGCCCGTGGTCGCGTTCCGCTCCGGCCGCGGCATTGTCAGCAATGCGCATGAGCTCGGCCTGACCATGGCGGCTGCCTATAACCTCTGGCCGCAGGCCGACCTCATGATCGGCATCGGCTCGCGCATGGAATTGCCGGCAACGTTCCGCTGGCCGTTCAAGCCGGATGGATTGAAGTCCATTCGCATCGATATCGATCCCGTCGAGATGCGGCGGCTGACCGTCGATGCGCCGATCAGTGCGGACGCGGCGGAAGGCACGCGCGCTCTTGCGGCTGCGGTGAGCAAGGCCGGATATACGAGAACAACAGGCCGCCGCGAGGCCATCCGCGCGGCCTCCGCGAAAGCTGCGAAGGACATCCAGGCGGTCCAGCCGCAGATGGACTACCTCACCATCCTGCGCGATGTGCTGCCGGAGAACGCCATCGTCACCGACGAGCTGTCGCAGGTCGGCTTCACGTCCTGGTATGGCTTCCCGGTCTATCAGCCGCGCACCTTCATCACCTCGGGCTATCAGGGCACGCTCGGCTCGGGCTTCCCCACCGCGCTCGGCGCCAAGGTCGCGCATCCCGATCGGCCGGTGGTGGCGATCACTGGCGACGGCGGCTTCATGTTCGCGGTGCAGGAACTGGCCACCGCCGTGCAGTTCAAGATCGGCGTGGTGGTGCTGGTGTTCGACAACAATGCCTATGGCAATGTCCGCCGCGACCAGCTCAACGTGTTCGCCGGCCGCGTGGTGGCGGCAGATCTGGTCAATCCGGATTTCGTGAAACTGGCGGAGTCGTTCGGTGTTGCTGCTGCGCGGGTAAAATCGCCGGCAGAGTTTCGGCCGGCGCTCGAAAAGGCGCTGGCGGATGGCGGGCCGTATCTGATCGCGATCGACGTACCACGGGACTCCGAGGTGAGTCCGTGGGCATTCATTCATCCGAAGAAGCCATAGGCGACAAGCTGTCATTCCGGGGCGCTCGCATCGCGAGCGAACCCGGAATCGCGGAGTGAGACGTGCCGGAGTCAGGCCACATCGAGGTTCCGGGTTCGCGCTTTCGCGCGCCCCGGAACGACGAGGACGAGACTACTGCTTCAGCGGCGGATCGAGCTGCGTGCAGCCGCCCTCGCTGATCGGGCGCATGATGTCCGCGGCCTTCACCTTGCCTTTGATCTTCAGCAGGTCCCAATCGCTCTTCACTTCCGACGGTTTCTTCACTTCCGCCAGCAGCATGTCATTCATCAGCCGGCCGTCCTCGCGAACCTTGGCACCCGGCGCGAAGAAATCATCCACCGGCATCGCCTTCATCTGCCGCATCACCTTGAGGCCATCGTTATCGTTGGCGGCTTCGGCGGCGCGCAGATAGTGCTTCACGGCGCTGTAGACGCCGGCCTGTGCATGGGTCGGCATCTTGCCGTGCTTGACCATGAAGCGCTTGCCGAAGTCGCGGCTGGCGTCGTCATTGTCCCAGTAATAGCCCTCGAGATACTGCACGCCCTGCGTGGCTTCGGAGCCCAGCGCCTTCACCGAGGTGAGATAGAAAATCAGCACCGCGAGCTTCTGCTTGCCTTCGCCGATCTGGAATTCGCGCGCCTGCTTGATGTTGGTGACAGTATCGCCGGACGCATTGGCGAGCGCGATCACCTTGGCGCCCGAGGATTGGGCCTGCAGCAGGAAGGACGAGAAGTCCATGGTGCCGACCGGATGTTTCACCGCGCCGAGAACCTTGCCGCCGGCAGCTTCCACCACCTTCGAGACTTCCGCCTGCATGGCGATGCCGAAGGCATAGTCCGCGGTGATGAAGAACCAGGTGTCGCCGCCATCCTTCACCACGGCTTTCGCGATGCCTTGTGCGAGCGAATAGGTATCGTAGAGCCACATGGCGGCGGTCGGCGCGCATTGCTTGCCGAACACATCGGCGGTGGCGGAGCCCACATGCACCAGCACCTTGCCGCGCTCACGCGCAAGGTTCTGTACGCCAAGCGAAATGGCGGAATTACCGATATCGAAGATGGCGTCCACGCCCTGCTGATCATAGAGATCGCGCGCCAGCGAAATGCCGATATCCGTCTTGTTCTGATGATCCGGACCGAGCAGTTTTACAGGCTGGCCGCGCACCTTGCCGCCAATATCGTCGATGGCGAGCTGCGCCGCCACCACGCTGCCAACGCCGCCCGCGTCGGAGAAGACGGAGCTCTTGTCGTTCAGGACGGCGATGGAAAGTGGCTTGGTGATCGGCTCGGCGAAGGCGGCCGTGTTCAGACACAGAGCAGCGATCGCCAGCAGGCCCGTTCGGGTCATTGGTCGTTTCCTCGTTTTGGTTTTTATGGAGGAAGCGTAACGACGGCGGACAAGGTTGGGAAGCAGATTTTAATCGTGCGATTAAATCGCCTATCTCGTCTTGCGGAATGTGAGATTGATGCGCTGGGCACCCATTACGGGATGCTCGCCATCGGGCAGCGGCGCGACACCGTGATAAGCGAGACGCGACGGCCCGCCCCACACGACCACGTCGCCATGGGTGAGACGATACCGCCTCGCAGCCGCGCTGCGCGTCAGGCCGCCGAACAGGAATGTCGCCGGCAGGCCGAGCGAGACGGATACGATGGGCGCGCCGAGATCGAGTTCGTCCTTGTCCTGATGCAGCGATAGTTTCGCGCCGGGCTTGTAGCGATTGATCAGGCAGGCATCGGGGGTAAATCCGTCATAGCCGCCTTCCGCGGCCGCACGCGCTGCGAGGCTGCGCAGCGATAGCGGCATCTCCGGCCAGTGGAGGCCGCTATCGGGATCGACGGGATCGTAACGATAGCCGCTACTATCAGACACCCACCCGACGCGTCCGCAATTGGTCATCGCCACCGACATGGTGTGTCCGCCAGGCGTGATGAGATGGCGGAATGGAGCAACCTTCACGATGGCGCGAAGATCGGCCAGCAGCGCCTGTTCGTCATCGCCGACACAGGCACGCAAAAGTGCCGCGCCGTCACCGAGTTCCTCGCGCACGGGCTGGGCATCGTTGATCGCAGCAAACAGATCGGTCATTCACTCACTTTGCGTCGTGAAAAATCACGCCGAGCGTATGGCGCCGGCCCGTCTTAACACGACTGACGCCGTGGCGCAGGTTGACGCGATAGCTGCCGCGGGTGCCTTGCACAGGGCGGTGATGCACGGCGAACACGACGGCATCGCCCTGCGTCAGCGCGACCACTTCGGCGCGCGACTGCATGCGCGGGCGCTGCTCGGTGAGCACGAATTCACCACCCGTAAAATCCTCGCCCGGCTGCGACAGCAGGATCGCCACCTGCAACGGGAAGACGTGCTCGCCGTAGAGATCCTGATGCAGACAGTTGTAGTCGCCGGGATCGTATTGCAGCAGCAGTGGTGTCGGACGGGTCTGGCCGGCATCATGGCAGCGCCTGAGGAACGCGAAGTGATCGGCGGGAAAACGGGCGTCGATCCCCATGGTCTCGTTCCAGCGATTGGCGATGGCGCTGAGCGGGCCATAGAGCGCGGGACGCAGCGACGCGATGGGATCTGGCAGCGGATAGTTGAAATATTTGTATTCGCCACGGCCGAAGCCATGGCGCGCCATCACGATGCGGCTGCGGAAGCGGGCGTCATCGGGATAGAGCGCTGACAGCGCGCTGCATTCCTCAGGCGTGAGGAGTTTGTCGAAAACCGCGCAGCCCTGCGCGTCGAGATCGTCGCTGATGCGCTGCCAGTCGAGGGTATCGAGGCGCGTGTCGCGTGCCGGACGTTTGGCGAGAGTCGCAGTGGGCATGATGCAGCCGCTCCGTATCGCGTGCCGATCGTCGGCAACAGGTGGGGCCGCATTGTGGAATATCGGGTGGCCGAGGCCACCCGATTTCCGAATGTCTGGAGCTTAACCGACCACCGGCAGGGTCTTGATGTCATAGCCGTGGCTGATCTTGCGCTTCAACACGGGGTCTTCGATTTCGTAATCGAAGCGATCGGCCGGGCGGATGCCGCCCTTGGCGGCAAAGGTGCCGCCGAACATCGCGGTGCCGTCGGGCAGCTTGTCGGCGTCGAAGCCCTTCCTGATGAGGTCGGCAACCGGCAGCATGCCGCTCAGCTTGCCTTCCTGGTACAGCACCTTCTCGCCCTTGATGGTGGCCCAGGAGCGCAGGATGATCTCGTCCCAATGCGGGAGGACTTCTTCGAGCGCCCACACTACCGGTGCGATCGGCTTGTCGCACATCTGCTTCGACACGGTGATGTTGTAGGTCTCGACCTGGCGGTCAGTGTGGTCGGAACCGACACCGACATAGGTCTTGCCGCCGGACGCGATCAGGCAGAACTCCACCTCGCCCGACGAATTCACATCGGTGCATTCGATCATGCCGTGGGTGGTGAAGCGGCGCGCGGCGCAGCGATAATAGATCGGCGTGGTGGCGGGCGGGGCGATGCCGAGTTCCTGCAGCTCCTTGATGTGATGATCGCGCGCAACCGGATCGCGGCCGGTCCAGCCGGCGATAACGCCCTGGGTCAGCGTGATCGAAAGCGGCGTCTGCGCGCCCTTGGCGTCGAGCGTGAGTGCGATGGTGGTCATCGAGTATCGTCCTTGAGGTCAGAGATTAACCGCGAATGGAGGCTTCCATCCCCGCTGCGAGTTCGAAGATGCGGTGGTCGCTGCCACCGGCGGCGGCAAGCATCAGGCCGACCGGGGCTTCGTCCTTGCGCGAGATCGGCAGCGAGATGGCGCAGCCGTCGATCATGTTGATCAGCGTGCAGTTGCGCAGCGCCATCAGATTCTTCTTGGCGAACACCTTGTCGTCCTCCATCTCGGCAATCGATGGCGGCGCGATGGGACAGGTCGGCATGACCAGCGCGTCGTAAGGCGCGATCGTCGCCTCGGTGCGCGCAATCAGCGAGCGGCGCATCGGCAGAAGATCGATATAGTCGGCGGCGCTCTGCGTCTCGCCGCGCGCGATGCGCACGGAAACGCGGGGATCGTAGACATCTCCCTTCGCTGCGAGCAGTTCGCGGTGCCAGGCATAGCTCTCTGCCGCAGTGAAACCGCCCTTGCTGCTCATCAGGGGGATATCGTTGAAGGACGGCACCTCGATGCGCTCGATCAGCGCGCCCTTTTCGGTGAGCAGCTTGATGGTGCGCTCGAAGATGTCCGAGACGACGGGATCGAGTTCATCCATCGCAATCGTGGTCGGGATCGCGAGGCGCATGCCCTTGATGCCGCGCGGCTTCAGTTCGAAGTCCGGCTCGCCGGCGAGCACCGCATCCATCGCAGCGCAGCAGGCGACGCTGCGCGCGAGTGGACCGATGCTGTCGAGAGTGAAGGACAGCGGCACGGCGCCGTCGAGCGGCACGCGGCGCTGGGTCGGCTTGTAGCCGACAATGCCGTTGAAGGCCGCGGGGATGCGGCAGGAGCCGCCGGTGTCGGTGCCGAGCGCAGCATGGGCCATGCCGTCGAGCACCGAGACGCCGGCGCCCGACGACGAACCGCCCGGCACATGGCCGATCTCGCGCCTCCAGGCGCCCTTTGGCGTGCCGTAATGCGGGTTGGTCCCGATGCCGGAATAGGCGAACTCGACCATGTTGGTGCGGCCGATCAGGATGAAGCCGGCGGCGCGCAGGCGGGCCACCGTCGGCGCATCATTCTCGGCGGGCGCGCTGTCTTCCAGCGCGCGCGAGCCGGCGCGGGTCACCTGGCCCTTGATGTCGAACAGATCCTTGATCGAGACCGGAATGCCGGCGAAGCGCGACGGTGCGGCATTGATCTTGCGCAGGGCATCCATGGCATCGGCCGCAGCGAGTGCCGCGTCCTTGTCCACATACGTATAGACCCGCTGCCCCTCGCCTGCGGGATCGGCGATTTTGGCGAGACAGTCCTCGACCAGTTTACGGGAGGTGGTGCGGCCGGCGGCAAGATCGGCGGCAAGGCTGGCGAGCGTGGGCTGACTCATGGTCACGGTATCCTTGTCAGGCCGTGACCGGATGCGTTCACGGCGCCTCGTCGGTATCGCCGATACGGCCGGTAATTTCCAGATCGAGCAGCGCGGAGCTGAGCGACTTGCCATGCGCATCGAGCGCCAGCGACCGTGTCACCCCGCCGCCAAGTGCCTGATCCATCACGAAATTCAGTGCGGAAATATTGGGCAGTTCATAGCGAACCACCTCGCCCTGAACGATGTCCTTGAACAGGTCCTTCACGCGCTCGGCGGTCACCTGTGATAATAGCAACGGAAAAAGCTTTGCGTCAAAGGCAATTATCGAGATGTTGGAAATGTTGCCCTTGTCCCCGGTGCGGGAGTGAGCGATGTCGCGCAGCTTCATCTCAGGCCTCTATGATGCGAACGGATGGCGCCGCCTGCTCGCGCGGCAGCAGCACCGATGCGACAGCAACAACATCGCGCGCCGATTTGGTGGCGCCGCCGCCACCGGCGGGACCGTTGGTGTAAAGCGTCTCCACCTCGTTGCCGATGCGCACGGCCTCGCGCAGTGTATCGGTGCGGCCGGTGACACGGACGCGCACCTCATAGGGCTCCGAGCGTGCACCGAGGGATGCGCCGTGCAGTGAGTCGACGCCGATGAGATCGAAGCGCGTTTCGGTCGTCACAACGCCTGTAAGTTTCAGCCGCTCGCGAACGATATCGAGCGCCAGGCGTCCGCGGGCAACGGCATTCGGGCCGGCATAGGAGATCTGGCCCTCGCCGATATAGCTGTCGACATAACCCACCGAGACCTTGAGCGTATCCGGGCGCTGCGTGCCCTGCCCGCCGGTGACGCGGACACGATCCTTGCCGATCTCCTCGATCTTCACCTGCGAGAAATCCGCGATGACATCGGGCTGCAGATAGCGCCTGGGATCATGCACCTCGTAAAGCAACTGCTCCTTGCAGGTTCGCGCGGAGACTTCACCGCCGGAGCCATCGACCTTGGTGACGACCAGCGTGCCGTCCTCGCTGACTTCACCGATGGGGAAGCCGAGGCGAGCGAGGCCCTGCACATCCTTGAAGCCGGGGTCGGCGAAATAACCACCCGTGATCTGGCCGGCGCATTCGAGGAGATGACCGACAACGATGCCCTGCCCGAGCAGATTCCAGTCGGACATCGACCAGCCGAAGGCATGGATCATCGGCGCGAGAAACAGCGCGGGATCGGAGGCGCGGCCGGTGATGACCACATCGGCGCCGCCCTTCAGCGCCGCAGCCATCGGCTCGGCACCGAGATAGGCATTGGCTGACAGAACCTTGTTGCCGAGGCCGCGCATGGTGCTGTCGAATTCGAGCACCGGCAGGTCGCTGCCCTTGCAGGCCTCCAGCACATCGTCACCGACGATAGCGGCGATCTTCAGCTTCGGCAGGCCCATTGATTTCGCGATGTCCGCCGTCTTGCGCGCCGCGGCTTCCGGATTGGCCGCGCCCATATTGGTGACGATCTTGATACCTTTCGATGCGCAGATCGGAAGCACCGCGCGCATGCGTTCCTCGAGCAACGGATCAAAACCGCTGTCCGGATTCTTCATCCGCGCCTGCTGCGCCAGCGCCACCGTGCGCTCGCCCAGGCATTCGAACACGAGATACTGGATCTCGCCCTTCTCGGCGAGCTCGACCGCAGGCTCGATGCGATCGCCGGAGTATCCGGCGCCGGAGCCGATCCTGATGCTGCGCAATGGGGCCTCGCTGTTCGTTTCCCGGCATTCCGCCGCAACATTCCCGACGGAGTTGCAGCCGTTGACTGCAGTCAGACCATCACACCAGATTGGTGTCAAATGTGGTCCGCGATCCGCAGATATGGCTATGCAACGCGCGCGCTGGACCTGCCCCTGCCAAATGTGAAATGTCCTCCGCGACAACGAACCGGGAGCATCCCGGCACTGGGAGAAAACAGATGGCCGAACCCGCGCGGGCACGCCCGAAACCGACACCGGAAACCCAGCATTACTGGGACGGCGCCAAGGCTGGCGAACTACGCCTGCAGCGCTGCGACGACTGTGCGCATGTGTATTTTCCGCCGCGCCCGTTCTGCTCGAAATGCGCCTCGCGGAATGTTTCGGTGTTCAAGGCTTCGGGCAAAGGTTTTCTCTACAGCTACGTCATCAATCACCGACCGGCCGCGCCGGGTTTCACGCCGCCCTATGCCATTGCGGTTGTCGAGCTCGATGAAGGCCCGCGCCTGATGAGCAACATCATCGATTGCGAGCAGACTCCGGAAGCCCTCGAACTCGACATGAAACTCGAAGTCGCGTTCCAGAAGGTGGACGACACGCTCACCCTCCCCGTTTTCCGACCGGCGAAGGGCTGAGATCATGCGCAGAAACGCAGTCGCCGTCGTCGGCGCAGCCGAGACCACCGAACTCGGCGTCATCCCCAACATGTCGCAGATCCAGCTCCATGCGGATGCGGCGCTCAACGCCATCAAGGATGCCGGGCTGAAGCTCTCGGACATCGACGGCATCGCCACCGCTGTGGAGACGCCGCAGCAACTCGCACATTATCTCGGCATCACGCCGACCTGGGCCGATGGCACCTCGGTCGGCGGATGCTCCTTCATGCTTCATGTCCGCCACGCCGCCGCCGCCATCGAGGCCGGACTGTGCAAGACCGTGCTGATCACCCATGCCGAAAGCGGCAAGTCGATGATCGGCAAATTGCCACGCTCGATTCCGGCGGACAGCCTGCAGGGCCAGTTCGAGGCGCCCTATGGCGTCTACGGCCCGCCGAGCATGTTCCCGATCCCCGTGCTGCGCTTCATGAAGACCCATGGCATCACCCATGAGCAGATCGCGTCGGTCGCCGTATTCCAGCGCGAATGGGCCGCCAAAAATCCCCGCGCGATGATGAAGGACCCGATCACGGTCGAGGACGTGCTCAATTCGCGCATGATCGCCTATCCGTTCCGCCTGCTGCAATGCTGCCTCGTCACCGATGGCGGCGGCGCGCTGATCCTCACTTCCGCAGATCGCGCCAAGGATTTCCCGCAGAAGCCGGTCTATATTCTCGGCACCGGCGAGAGCGTGGAGACGCCGATGGTCAGCCAGATGCAGACGTTCAACTCCTCACGCGCCTTCAAGGTCGCGGGACCCACAGCATTCAGGGAAGCCGGCATCACCCACAAGGATGTCGATCACCTGATGATCTACGACGCCTTCGCGCATCTGCCTCTGTATGGCCTCGGCGATCTCGGCTTCATGCCGCATGAAGAGACCGGCAAGTTCATCGCCGATGGCAACACCCGTCCCGGCGGCAAGCTGCCGCTCAACACCAATGGCGGCGGCCTCAGCTACATGCATTCGGGCATGTACGGCATGTATGCGCTGCAGGAGAGCGTTCGCCAGATGCGCGGCATCGCACCGGCCCAGGTGCCGGACGCAAAGATTTCCGTCTGTCACGGCGTCGGCGGCATGTTCGCTGCGTCGGGCACCATCATCTTCACCAACGAGCGCTGATCACAGCGCTCCAACCACCAGGAAACTGAAATGGCAAAAACCAAAATGCTCGACGGAAAAGTCGTCGTCGTCACCGGCGCGGGGCGCGGCATCGGCCGCGGCATCGCGCTGCTCTGCGCCGCTGAAGGCGCCAGCGTCGTCGTCAACGATCCCGGCGGTTCGACCGACGGTGCTGGCAGCTCAGCCGCTCCGGCCGAAGAAGTTGTCGAGGAAATCAAGAAGGCCGGCGGCAAGGCCGTTGCGAACTTCGAATCCGTCGCCGAAGCCATCCCGGCCAGCAAGATCATCAAGCAGGCCGTCGACACCTATGGCCGTCTCGACGGCGTGGTGAACAATGCCGGCATCCTGCGCGACGCCATCTTCCACAAGATGTCCATCGACGCCTTCGAGGCCGTGATCAAGGTCCATCTGATGGGCTCGTTCTACACCTCGCATGCAGCGGCTCGCATCTATCGCGAGCAGAACTCAGGCTCCTTCGTGCACTTCACCTCGACCTCGGGCCTCGTCGGCAATTTCGGCCAGGCCAATTATGCCGCCGCCAAGCTCGGCATTGTCGGCCTGTCGAAGTCGATCGCGCTCGACATGCAGCGCTATGGCGTCAACTCGAACTGCGTCTCGCCGTTCGCCTGGAGCCGCATGATCGGCTCGATCCCGACCGAAACCGAAGCCGAGAAGGCCCGCGTCGAGCGCATGCAGCGCATGGGCCCGGAAAAGATCTCGCCGCTGGTGGCCTTCCTGCTGTCGGATGCCGGTAAGGATGTCACCGGGCAGATTTTTGCCGCGCGCATGAACGAGATCTTCCTGATGGGCCAGTCGCGCCCGATCCGCTCGATCCACCGCGACGAAGGCTGGACCCCGCAGACCCTCGCCGAGCACGGCATGCCGGCGCTGAAGTCGTCGTTCTACAAGCTCGATCGCTCGGCTGACATCTTCAGCTGGGATCCGGTGTAAGCCTACCAACGTCACTCCGGGACGCGTGCGCATAGCGCATGCGAACCCGGAATCTCGTGGTGAGAGGGAATGGAGCGCCGGCACTACGAGATTCCGGGCTCCGTCCCGCCGCCTGCGGCGACGGCCCGTCCCCGGAATGACAGCAAATCTCACAACCCAAAATCGAAATCGAAATTATATTTCAATAATAGCTATGCGGCGCTATCCTATCTGACCCGTGCCCGCCCAAATTTCGCAATAAAGAATTCCAGTTCCCGCCCAAGTCGGTTATGTGACCGGCAAATAACAAGGCCGTCACGCATTTGCGGACGCTGCCGCATTTGCTGGACATCCCAATGACTGATCACGCGGGCGCGATGCCCTCCGCGGCCGCGCCGCCATCTAAGGCCCTTAATTCACCAGCCCGCGTTCTCACGGCGAGCGTGATCGGCACCACCATCGAGTTCTTCGACTTCTATGTCTACGCCACCGCCGCGGTGCTGGTGTTTCCGAAACTGTTCTTCCCCGCCGGCAACGACACCGCGGCGCTGCTCGCTTCCTTTGCGGTATTCTCGATCGCGTTCTTCGCGCGCCCGTTCGGCGCCATCGTATTCGGCCACTTCGGTGATCGCGTCGGCCGCAAGACCACGCTGGTGGCGGCCCTGCTCACCATGGGCATCTCCACCGTGGTGATCGGCCTGCTGCCGACCCACGAACAAATCGGCCTCGCTGCGCCGCTGCTGCTGGTGCTATGCCGTTTCGGCCAGGGTCTCGGCCTCGGCGGTGAATGGGGCGGCGCCGTGCTGCTCGCGACCGAGAATGCACCGGAAGGCAAGCGCAACTGGTACGCCATGTTCCCGCAGCTCGGCGCGCCGCTCGGCCTGTTCCTGGCTTCCGGCACGTTCTGGATTTTGCTGCATTTCGTTTCGCCCGAAGCCTTCCTCGGCTGGGCCTGGCGTGTGCCGTTCCTTGCTTCCATCCTGCTGATTGCAATCGGCCTGTGGGTGCGTCTGTCGATCACCGAGACGCCGGAGTTCCAGAAGGCCATCGACAAGGCTGAGCGCGTCGCCGTGCCCGGCATCGAACTCCTGAAGAAGCACAAGCGCAGCCTGCTGCTCGGCACGCTGGTCGGCTTGATGACCTTCGTGTTCTTTTATGTCTGCACGGCGTATCTGCTCTCCTACAATGTCGGCGTGGCGAAGATGTCGCTGCTCGATGCGCTCAAGGTGCAGATCGCCGGCGCCATCGCCTTCGGCACCACCAACATTCTGGCCGGCCTCCTCGCCGACAAGATCGGTCGCCGCAACCTCCTGATCGCGAACTGCCTGATGGTGATCGCGTTCTCGTTCTTCGTCGCGCCGCTGCTTGGCGGTGGTGTCGCCGGCATCTACGCTTTCGCGCTGATCGGTCTTGCCATCTTCGGCATCAATTACGGTCTGATCGGCGCAGCGCTGGCCGCGCCGTTCCCGACCGCGGTGCGCTACACCGGCTCGTCGATGACGTTTAATCTCGCGAGCATCTTCGGCGCCTCGCTGGCGCCGTATATCGCGACGTGGCTGCAGAAGGAGTACGGCCTTGCCTATATCGGCTACTACGTGCTGGCGGCCGCGGTGATCACGCTGCTCGCGATCTTCGCATCGGGCAGACAGGAAGTCTGATCGTCGCAAATTGAATGAATTGCGAAGCCCGGATGACGCGTTGCGTTGTCCGGGCTTTTTTGTTTTGTGCAACGCCGCCACCGCGCGGCAACAACGAATTAGCTGGTATCAGCTTCGCAACGCGCTAGCCTCACCTGCAACTGGTGAAAAACCAGAACAGGGAGGACGACGATGCAAAACGAATTTGCCACCGATCCCCAATCCAACGTCATATCACTCAATCGCCGACGCCTTTTGCAAACCGCCGGTGCCCTCGCCGCCTCAACCATCGTGGCACCCAGGGCCTTTGCACGCGACTATGGCCGCAACGTCCAGCCCCAGCGCTATCCCGATCCCGATATCGTGGTCATCGACGCCAAGCGCTTCACGGCCAAGGTCGGCAACACCGTTATCAAACGGCTCTATACCGGCTGCCTGTGGGCGGAAGGGCCCGCCTGGAATGCGCAAGGGCAGTTCCTGATCTGGAGCGACATCCCAGCCAATCGGCAACTGCGCTATCTCGACGACGACGGCCATATCTCCGAGCGTTTTCGCTATCCGTCCGAAGAGAGCAACGGGAATTCGTTCGATACGGAGGGGCGCCAGCTCAGTGCACAACGAACACGCCTCGTCCGCTTCGAGCACAATGGCGGCGTCACGACGTTGGCTGAACAGGCCAACGGTAAGCCGTTGAACGGCCCCAACGACATGGTCGTCAATCCCATCGACAAGGCGATCTGGTTCACCGACCCTGGTTACGGCGGCATCAATCTCTATGAAGGCCAACGCGCAGCGCCCGGCGTCACGCAGCCGCACCAGAAGGAAGCGGTGTATCGTATCGATCCGACGAATGGTCAGATCAGCAAGGTCGCCGATGATCCGTTCAAACCAAATGGCCTCGCCTTCAGTCCGGACTACAAGAAGCTCTATGTCTGCGACACCGGCATCACACATTATCCGAATGCGAAGAATGTCGTGTGGCAATATGACGTCAACGGCGACAAGCTGACGGGCGGCAAGCCGCTGATCGACATGACGCTGGACGGCAAGTCCGGCTTCCCCGATGGGCTCCGTGTCGATACCGAGGGCAATATCTGGGTCGGTGCCGGGTGGGTCGGCGACGGCTATGACGGCGTGCAGATCTTTGCACCGGACGGCCAGCGCATCGGGCAGATCCGGTTGCCGGAGACCTGCGCCAATGTGTGCTTCGGCGGCAAGAAGCGAAACCGGCTATTCATGACGGCAAGCCAGTCGCTATATGCGGTCTATGTTGAGACCCAGGGCGCGCATTTCTGTTGAGGGCGTTCTTGTCCTTCCCCGGAGCGCAGCGACTGGGGAGGGTGGCGCGAGGACGAGCGAAGCGAGGAGACGTGACGGGTGGGGTGCCCCAGGTGACGTCAGAGTTTGGGGAAGCCCCCCACCCGTCTGGCCTTCGGCCAGCCACCCTCCCCACCGCGCGCAGCTTCGCTGCGCTTGAGGGAGGGAAAGCGCTATCCGCTATTCCGCAGCCCTGCCGAGATGCCGTTGATCGTCAGCTGTATCCCGCGCAGCACCTGCTCGTCGCCGCCTTCGCCTCCCGTGCGGTGTTTCTGCAGCAGTTCGACCTGCACATGATTGAGCGGATCGAGATAGGGGAAGCGGTTGCGGATCGAACGCTCCAGGAGAGGATTGCCCTGCAGCAATCCCTCTTGCTCCATCACATCGAGTAGCGTTTCGATGGTCAGATGCCACTCGGCACGGATGCGGCCAAAGATCTTCTCACGCAGCACCTCGTCGTCGACCAGCTCCGCATAGCGCGAGGCGATAGCGATCGAGCTCTTCGCCAGTACCATGTCCATATTCGAGAGCAGCGTGCGGAAGAACGGCCATTCCCTGTGCATCTCCTGCAGGAAAGCCATGCCCTTTTCGGGATGATTGGCCAACCACGCCTCGATGGCACTGCCGAAGCCGAACCAGCCCGGCAGCATCAAGCGGCACTGCGCCCATGAAAACACCCACGGGATCGCACGCAGATCCTCAATCGCCCGCGTCTTCTTGCGCGATGCCGGGCGGCTGCCGATGTTCAGCGTCGAAATCTCGTTGATGACTGTCGATTCCCAGAAGTAATCGACAAAACCTTCGGTCTCGTAGACGAGGCCGCGATAGGCCTTGAAGGCAAGCGCCGAGATTTCCTCCATCGCCTCCAGATATTCGCCACGCGGCGCGCTGTGCTTCGGAGCGAGCAGACTGGCCTCAAGTGTAGCAGCTGCAAGGATTTCCAGATTGTTGCGGCCGACCTCGGCGTTCGAATATTTGCTGAAGATGATCTCGCCCTGTTCGGTGATGCGGATCTGGCCGTCCACGGCGCCGCCGGGCTGCGCGAGGATCGCGTCGAAGCTGGGTCCGCCGCCCCGGCCGACCGAGCCGCCTCGGCCATGGAACAGGCGCAGGCGGATGTGATGGCGCTCAAACACATCGACGAGGCCGATTTCGGCCTTGTAGAGTTCCCAGCCCGACGTGACGAAACCGCCATCCTTGTTGCTGTCGGAATAGCCCAGCATGACCTCCTGCACGCTGCCGCGACTGTCGACCAGCCGGCGATAATCGTGCAGCGCAAACAGCCGATCCATGATCTTCGCGGACGCCTGCAGGTCCTCGATGGTCTCGAACAGCGGCACGATGTTGATGCCGCTGCGGCCGGAGGAATCGACCAGGCCGACTTCCTTCAGCAGCACCGCCACCTCCAACATGTCGGAGCCCCCCTTGCACATGGAGATGATGCATTGGGGAATGGTCGCAGCACCGAACTTGGCGTGCACTTCCGCAGCCATGCGGAACAGCGCGAGCTCACCGAGCGTCTCGTCACTGTATTTGACGAAGAGCGACGACAGCGGCCGCGCGTTTTTCAGCTCCGCCGCCAGCAGCGCAATGCGTGCGTCCTCATCCAGCGAGAGATAGGATACGCCGGGCATTGCCGCATCGATCAGCTCGGCGACCGTGCGCTCATGCACCGCCGAGTTCTGGCGGATATCGAGGCTGGCGAGATGGAAGCCGAAGCAATCCACCGCACGGCGCAGCGTGCGCAGCCGGCCACGCGCGATCACGCGGGAGTTATCGGCATGCAGCGAGCGATCGAGCACGTCGAGATCGGCCTTGAACTCGGCGGCCGACGCGTAAGGCGGTGCCTCACCCACGGCCGCACGGCGGTTTGGCAGCTTGAGCGCATGCGCCGTCGCCGCCATCCGGGCATAGATGCCGGAGATCGCCAGGCGATAAGGCTCGCCGGCGCGATGCGGCGACGGATCGGGAGAGCGTTCCGCCAGAGCGCGCAGCTCGTCCGAGACATCGGCGAGATGCGTCGCCATCGACAGTTCCGCACCGAGCGCGTGGAGTTCGTCGAGATAAAAGCTGAAAGCGCGGCGGCTCTGCAGCATGACCGTGCCCTGCATCACATCCGCCGTGACGAAGGGATTGCCATCGCGGTCACCGCCGATCCAGCTTCCCATGCGCAGGAACGACGGCAGCGCCTCCGGGCCGCCTCGCTCGCTCAGACTATCCTCGAGCCGACAATGCAGCCGAGGCACTTCGCGCAGGAAGGTGTAATCGTAGAATGCGAGGCCGTTGGTGACCTCGTCGAGCACCGTCAGCTTGCTGCGGCGGAGCAGATTGGTCTGCCACAGCGTCACCACTGCGCGGCGGAGCGCCTCGTCCAGCGCCGCACTTTCTTCCGCCGTGAGCTGCATGCGCTCGCGGCGATCGAGCAGAGCTGCGATCTCCATCTCGCGATCGATGGTGCTCTTGCGGCGCACTTCGGTGGGATGCGCAGTCAACACAGGCGAGACCAGCGCCTGGCTGAAGAACTTGCCGAGCATCTTGGCGTCGATGCCGGCCTCCTGCGCGCGGGCGACAGCGTGGGCCAGCGTGCCGTTGGCCGATGCCGCATCGGCGCGCTGGGCGCGCATGCGGCGGATATTGTTCTGGTCCTCGGCGATATTGGCGAGATGCGAGAAATAGCTGAAGGCGCGGACGATACGGACGGTTTCGGCGGTCGACATGCCGTCGAGGATCGCTTCCAGCTCACGCCGCGCGTCCTTGTCCTCATTGCGATGGAAGCGCACCGAAGTCTGGCGGATGTTCTCCACCAGATCGAACACGGCAGCACCTTCCTGATTGCGCACGGTATCGCCGAGAATGCGGCCGAGCAGCCGGATATCCTTGCGGAGCTGGGCGTCAGCCCCCGGATCGGAGATGGGGGCGCCGCGTAACGGGACGGCTTCCTGGTCGGTGGGCAAGGTCATGGACATCAGCAGCTCCGGAATGTTGCCGGGACCGCATTTGGTCGCATGTCTTGCTGCAATGCAAGATGAAGTTGCGCCGCGGCGCTAGATCGCGCGCCCCGCTTTCGCCCAATACGGATCCCGCAAACGCCGCTTGAAAATCTTGCCGGAATCTTCGCGCGGCAGGTTGCTCTGGATTTCCATCTGCTTCGGCACCTTATAGTCGGCGAGCGCCTTCTTCAGCTCGGCGCGGATCGCGGTAAGGTCGAGCACCACACCCGGCTGCGGCTCGATCACCGCCATCAGGCTCTCGCCGAATTCCGCATCGGGAATGCCGAACACTGCACAATCATGCACGCCGGGAAGAGCGTGCAGCGCCGATTCGATTTCGGCCGGATAGATGTTGACGCCACCGGAGATCACCATGTCGCGCTTGCGGTCGCAGATGAAAACGTAGCCGTCGGCATCGATATAGCCGACATCGCCCGATGTGATGAAACCTTCGCGGTCGATCTCGGCGCGTTTCTCTGGCTTGTTATGATAGGTGAAATCCGGATTGCCGGCGATGCGCGAATAGATCTCGCCGATCTCGCCCTGCGGCAGGATTTCGCCGTTGTCGCCGAGAAAGCGCAGCTCGGCGCCGGGCGCGATCTTGCCGACGGTACCGGGCTTCTTCAGCGCGTCTTCGGAATTGGCAAAGGTGACAGCGCCGGACTCTGTCGAACCATAGAACTCGTAAATTACAGGCCCCCACCAGTCGATCATGGCAGTCTTCACATCCGCCGGACATGGCGCGGCGGCGTGGATGATGTGGCGGAGCGAGGACATGTCGTATTTCTTCCGCACATCCTCAGGCAGCTTCATCAGGCGGATGAACATGGTCGGCACCATGAAGATGGTGTCGATCTTCTCGTCCTGCACGATACGCAGAAATTCCTCGGCATCGAAGCGCGGCATCATCACGAGGATGCCATTGAGGCGGCCCGCACGCAGAGCGAAAGCGTTCGGCGCCGAGTGATAGAGCGGTCCCGGCAAGAGCGCACGCGCGCCCTCCTTCAGGCCGTACACGCGCGCGCGCATCTGGTCGGCGGAGGCCGCCTGCGCCGGTGTCGGCGCATAGCGGCGCACGCCTTTCGGATGGCCCGTTGTACCCGACGTATAGATCATGTTGTGCGGCGCCGGCACCGCGGGGCCATCATAGAGCGACTGTTCGTTCAGCCAACTCTCCATATCGATGGCACCGTCCGGCGTGCCGAGTGTTGCGGGATCGACTTTGTAGTTCGCAACGATCTCCGGCGGTGTCGGCACCGATATCGTGGTGATGCCCGCCGGAATCGCATCGTGCAACTGATGCAGCATGTCGGCATGGCTGATCAGGACGTTGCTGCCGGAATCCTTGATCACATAGGTGATCTCCTCGGGCTTGAAGTGCCAGTTCACCGGCACGGCATAAGCGCCGAGCCGCGCCACTGCATAGGCCGCTTCGAGAAACGCGATGTCGTTGCGCATCAGAATGCTGACGCTGTCGCCCTGCTTCACGCCGAGTTTTGCCAGGCCTGAGGCGATCCGGCTGGCGCGGGCATTGATGTCATCGAAGGAGCGCAGACGGTCGCCACTGAGGATGCCATGGCGAAGGGACGGGGAGGACATGGGACGCTTCCGGTTTTCTTGTTGTTCTTGACGAGATCCCGCGCCCGCCGAGCGACGGGCGCGGGATCGGAACTTAGTCCACGAAATTCGGCGCGCGCTTCTCGATATTCGCGCGCACGGCTTCGGTCTGGTTGGGCGCACCCATCAGTCTCATCTGCTCGACGGATTCCGCCAGCAGCGCCGGGCCGGGATCGACCGAGAGATTGTTGAGCATGCGCTTGGCCGCGCGGATCGCATCCGGGCTCTTGCCGGCGATCTCGCGCGCCGTTTCCAGCGCGACTGCGCGCGGGTCATCGACAACGCGCGTCGCCAGGCCATAGCCGAGCGCTTCCTGCGCCGAAAAGATACGACCGGTGTAAGTGAGATCGCGGAGAATGTCGTCACGCACCAGTGAAGCCAGGATCGGCGTGCCGGCCATGTCCGGCACGAGACCCCATTTGATTTCCATGATCGACATGCGGGTGTCCGGCGCGAGAAAGCGCATATCGGCGCCGAGCGCCACCTGGAAACCGCCGCCGAAGGCCACGCCGTGCACGGCGGCGATGACTGGCACGGGAAGCTGCCGCCATCCCCACACGGCTTGCTGCGAGTGATTGCAGAGCCCGTGAGTGCGGAGCGATAGATCGCGCTTCTGGGCGCCGCCAATACCGTCGCCGCCGCTCTCTTGCATGGCGGCGAATCGTCCCATGTCGAGGCCTGCGCAGAAGGCCCGTCCCTCCCCGGACAACACCACCGCGCGCAGCCCGTTCTCGCGGCTGAGCTTATCGGCGGTGTCCACCAGCGCCGCAAACATCGCGGCATCCAGCGCATTCATCTTGTCCGCACGGACCATCCGGACATCGGCGACGCCGCCCGAAATGGACACCTGGACGCGATCTTCCATGGGAGGTTTCCTTCCTAGACTTGTTCGCGAACACTTTTGGGCGTGTTCTTGCGCTTTACAGCGCCACTTTTGTGGGGTTTTAGTCAATCAACTAATTAACCCGTCCGCCCCCTCTTAAAGCAGGACCCTCCCATGTTCAATCAGCAGCTCCTCGCCGGCCGGAATATCCTCGTGACAGGAGGCGGCACCGGCCTCGGCAAATCCATGGCGGCCAAATTTCTGCAATTGGGGGCTGAGGTTCATATCTGCGGTCGCCGCAAGAGCGTGTGCGACGAAACCGCTACCGAGCTGATGGCCGAGTTCGGCGGCAAGGTGACCAGCCACGGCGTCGATATTCGCGACAGCGCCGCAGTGGACGCCATGATCGAAGGCATCTGGGCCGATGGCCCTCTCACCGATCTCATCAACAATGCCGCCGGCAATTTCATCTCGAAGACGCAGGACCTCTCGCCGCGCGGCTTCGATGCCGTGGCCAACATCGTGATGCACGGCACCTTCTATGTGACGCATGCCGTCGGCCGCCGCTGGATCGCCGGCGGTACGCGCGGCAACGTGGTGTCGATCACCGTGACCTGGGTGCGCAATGGCAGCCCCTATGTGGTGCCCTCCGCGATGAGCAAGTCGGCGATCCATGCGATGACCATGTCGCTGGCGACCGAATGGGGCCGCTACGGCATCCGTCTCAACACCATCGCGCCCGGCGAAATCCCGACCGAAGGCATGAGCAAGCGCATCAAGCCGGGCGATGAAGCCGGCGCGCGCACCAAGGCATGGAATCCCATGGGCCGCACCGGCACCATGGAAGAATTGCAGAACCTCGCGGTGTTCCTCATCTCCGGGGGCTGCGACTGGATCAATGGCGAGACCATCGCCATGGACGGCGCGCAGGCGCTCGCCATGGGAGGCAATTTCTATCAGCTTCGCGAATGGAGCGATGCCGACTGGGATGCCGCTAAGGCGAGCATCATGGCGCAGAACGAGAAGGACAAGGCGAAGCGCGGATAGCCGCGGCGCCCTCTCAACCGCTACCGCGGAACACGCAGCGACGAAGCAATCCAGTTCTTTCTTCTTGTACCGTCTGGATTTCCGTGTCGCCCAAGCGTGCTCCGTCGTCACGGCTGAGAAGACCCAGCGCTGCGAGCTACGAACGTACAGCGTCCCGTAATCGCTCCTCGGCGACACGTATCGCCTCGTCCTCGGATGCAACCACTGCGGATTTGATGCCAAAGGCCTTGGTCGCCAAGGCCGACTGCGCCTCGACGAGGACGCGGGTCACGGCATTGGGCTCCACCGCAATGATAGCACGGCAAAGCAGCGCGAGCGTCGCCTTATTGCGCTTGAGCCAAAGCCCCCTCGCCTTGCGATCTTCATGCGCCTCCTCGTGATGGTGATGACTGGCCATGATCATCACGAAAGGCTGCTTGCGGCCGATGAGATCGTCCATCTCGACCTCCCATTGCGACGCGCTTCCAGGCTGGATTTCGTCGTGCCGGACCCAGACGATCGGGAAGGCTGCAACATCGTGAATGAGAAAGGCACCGTTATCGAGGTTCATCGTCGTCTCCTGACTGTTCGTTGACCTGCATGCGGAGATAGACCGGAGGGACCAAACCCGTTAACGACATCCGGACGTAAAACAATGAGAACCGGCCAGGCTGGAGCGGTTCTGAAAAGGCACGGCGCCATGACTTCCTTCACGGAGCGCATCGACGGACCATCGGCGATCGCCATCTGGGGCAGCGACGAGCCGGGTAACGAATTCCGGCTCGGCACCCGCGAACTCGACTGGCACCACCATCGCCGCGGCCAGCTGTTCTGTATCGAAAGCGGGTTGATCCGCCTGCACACGAAACAGGGCTCATGGCTGTTGCCCCCGCAACGCATCGGCTGGCTGCCGCCCGGAATGCACCACAAGGTGACGCTGAGCGGCGTACTGAGCGGATGGGGCGTGCTGCTGACGCCGGCCGCAAGCAAGACACTGCCGGCGCAGCCTTGCGTGATGGGCGTCAGCGATTTGCTGCGTGCACTGGTGCGGCGCGCCGCAGGCTGGACCGGCGCCGACCGGCTGACGCCGGTGCAGACCCGGCTGGTCGCCGTGTTGCTCGACGAAATCCGCAGCGCTCCGCAGGAGCCACTGCATCTGCCGATGCCGACCGAACTACGCGCACTGCGCATCGCCAACGCGCTGATCAAGCGACCGAGCGACGGCCGCACGCTGCAGGAATTCGCCGCATCGGTCGGCCTGTCGGAACGAACCGCACGCCGTATCTTCATGGCCGAGACCGGCATGAGTTTCGTCCAATGGCGACAGCAGGCGCGATTGACGCTGGCGCTGGAGCGCCTGGCCCGCAGCGAGGCGGTTGCCGATGTGGCCGAACGGCTTGGCTATGCAACGCCGAGCAACTTCATCGCCATGTTCCGCCGCGCTTTC
Source organism: Tardiphaga sp. (assembly GCA_030147505.1). Classification (GTDB taxonomy): domain Bacteria; phylum Pseudomonadota; class Alphaproteobacteria; order Rhizobiales; family Xanthobacteraceae; genus Tardiphaga. The sequence continues at coordinate 87,064 of JASBVG010000015.1, forward strand.
GGAGCACCACCAGCGCGCTATTTTTCCAGGCAGCGGGCGACCAGCCGTCGCGCGAGCTAGGCGATGGCATTCAGGCACAACCGATCGCATCGCTACACAACGCCGCGCGTGCTCGTTGCACCGCAGCACCTTTCTGATCTTGTCAGCGTCAAGGGACGCCCTCACACTCCCCGCAACTAAAAAGTTTCGGAGGGAGGGAAGTTATGTCCGTTGCAAAAGCGGCTACGCTGGCCGATGTCATTCGCATTCAAGCCAAAACGCGTGGAGACTCGACCGCGCTCGTTTTCGAGGGGCGTGAGACAAATTATGCCGAGCTGGATCGCCGTGCCAGTCAGGTTGCCAACGGCCTGATCGCGCTCGGAATCAAGCCGGATGAGCGCATCGCCTATCTCGGCAAGAACAGCGATCTCTTCATCGAACTCCTGCTCGGCGCCGTGAAAGCCAAGGTCGTTACGGCACCGGTGAACTGGCGCCTCGCCGGACCGGAGATCGCGTTCATCGTGGACGATGCGAGGGCTGCCGTTCTGTTCGTCGGGCCGGAATTCATCGACCTCGTCCGGGGCCTCAAGGATCAGCTTCCCCATGTTCGTGCCATCATGACCATGGAAGGCGGCGCGGCGGAGTGGAAGGACTTTGCCGCCTGGCGCGACGCGCAGAGCGACAGCGATCCGAACATTGCGATGACCAAGGACGACGTCTCGATCCAGCTCTATACGTCCGGCACCACAGGAAAACCGAAAGGCGCGATGCTCTCGCACCAGAATTTCCTGTCGCTGCTGCGCATCGGCAGCACTGACGAAAACCCCGACTGGAACGTGTGGACGGATACCGACGTCTCGCTGGTGGCGATGCCGGTGTTTCATATCGGCGGCGTCGGCTGGGCAGTGTTCGGCCTTTATCATGGCGCCAAGAGCGTGATCGCGCGCGAATTCGATCCAAACAAGGTGCTCGACTTCTTCCGCGACTACGGCGTCAGCAAACTCTTCCTGGTGCCGGCGGCAATGCAGTTCATCGTGCGGCAACCGCGGGCGCGCGAGATGGATTTCTCGCAGCTCAAATACATCATGTATGGCGCTTCACCGATCCCGGCCGCACTGCTGAAGGAATGCATCGCCGTGTTCGGCTGCGGTTTCGTGCAGATGTATGGCATGACGGAAACCACCGGCACCATCGTGGTGCTGGCGCCAGAAGATCACGTCGAAGGCCGCGACTGCATGCGCTCCGCCGGCAAGGCACTGCCGGGCATCGAAATCGCCATTCTCGATCCCGACGGCAAGGAACTGCCGGTGGGCGAGGTCGGCGAGATCGCAACGCGTTCGGCATCAAACATGGTCGGCTACTGGAATCTGCCCGACGCCACCGCACGTACACTCGACCGCGACAACTGGCTCCGCACCGGCGATGCCGGTTATCTCGACAAGGACGGCTTTCTCTACATCCACGACCGCATCAAGGACATGATCATCTCCGGCGGTGAGAACATCTATCCGGCCGAAGTGGAGAGCGCGATCTGCGACCACCCGGATGTGGCCGAGGTCGCCGTGGTCGGGGTGCCCGACGATACTTGGGGCGAAGCGGTGAAGGCCGTTGTCGCGCTGAAGCCCGGCAAGGAGGTCAGCGCAGTCGACATCATCGCCTTCACCCGCCAACGCATTGCCGCCTTCAAGACGCCGAAGACGGTGGATTTCATCCAGGCGCTGCCAAGAAACGCGTCCGGCAAGATCCTGCGGCGACAGTTGCGGGAGCCGTATTGGATCGGGAAAGACCGGCAGGTGAATTGACGACCGGCAGTAGCCGGTCGTCATCCCGGGGCGTGCGCAGCGCGAACCCGGGATCTCGTAGTGGAGAGTCTCATACGGAGATTCCGGGTTCGCGCCTCCCGGCGCGCCCCGGAATGACGAGCGTGAAAACAGGAACAACCATGATCGACATGCCGCCCCTCCAATATGCCGACCTCCCCGGCCTGCGCATGGGCTATTACGACGCCGGCCCGAAGTCCGACGCGCCGCCAGTGATCCTCTGCCACGGCTGGCCCGAACTCGCCTTCTCCTGGCGCCACCAGATCAAGGCGCTGAGCGAGGCGGGCATTCGCGTCATCGCGCCGGACCAGCGCGGCTATGGCGCCACCGACAGACCGAATGCCGTCGAAGACTATAGTATCGAACACCTTACCGGCGACCTCGTCGCCCTGCTCGATCATCTCGAGATCGACAAGGCAGTTTTCGTCGGCCACGACTGGGGCGGCTTCGTTGTCTGGCAGATGCCGCTGCGGCATCCCGAACGTGCCGCCGGCGTCATCGGCATCAACACGCCACATACGGACCGCGCGCCGGTCGATCCGATCTCGATCTATCGCAAGCGGTTCGGCGACAGCATGTATATCGTCCAATTTCAGGATCCCGCGCACCGGCCCGATGGCATCTTCGCCAATGACGTCCGTCGCACTTTCGAATTCTTCATGCGCAAGCCGCCGCAGGGCGCCTCCGGCTTCGATGCCTTTTCCGGCAACGAAGAACCAACCGCCGGCATAGGCGCGGCGCCAAAAACCAATCTCGCTTTGCCCGACATGGTCGCCGCCTATGACCCTACCCGTGACAGCCGTGAACGCATTCTCGACGACGAGGAGATGAAGGTGTTTGTCGATGCCTTCACCGCTTCTGGCTTCACCGGCGGCATCAACTGGTATCGTAATATCAGCGCCAACTGGCGACGCGCCGAAGGACTCGATCACACGATACGTGTGCCGGCGCTGATGATCATGGCGGAAAACGACGCCGTGCTGCCGCCCTCCGCCGCCGACGGCATGGACAAGATCATTCCCGATCTCGAAAAGTATCTTGTCGAGGGCAGTGGCCACTGGACGCAGCAGGAGAAGCCGAACGAGGTCAGTGCGAAGCTGATCGAGTGGCGCCGCCGACGTTTTGGATAGCTGCGCGCAATTATGACAACGAACGGCGACGTCCGCTGTCACAATCGTTGTCATAAATGCCGAAAACGCTGTCACAATAGACCCTGCGACAACATACCGTTAAGCCACACGCGTTTTTCATCTCGCAAGCGCGCTCTTGTCGCTTTTTCGCCGGGATTTTTCATGTCATATGTTTGACATGAACCAACACGTCCGCTTGCTCCCCGAACAGATCGAAGTTCCGTATCAGCCGCCGCGTATCGCGCGCGCGAACGGGATCGATATCTGTTACGACATCTTCGGCTTTAGCGACGCGGAGCCCATGGTGATGATCATGGGTCTCGGCGCGCAACTGATCCATTGGGACGACGAATTCTGTATCGAACTCGCGAGCCGCGGCTTTCGCGTGATCCGTTTCGACAATCGCGACATCGGCATGTCGTCGAAGATGACCGGCGGCAAGAAGTTCACGCTCTACGAACTGGCGAAACTGCGCTTCCTCAACATTCCTCTCGCCGCTCCCTACAAGCTCTCCGACATGGCGGCAGACACCGTGGCGCTGCTTGACGTGCTGCACATCCGCTGGGCGCACGTGGTTGGCGCATCGATGGGCGGCATGATCGCCCAAGAGATGGCGATCAGCTATCCCGAGCGGCTCCGTTCGCTGACCTCGATCATGTCCACCACCGGCGATCCGCGCCTGCCGCAGCCGAGCCGTCAGGTCACGCTGAAAATGCTTCAACGGCAGCCGGACGGCTATGACGCCTTTCTCGAGCGCTTCAAGCAGACTTGGCTCTTCCTGCGCGTCGGCAGTTTTCCCGATGACGAGGCACGCGATCTCGACCGCGCCGAGCGCACCTTTGCCCGTGGCCTCAATCCGGAAGGCGTCGGCCGCCAGTTGCGCGCGATCCTGGCCTCGGGCAGCCGCAAGGAACGGCTGGCCCGAGTGACGGCACCGACGCTGGTGATCCATGGCAAGATCGATCCGCTGGTGCATCCCGCCGCCGGCCGCGACACCGCGGCGTCGATCCCCGGCGCCAAGCTCATGCTGGTCGATCGGATGGGCCATGCGCTGCCGATCTCCATGTGGAGCATGGTGATCGATGCCATCTCGCGCCATGCCCATGGGGCAAGCGTGCAGATGCGCGCGCCGACAGTGGAGATGCGGCGGGCGGGCTGAACCCGCCTATTTTTTGCCCTTGTCCTTCGGCGCTGCGCCGAGTCCGGCCATGTTCACGAACATGTCCTGAAAGCGTTCGCCGACCTTCGGATCGAACGAGAACCAGCTCTGCATGATCGACTCCGGAGAATACTTGTCCAGATTCTCCATCATCTTCTTCTGCATCTGATCCATCATCGCCGACTGCATCGGCTGCACGTCCGGCAGCCCGAGAAACTCCCGCGCCTCGAGCGGCGTGCAGTCCACGGTGACGGTTACCTTCATTGCCAATTCCCCCTCATCCGGTCTGCAAATCATGCGATTGGGCAGTATCGCCGCGGTCGCCACGTCGATGCAAGCGATCCGATGTCAGGCGGCACGGCTGGCCTGCGCATTGCATGTATGGCCGGGATTTACATCCCGGGGTTGGAATCGCCCTTGCGCGCTGACCGAACTCCGCCAACAATGATTGAGCAGCTCAGCATTTCGGCTGTGGCGCGACGAGGGAGAAGCGAATGTCGTTTCGGCGGACTCTCACCGGTGCTGCGGCAGCGCTCACCCTTCTCCTCTCGGCGGCATCGATGCCGGCCTCGGCGCAGACTCTGCGCTACGCCAATCAGGGCGACCTCAAATCCCTCGATCCCTATACGCTGCGAGAAACCACGACCATCGCCCATCATGGCCAAGTCTATGAAGGCCTGGTCGGCCGCGGCAAGGACCTCTCGCTGATTCCGGCACTGGCCGAAAAATGGGAGACGCCGGAGCCGACCCGCTGGCGCTTCCATCTCCGCAAGAACGTCAAGTTCCAGAACGGCGCCCCCTTCACCGCCGACGACGTAATCTTCTCCGCCGACCGCGTCCGCGCCAAGGGCTCGGACTTCACCACGGTGATCCCCGCGGATGCGAAATTCGTCAAGATCGACGACTACACCGTGGATGTGGTGCTGACGAAGCCAAACCCGATCCTGACGTCGCAATGGGACGTCTGGTATGTGATGAGCAAGAAATGGGCGGAAGCGAACAACGCGACGGCACCGACGCCGGCCGCCGCGACATCGCCCAGCTACGCATCGCTCAACGCCAACGGCACCGGGCCGTTCAGGATTGAAAGCCATCAGCCGGGCGTGAAGACCGTGTTCAAGGCCAATCCGGACTGGTGGGGCAAGCCCGAACATAATCTGAAGGAAATCGTCTTCACCCCGATTGCCTCCGACGCCACGCGCGTTGCGGCGCTGCTATCGGGTGAGGTGGATATCATCGAGCCGGTGCCGGTGCAGGATATCGCCCGCGTCAACGGCTCGGCCAATGCCGGCGTGCTCGCCGGGCCGGAGCTGCGCACGATTTTTCTCGGCATGGACCAGATCCGCGACGAACTTCTCTATTCCAACATCAAGGGCAAGAATCCGTTCAAGGACGTCCGCGTGCGCGAGGCCTTTTACAAGGCCATCGACATCGAGACGATCAAAAGCCGCGTGATGCGCGGGCTCTCGACACCCTCGGCACTGATGATCGCGCCGTCGCTGTTCAAACTGTCCGGCGATTTCACACGCCCGAAATTCGATCTCGAAGGCGCCAAGAAGCTGATGGCCGATGCCGGCTATTCCCAGGGTTTCGAAGTGGGCATGGATTGTCCGAACGACCGCTATGTCAACGACGCCGCGATCTGCCAGGCCGTGGTCAGCATGCTGGCGCGCATCAATGTGAAGGTGAACCTGAATGCGCAGCCGAAGGCGCTGTATTTCGCAAAGGTGTTCAAGGCGGGTGGCTTCAATACCTCGTTCTATCTGCTCGGCTGGACGCCCGGCACGCAGGATTCGCACAATGTGATGTTCGACATCATGGGCTGCCGCGACGACCCCAGCAGCCCGCGGGGCGCCACCAATCTCGGCGGCTACTGCAACAAGGAGTTCGACAAGCTCACCGATCAGGTGCTGCTGGAGACCGACACCACCAAGCGAGATCAGATGATCAAGCAGGCCTTCGAAATCGCCATCAAGGACTGGGCCTATATCCCGCTGCACCAGCAGGCGCTGGCCTGGGGCGTATCGAAGAAGGTGAAAATCGTGCAGCGGCCGGATAACCAGGTTCTGCCGTACTGGGCGGTGAAGTCGGAGTAGCGCGTAGGGATCGCGCTCATGCTCGCTTTCATCCTGCGCCGCGCCTTGCAGTCCATCGGTGTGCTGATCGCTGTCGGCATCATCGCCTTCACCATGTTCCGCTTCGCCGGCGATCCGGTGAACCAGATGGTGGCGATGGATACGACCCCCGCCCAGCGCGCCGAGATCCGCGCATCGCTCGGCCTGGACGACCCCGTCGTCGTGCAGTTCGCCCGCTATTTTACGAATGCCGCGCAGTTCAAGTTCGGGGTCTCCTATCAATTCCGCCAGCCCGTCTCGGCGCTGCTTGCAGAGCGCATGCCGGCGACGCTGGAGCTTGCAACCTGCGCCACGGCGCTCGCCCTCTTCTTCGGCATCCTGATGGGCATCTATTCGGCACTGCGCCGCGACTCATTTCTCGCCAAGGTCTTGCAGGCGGTATCGCTGATCGGCATCTCGCTGCCGACCTTCCTGATCGGCATCCTGCTGATCTACCTGTTCGCGGTGACGCTCGGCTGGCTGCCCTCCTTCGGCCGCGGCGAGGTGATCAAGCTCGGCTGGTGGACCACCGGCTTCCTCACGCTCTCCGGGCTGAAGGCGCTGATCATGCCGTCGATCACCCTCGGCCTGTTCCAGATGACCCTGATCATGCGGCTGGTTCGCGCGGAAATGCTGGAAGTGCTGCGCACCGATTACATCCGCTTCGCCCGGGCTCGTGGTCTCACAACGCGGGCGATCCATTTCGGCCATGCGCTGAAGAACACGCTGGTGCCGGTCATCACCGTGGCGGGACTACAATTCGGCTCGGTGATCGCCTTCGCCATCATCACCGAGACGGTGTTCCAGTGGCCCGGCATGGGCCTGCTGTTCGTGCAGGCCGTCCAGAATGTCGATATTCCGATCATGGCCGCCTATCTGCTGGTGGTGTCGCTGATCTTCGTTACCATCAATCTGGTGGTGGACATCCTCTACACCATCGTCGATCCGCGTCTGCGCGCGACGATCGACCGGCCGGCATGAGCTCCGCATGACCGATACCCCCACTCCTCCAACACCCGGCCTGCTCGCCCGCGCCATCGACAGCGACATCTTCTATTCGTTCCGGCGTTCGAGGCTGACGATCGTGGCGGCCAGTATCATGTTGCTGCTGGTGCTGGCGGCGATCTTCGCCCCTTTGCTCGCCGTGCAGAATCCGTTCGATCCCGCCCAACTCGAACTGATGAATTCCCGCATCTCTCCGCTGTGGACGACCGAGGGCCAAACGCCATTCCTGTTCGGCACCGACGAGCAGGGCCGCGATGTCTTTTCCGCAATCCTGTACGGCATGCGCATTTCGCTGATCGTTGGCATCCTCGGGGTTGGCCTCGCCGCCGTGCTCGGCATCGGACTCGGGCTGATCGCTGGCTATGTCGGTGGTGCCGTCGACAGCCTGATCATGCGCATCGCCGATGTGCAGCTCACTTTTCCCGCCATCCTGATCGCGCTCCTGATCGACGGCATCGTCAAGTCGCTGCTCGGCAACCACCTGGACGCCACCACCATGCTGCTGGTGCTCGTCATCGCCATCGGCCTGAGCTTCTGGGTGCAATATGCACGCACGGTGCGCGGCCTGGTGATGGTGGAGAAGAACAAGGACTATATCGCCGCCGCGCAGCTGATCGGCCTGCGGGCACGCGTGATCGTCCTGCGTCACGTGCTGCCGAACACGATGGGGCCGATCCTGGTCATTGCCACCATCAATCTCGCCCTCGCCGTCATCACGGAGGCGACGCTGTCCTTTCTCGGCTCCGGCATGCCCGACACCATGCCCTCGCTCGGCACGCTGATCCGTATCGGCAACAATTATCTGTTCTCCGGCGAATGGTGGGTCATCGCCTTTCCCGGCATCGCGCTGGCGTCGCTGATCCTGTCGATCAATCTCGTCGGCGACTGGCTGCGCGACGCGCTGAATCCGAAACTGCAATGACGGGGAGCGATCAGATGAGCACGCCCGTCCTGTCAGTCCGCGACCTCCATGTCGAATTCGCAAGCCGGCGCGGCACGCTGCATGCCATCAATGGCGTCTCGTTCGACATCGCCCGCGGCGAAGTCCTCGGGGTGGTCGGCGAATCCGGTGCCGGAAAATCGGTCACGGGCCTCGCCGCCATCGGCCTGATCGATCCACCCGGCCGCATCGCCGGCGGTGAGATTCATCTCTCCGGTCTGCGCATCGACAACCTGCCGGCCGGCGAGATGCGCCGAATCCGCGGCAAACGCATTGCGATGATCTTCCAGGATCCGCTCACCAGTCTCGATCCGCTCTACAGGATCGGCGACCAGCTGGTGGAGACGATCCGCACGCATCTGAACATGAACGAGACGCAGGCAAGGAAGCGGGCCATCGATCTGCTTGCCGAAGTCGGCATTCCCGCGCCCGACAAGCGTATCGCTGCCTATCCGCACGAGTTCTCCGGCGGCATGCGCCAGCGCGTGGTGATCGCGCTGGCGATCGCCGCCGAGCCCGAGCTGATCATTGCCGATGAGCCGACCACAGCGCTCGACGTCTCCGTGCAGGCGCAGATCATCGCGCTGATCAAGCGACTCGGCCGCGACCATGGCACGGCGGTGATGCTTGTGACCCATGACATGGGGGTGATCGCCGAGACATCGGACCGTGTCGCCGTGATGTATTCCGGCCGCATCGCAGAAATCGGCCCGGTCCGCGACGTGGTGCAGCATCCGCTGCACCCCTATGCCAAGGGCCTGATGGGCGCGATCCCGACGCTTACCGGCGACGCCTCGCAGCGGCTGGTGCAAATTCCCGGCGGCATGCCGCGGCTGTCGGCGATTCCGATGGGATGCGCGTTTCATCCCCGCTGCCGTTTCGCTTTCGACCGCTGCCGCGTCGAGCGGCCGGAGCCGATCCCCGTCGGCACGCAGCGCGTCGCCTGTCATCTGCACGATCCCGTCTCACCGACACAGGCGCCAGCGGAGATCTCCGCATGACGGCGCTGGTGCAGGCGCGCGATCTCCGCCGCGTATTCGACGTTTCGAAACCCTGGCTCAATCGGGTGATCGAGCGGACGCCGCGCGAATATCTCCGCGCAGTCGACGGCGTGTCGTTCGACATCGGCCGCGGCGAGACTTTCGCACTGGTCGGCGAATCCGGCTCCGGCAAGAGCACGGTGGCGCGGATGGTGGTCGGGCTGCTGCCGCCGAGCGCAGGCGATGTCAGCATCGACGGCGTCTCGATGAGCGATCCGAAACAGGCGAACGCACGACGACCGTTGCGGCGGCGCATCCAGATGATCTTCCAGGACCCCTATGCCAGCCTCAATCCGCGCATGCGGGTGGATGCAATCATTGCCGAGCCGATCCGCGCCTTCGACCTGATGACCAGCGTGCGCGATATCCGGGCAAGGGTCGGCGAATTGCTGCGCCTCGTCGGCTTGCATCCCGATGACGGCATCAAGTTCCCGCACCAGTTTTCCGGCGGTCAGCGGCAGCGCATCGCCATCGCGCGCGCGCTGGCCTCCGAAGCCGACTTCATCGTCTGCGACGAGCCGACCTCGGCGCTCGACGTCTCCGTACAGGCGCAGATCCTCAACCTGATGCGCGACCTGCAGGACAGGCTCGGCCTGACCTATCTGTTCATCAGCCACAATCTCGCAGTGGTCCGCCACATGGCTGATCGTATCGGCGTGATGTATCTCGGCCGCATTGTCGAACTCGCCGAAGGTCGCGAATTGTTCCACCATCCGCGCATGCCCTATACGCGCATGCTGCTCGGCGCGGTGCCCGACCTCGCCATGTCCGGTCGTTCGCGGATCGCTGTCTCCGGGGAAATCCCCAATCCGATCGATCCACCCAAAGGCTGCACCTTCCATCCGCGCTGTCCGCAGGTATTCGAACCGTGCCGGCGCGAAGTGCCAATGCTTCTCGATGGCGTCGCCTGTCACGCGGTGAACCCGCCCGGTCCGTAATCGCCAAACCAAAAAGGGCCCCGCGAACGGAGCCCTTTATGGGTGCGACAGGCATTGCGAGGCATCGGCAACAGACCCCCACAACACACCGCCGCGAAACGGTTCGGTATTTGCCCAGCCTGCTAACGAGGCCGAACGGACGGATCAATCCTCAGCCGGCTCCGAACCCTCGGTATCGCCGTCCTCGGCGTCCGGCTTGCCGGCGAGAATCTGCTCGGCAATCAGGCCGGAATTCTGCCGGATCGAGGCTTCGATCTTGGCGGTCATGTCCGGATTGGCGCGCAGGAACGCTTTCGAATTCTCGCGGCCCTGACCGAGGCGCTGGCTGTCATAGGAGAACCAGGCGCCCGATTTCTCGACGATGCCGGCCTTGACGCCGAGATCGAGGATTTCACCCATCTTGGAGACGCCTTCGCCATACATGATGTCGAATTCGACCTGCTTGAAGGGCGGCGCCAGCTTGTTCTTCACCACCTTCACGCGGGTCGAGTTGCCGACCACTTCGTCGCGCTCCTTGATCGCGCCGATGCGGCGGATGTCGAGGCGGACCGAGGCGTAGAATTTCAGCGCATTTCCACCCGTGGTGGTTTCCGGCGAGCCATACATCACACCGATCTTCATGCGGATCTGATTGATGAAGATCACCATGGTGTTGGACTTGTTGATCGAGGCGGTGAGCTTGCGCAGCGCCTGGCTCATCAACCGCGCCTGCAGACCCGGCAGCGCATCGCCCATTTCGCCTTCGAGTTCGGCGCGCGGCACGAGGGCTGCGACCGAGTCGATGATCAGCACGTCCACCGCGCCGGAACGCACCAGCGTGTCGGCGATCTCCAGCGCCTGTTCGCCGTGATCCGGCTGCGAGATCAGGAGTTCATCGACATTGACGCCGAGCTTGCGGGCATAGACCGGATCGAGCGCGTGTTCGGCGTCCACGAAGGCACAGATGCCACCCTTTTTCTGCGCTTCGGCAACGCAATGCAGTGCCAGCGTGGTCTTGCCCGACGATTCCGGCCCATAGATTTCAATGATACGGCCCTTCGGCAGGCCGCCGACGCCGAGTGCGATATCGAGGCCGAGCGAGCCCGACGACACCACTTCGATATCCATCGAGCGGTCGTTCTTGCCCAGCTTCATCACCGAGCCTTTGCCGAACTGGCGCTCGATCTGGGAGAGCGCAGCCGCCAGGGCTTTGGACTTGTCCATGGAGGATCCTTCAACGATACGCAGGGCAGTCGGATTGGCAGCCATTGATCTAGCTCCTTATGAAGGGATTCGCGACAGGGACAAACGGGACGGCAACGCCGCTCGATTGATTCAATGTACCCTATCTGTTCCATGTTCGCAATATGTTCTTGCGATTTTGCGCCGAAAGTTCGTATAGATCGAAGGCGAACAATTCTGGCCGTCCGGAAACGGGTGGTTCATCCGACCCGAGCGCCTACCGTAGTCCTCCAAACCTATAGGAGGACGGAATGCGCAAATTTCACTCTATCGCCGCTCTTTGCGGCGACGGGCTCCGGCCAGAGCTGCAAGCGCTTTTCGATCGGCTCGCAATTGACCCGTGCACGGAACTGTTCGTTCGACCGGATGGCATGACCCAATCCGGCCCCGCCCCCATCAAGGAAACAGCCGAACCGTCTACTGTGACTCCAAAACAAGCAGCCTAATTTCGGATGGCTAGCGCCCCACTTCGGCCAGTACCGGATTCCGATACTGGCCGATTTCCAATCCCAGTGATCCGCTTCGACTTGCAGCCCTCTCGTCCGCCGATAATTTCATCCCACATAATCAACGGAAGACATCTATCGGCAGGAGGCATTCGTGCTCGGCCCGGTCATGTTTTGGTTGATCGTTATTGTCCTGATGATCTGGTGCGGGCACGTAACCGCCCGTTTCGCGGCGGCGAGGGGCCGGTCCAGACGTGCCTGGTTCCTCTGGGGTGCGCTGTTGTTTCCCCTGTTTCCGGCTCAATGCTTCATCCTGGGACTGCTACCTGAAAAGTGAGGCCGCCCAACGGGCGGCCTCATGCATTTCAAACCATTCGCAGCTCTTCTCTTCGCTTAGCCTTCCTTCGCCGTCGGCACCGGCAGCTTCGCCAGTTCCGGCGAAATTCCGATTGCATAGACATCTGCAACCCCTGCCTTGCGCAGGCGCTTCAGTTCGACAATCGCATGGTCGATGGTTTCGACGGTGCCGTAGAATACCTTCTCCGTCGGTTTATACGGCGTTCCGTAGATGCTGTAGGCCATGGGCGAAAAGCGTCCAGTCGATATGCTGCAAAATATCGACCAGTGCTATAGCGCCACACGCAGATTTGTCTACTTAAATAGACAACTCGGATACATTTCCGCTCGAGCTCAAATTCTCAGATCGGTCCGGTGCGACGCGAGGTGACCTTCTGCCATCGACCACAACCGGGAACATCAATCGGCCGCCTGAGCTTGGCGCTCAGTTCAGAAGGTCGCAGCGGGCGATGCGGTTGAAGTCGGCAAGACGCCGTTCCGCCGGCGCGGCGAGATCGATGGTCGCAAGCAGATCGGCCAATCGCCGATGCGCGCGCTCGGCCTCGGCGGCAGGCAGCGGCGCCTCGTCATAGGCATCGATATAGGGCGTGATGAGATGATGCAGCAACTGGCACAGCGCGCTGTGTTCGGGCGCACGGCGGCCAAGGTTGGAAAGTTTCTGCTGGAGGGAGCGGAAAGTGTGCAGGCCGTGGTGCTGCTGTTCGAACCACGTGCTGAGATCGTTCATCATAGCCTCTTCAAATGCGAGAAGAAGCTGCGAGCTTTTACACTGTCCTGCGCGAGAAGGCCAGCACGCGCCTAGCGTGGTCCGGCAATGATCACCGCAGCGCCAACCAGACAGATCGCCGCCCCCGCAATGTCCCAGCGATCCGGGCGAAAGCCTTCGGCGAGCCAGAGCCACAACACCGACGTCGCAATATAGATGCCACCATAGGTCGCATAGGCCCGGCCCGCGGCTTCGCTTTCGACCAGCGTCAGAAGCCACGCGAACAGGATCAAAGACGCAATACCGGGGATCAGAATCCAGGCGGGCTTGCCAAGTCGCAGCCAAGCCCAGAAGGCGAAGCAGCCGACGATTTCGGCAAGAGCAGCGCCGATGTAAACAAATGCCATGCGCATCAAGATCCTGCTTGCGCCCGTTCGTCCGTTCCGGTGCCCATGACATAGCGGGCGACGCCCGGCAGAGGCAGCCGACGCTCTAAACGCCCCTTGCCGCGCGCAGCAGCACGAACAGATGCGAAATGACCATCGTCACCGACATGATCGTGACATGATCGTGAGACCGCGCATGTTCCATAACCGAAACCACACGGGGCATTTCTCAAAAAAACCGCGCATTCGCCGCAAATTCTGCACGATTTTTATCGACGCGCGGAACGACTTGGGTTAGCGGTACCATCGTCCCACGGCAACCTCAGGTGCCGACGGACAACCTGACGCGTCCCAGAAGTGGTCGTCTCCGTTGCCGCTGTTTTATTTCCATATCATCTCCGAACATACCTTTCTCGACGACGAAGGCACCAGCTTCGAGTCAGAGCAGGACGCGATGAAGCACGCCCGCGAGCTCGCGGCCGAACTGGTCCGAACCACCGGCGTATTGAGAGGTGCGATCGTGGTCGAGAACGACGACGCCGGCAGCATGTTCGAAGTGCCGCTCTCGTCGTGGAACAATTAAGCGCCCGGCGGCTGCGGCAAGCGGAAGCGGCGCCGGATGGGCGCACCCCCTACCTCTAGTGCGTGGCACTACCGGTCTTGGTACGCGGCTGTTTGGCCGGGGTGGCTGTCTTCGGCGCATCGCTGCGGACATTGCCCCAGGGATCGACCGAACCTTTATTATCGGGGATTTGTTTCAGGGAATCGCGGTAGGCCTTCTGCCGGATCGCGTCCTGCTCCTTCTCCTCCGGACTCATGGTCTTCACCTCCGGCATCAGATTCATCATCTGGGCCGAAGCGGGTCCGGTCAGTAGCGCGAGCACCGCGACAACGCTAAGCAGTCTCATGATCAAAGGCTCCGTCCAATACGACGCCTTTATACCACCGGTCTCTCATGCGCGCCAACCATGCACAAACAACGCCGCCCTGCCCGGCCGGCATATGCAGACATGTCCGGACATGGCTACGCGGAGACCATCGGGACCTATCGCCGCTACTTGCCCAAAATCTTCTCGGCGGCAGTGACAATACTGACGCCCGGATTGGTGGCGCAATAGGCCCCGAACTTCTTGGCATTTTCGACAAACACGTCTGTATCGATCAGGGCATCGTCGGAGTCGCCCTTGTACCAGCCATCGATCCAGGTCAGCACCATCTGGATCTCGTCGGGCTTGGATTCGACGAACTGCTTGCATGACATGGTCGCAAGATCGATCGTCACAGCCTTGGCAGGCGTGATGGCCACCTGCGTGGCGGCAAAAGCGAACGCGGCAGCAAGAATGGCGTGGGCAGTCTTCATCGCGGTCCCCTCCCCGGGAAAAAACGAACGCCAGCGGCCCGCGGTTGCAGGCACAGCGCTCGGCGTTCGACGCCACGCTATCATCGCAGGGCCCCGCACGATCTGAAGTTTCCCTGAAACTTTGCCGGTAATTGCGTGCCAGACCTTCAGGAAGTGTAAACGGACAGGCCCGGATCTCTGCGATCGGCTTCAACGAACGGCAAGATCATACGGCTAGACGTGTCGCATGGAGACGACACGGACAACGGTCATGATCGAACGACGGCAACATCCGCGCCAGCGGGTTCTGAAACGAGGGGTATTGACCTTCAACGGCGGTGGCGGCATCGATTGTACAGTGCGCAACATGTCGGTCTCCGGCGCACGTATTGATGTGGCGAGCCCGATCGGCGTTCCTAACCAGTTTCATCTGGTGATCGAGGCGGACCAGTTCATCCGCCGCGGCCGGCCGGTCTGGAGCAGCGAACGTCAGATCGGTATCGCCTTCGACTAGAGCATGATCCCGAAGAGCGGCGACCGGTTTTCAAACGAGGTCATTGCTCCGATCAAAACACTAGTAGCGCCTACCGCTGTTATAGCCGCCACCGTAACCGCCGCGGCTGTAACCGCCGCCATATCCACCGCCGCCATAAAAGCGTGGAGGCGGCGCGTGGTAGACAGTCGGCGGACGGCGCACCACAATCTCCTCATCCTCGATGATCTCGCGTCGCGGCGTCGCGCGGTCGGCGCGCTTCTTCGTAGTATCGGCCTTGGCCGGCTTCTCCGCTTTCTTCGCGGCTGGAGCTGCGGGCGGCGCGTTGCAGGGACAGGTGGGAGCCGAGACCGGCGTCGCCAGCGCCGCGACATTGGTCGGCGCAGCGGTCCCCGCCACCGGAACCGGCTTGTTGCGCACGCGCTCGATCAGGCTCCGTGCCGTCACTGCCTGCTCGCTGGCGGGATATTTCGCCAGGAAGACTTCATAGGAAGCCACTGTGTTGGTGATCACGGCGATGTTCCAAGCGACCATCCGATAGTGGCGGTCGAGCCAGTCCTTCGCCTCCGGTCCGAAAGGCGGCGCGGCATAGAGGCTGACAAAGGCTTCATAGGCTTCCGCCGAACCGTCGAACACGATCATGTCGTGCGCTTCCTGGATCGGCTTGCCCTTCAAATCCTTCTTCCAGTCCTCCGCCGAGCGCTTCGTGACAGGAACCTTGATATCGTCAGCGGCGCCACCGCTGCGTGCCGCGACCTCGACGCCCGCTTTAACTTCCACGGGCTTGGTCTCGCCGGCCGGCGGCTTTATCTCCATCTCCGCGCCGGCGCCGAAGAAGCGGAAATCGCTCACCAGCGAAGAGCTCTCCCACGGCGTCTGCCGCCCTTCGGTCGCCAGATTCACCGCCAGCCGCACTTTCTTGAACGCTTCCTCGATAGGAATGCCCGGCTCGCGGCCCGCTTTCAGCAGCGCCGTCGTATAGGGACTGTTGGTGCCGGTGCCGTCCTCGGCTTCAGCGCCGGGCGCGGTGGAGAATGACAGCAGCGTGCCAGGTGCGCCGAATTTGACATCCACATGGGCAAGACCGCGCGGCGCCTTGCCGATCGCGGGGAACGGATTGTTGCGGCAGGCGTCGAGCAGGACGATGCGGCTCTTGCTCGGCAACGCATTCAGCGTGTTGAGGATGTCGTTGAGACGCACGGCCTGCAGCGTGACGTCGATCTCGCGCTTGGGATCGATATCCACGGGCATCAGATAGTTCTCGCCATCGATCTGGACGCCGTGGCCGGCATAGAAGACCAGCGACGTGGTGTCAGCGCCCTTGGCGGCGACGGTGGCAGCAAATTCGCTGAGCTTCGCGCGCAGATCGGTCTGCGACAGATCCGAAGCCGACTGCACTTCGAAGCCGGCATCGGTGAGCATCGCTGCCATCGCCTTCGCGTCGTTGGCCGGGTTCGGCAACGGCGTCACCGCCTTGTAGGCGGATTGCCCGATGACGAGCGCAACCCGGCTCTCGGCGAAGGCGGCGGAACTGCCGAACAGCACGGCGGCTGCAACGACGACGTGGCGGACGACGGAACCTATCATCGAACGACCTCCCCGGCCGGACCGGCATGCGTGACGGATTGATCCCGTCAGACTGCAAGTGACATCAGGCAGCCAACGCATCAACAATGCGCCGGGCTGCCGCGACTTGCATTTGGTCGCGATGAGGATCAGCGCGGTTCATGGCGAACCGCGCATCGGGCACGATCAGCGGATTATTTCTTCTTGGCTGCCCCGGCCGGAGCAGGCGCCGGCGCTGCCGGCGCAACGCCACCCCACGGATCGTACTTCTGCTTGGCCTCGGGGATGCGCTGGAGCGCAGCCTTGTAAGCGCGGTCATCGGGCTTCGGCTTTTCAGGCGGATTGGCGTGCGGGCTCTTTTCTTCGCGACCGGTGCTCACCTGCGCCGATGTCGGCGTCACAACCGACGTCGCAATCAGGGCCAGAACGGTTGCTGCTATAACAAGTGCTTTCATGAGACGTCCTCCGTATCCTTGATAGCGCGGCGCCCACGTCATTTTCCAGCCTCCATTGAGCTTTGGCGCGCTCTCTTGCGCCGACGCATGGCTTGCTACCCTTGAAATCATGACATTTTTCGGGACGGATAGGTGAATGGAGGGTTTCCGAAATAGCTCGCATTGCGCATGGGTGCAAACCAGATCTTGGCATATTCGATCTATCGTTCATCCCTCGAGGGGAAACGGACATGGTCGATCTCACCGATTTCATGGCTTATCACAACAGCGAAGGACCGAAGGCGCAGCAACGCTCGCCCGCGGCCCCGCAGGCTGCGCCGGCGGCACTGACGGAGATTTCAGTCGATGCCTGGCGCGTGCTGCAAGCCCGTGCCGTTGAGCCCAATGGCTACTACCTCGCCGATTGGGAACTGGCAGTGAACGCCTCGGCGGAGGGCCTGACCGATGTCTCGGCCCTCACGGCTTGGGGCGATGGGAGTCTGATCGGCCTGCTCCCCGTTGTCTCTTTCGGCCGCGCCCATCACTTGCCGCTGCCGGTGCTGGTCAATGCCGACGCCTATGGCACGCTCTCGACACCGCTGCTCGACCGCGATGCGGCGCATGAGGCCGCTTCCGCCTTGTTCGCACAAGCCCGCCAGAGCGGCGCCCGCGCGATCGTCTTTCACAGCGTCTCACTGGAGGGGCCCGCAATGGCCGCGCTGCGCGATGTGCTGGCCAAAGATGGCATATCGCCGCGCATCATTACCTCGCATGTCCGCGCCAGTCTCGATGCGACGCGCGATGCCGAGGACGTGCTGCGCGACGGGTTGGGACCCAAAAAACTGAAAGAACTGCGCCGCCAGCGCAATCGCCTCGCCGAACACGGCGCGATCACGTTCCATGTCGCCCGCACGCCGGACGAGGTGCTCGCAACGCTGGACACATTCCTTTCGCTGGAAGCCAGCGGCTGGAAAGGCAAACGCGGCACCGCCTTGCGGAAGCGCCCCGGCGACGAGGCTTTCATCCGCCAGGCGACGAGCACCCTCGCTGCCCACGGCCAATGCGAGATTGTAACGCTGAAGGTAGGCGGTATCGGCGTGGCTTCCGGCGTGATGGTCCGCCACCTCGATCGCGCCTACTACTTTAAGATTGGCATTGACGAACGCTTTTCGAAGTTCTCGCCCGGCGTTCAGCTGACGCTCGACGTCACCCGGCACCTCTGCGCCGATCCCGCCATAGCGTCTGCAGACTCGTCGGCCATGCCGGGACATCCAATGATCGACCCGATCTGGCGCGAACGCCTCGCGATTGGCGATGTGGTGTTACCACTCTACAAAAATGATCCGGTTGCAATGCTGACTTACGCAGCGCTCTCGCTCCGATATCACGCGCGCCAAGCAGCGAAGCGAATGCTGCGGCGGCTGCGCAAGCACTGAAAACTATTCAGCGGCTTCAACGTTGATCTCCGCGGAGATCTGCCGGATAGCCCGCGCCAGCTTCTCTGGATCCTGCGCGCCCGACACCGCATATTTTTGCGCAAACACATAAGTCGGCACGCCGGAGATGCCTTTGTCGGCCGCTTCTTTCGCCTGCGCGGAGATGCGTTCCATATCCTCGCTCGTCGCAAGACGGCGACGCACATCGTTGCCATCGAGACCGATATCGGCCGCGGCCTGAACCAACGTCTCGGTCTGGGTGAGATCGCCGCCATCGCGGAAATACAATTCCATCAGCTTCTGCTTCATCTCGGCCGATTTGCCGATGGCATCTGCCCAGAGGATCAGACGGTGGCAATCGATGGTGTTGGGCTGTCGCTTCACGGAATCCGGCTTGTAGCTCAGCCCTTCCTCCTCCGCCGCGGCGACGACGCGCTGGGCGATGCCCTTATAGGCATCCACCGAACCGAATTTGGTCTCGAGATAGGTCGAGCGATCGATGCCCTCGGGCGGGATCCAGGGATTAAGGAAGAACGGGCGCCAGTTCACGTGAACGGGAACATCGGCTGCCAGCGCGATGGCATTCTCGATGCGGCGCTTGCCGATATAGCACCACGGGCAGACCACATCGGAAACGATATCGATCTGAAGTGGCTTGATGGCACTCATGGCGGCCTCCCTGCATTCTTGGTTGCCCACAGATAGGCCGCGCAGCCCCATGCGGCAAGGCCGCGGTTCCCGAGACTATCGGGTATCGGCCAGCATCCTCAGCTTTTGCGTGGTCGCGGCGTCCGCCGGAAAGAAGGTCTCGATGGCGATTTCGGCCAGCGTGATGTCCAGCGGCGTGCCGAAGGTCATGGTGGTGGACATAAAGCTCAGCACATCGTTGCCAAGTTTCATGCGGAACGGCACCACGACACTGTCCGCCGAAATGGGCGCTGAGCGTGCTGGGACAGGATAGGTCTTCAGTTCCTGATACAGCTTGATCAGCTCGGCATCGGCTGTCGCCTCGCACTGCCGGTGCAGACGCTCCAGCAGGTGCGCGCACCATTCGCTCAGATTGACCGTGCGCGCCGCGAGGCCCTGGGGATGGAAGCTCAGCTTGAGTACATTGAGCGGCGGCGCCAATAGTTCGGCGGGAATGCCCGAAAGCAGCGGCATCACCATGCCGTTCGCCGATACCAGGTTCCAGTGCCGATCGACGGCCAGCGCCGGATGCGGCTCGTGGGCTTTCAGCACCACATCGATGGCCTGCCGTGCGGATGCGAGCGCCGGATCATCCAATTTTCGTTGCGGAAAGGCGGGCGCGAAACCGGCGGCAACGAGCAGCACGTTGCGCTCGCGCAATGGCACGTCGAGCCGTTCGGCCAGACGCAGCACCATTTCGCGCGACGGTGCCGCACGGCCGGTTTCGACGAAACTGAGATGACGCGTGGAAATCTCCGCATCGCCGGCAAGGTCGAGCTGGCTGAGGCGGCGACGCTGACGCCATTCGCGCAGGTGGTCGCCGATGGCCATGGACCGGCCGGGAGTCGAGGTTGCAAGCTCTGTGGTCATGGCGAAAAAACTACCATGCAGCCTTTCGTGCTTCCATGACCTGCGAGGTAATCGATTTGCCTCCACGGGGCGGACATCTTCGGGACATCGCAACCGGTCACTTGAGGAGAACGACCATGATCGCCCCGTCCCTGCTGCTCCGCCGCGCCATCCAGATCGACGCCGTCGTCAGCGGCGCCATGGCCCTGCTGCTGACTTTTGCCGCCGGCACACTAGCGCCACTTCTGCAATTGCCCGAGGCACTGCTGCTGGAATCCGGCCTTTTCCTGATCGCCTATATGGCCCTGATCGGCTGGCTCGGCTTGCGCGCCACCATGCCGAGGCTGCTGGTGCTCGCAGTCATCATCGGCAATGCCGCCTGGACGCTCGGCAGCATCGGCCTGCTGTTCTCGGGTGCAGTGAGCCCGAATCTGCTCGGCCAAATCTTCGTCGCCGCGCAGGCGATCGCCGTGGGCGTGTTCGCGGAATTGCAGTTTGTGGGATTGCGCAAGAGCAGTACAGCCCGAATGGCGTGAGCCCGACACATCGATCTATCGCTTCCTCTCCCCGCTTGCGGGGAGAGGTGAAAGAAGAGCGCGTTACGCCTTATTCTTCCTGGCTTTGCTCATCCTTGACGTCTGACCGACAGCCTTGGCCTTCTTCCCGACCTTCGCCTTTGCTGTCTTTGCCTTGCCAGCAACCTTCGCGGTCTTTTTCAACGGCTTCCTGGCGTCGGCCTTTCTCGCCTTCACCTTGTCCTTCTTGCGCCTGGCCTTCTCAGCCTGCTTGGCTTCCTTGCGTTCGGCCTTTTCCTTGGCCTTCGCCTTTTCCGCGCGGAGCTTGGCGCGCTTCTTCTTGCGCTTGGCTTCGCAGCCCTCGCATTTGCAGCCGATCGGCTTCAGATATTCTTTGAAATATTCCGTGCCGTAGTCGTAATTGATCTCCTCGCCCGGCTCGATCTTCTTGATGGAGCGGATGATGATTTTCTTCTTCGCCGGATTGACGTCAGACTCGGCGTTCGGCTTGCAGGAATGATTGATATAGCGCGCGACGTTCTTGCGGATCGAACCATCCACGGTCCAGCGCTTGCTGATCTGGAACAGGTACTTGTTCTCGATCGCATCGTGCTTCTCGTTCTTCGAATCGAGCAGCGGACCGAAATAGCGGATGATCTTCACGCCCTTCTTGATCGGCTGGGTGGCGAACAGGCCGAGACCTGTCTTGGAGCGGCCGATGCGATAGGGCTTGGTGACGGTGGAGACTGGCATGAGGCGGGAACTGGCACGACTGAAGGAATGATTTTGTCTTCTAGATCGATTCCGCTCCAGGTGCCAGCGGCGCGCCAGCCACAGGCTGCGCATATTCGCGGCGTCATGCGCGATCGACGCGCATCGGCAACAGAGTTTCCAGCCGTTATTGCGGCGGCGGCACGCTGATCTTCAACATTTCCACGAACAGCACTTCCGCATCAGGCCTGCCGGGCAGACGATCGAGCATGTAGTCAAGCCGTCCGGCCAGCACGAGCATGGCGAATCCATGCGCCAGCGACCAGGTGCGCGCGATCTGTGCCGCCTGCTGCATCGACAAGGCATCGGTCGCGACATCGCCGGAATGGACGATGCCGACCACCTGGGCGAGGCTCGCAAAGGAGATGTTGCTCGCTTCCTTCAGCGCCGGACGGTTCATGTCGAGCCGTTCGGTGCGAAACATCAGCTGATACATGCCGGGCTGCGCGCGCGCATAAGCGAGATAGGCGCGAGCGCGGGCCAGCGAGCGCTCGATCGGCGTCGCACCGGTGGCGCTGGCAGCGTTCAGAGTCGCGTTGAAATTGCGGAAGCCAACCGCGGCGAGTTCGCTGAGCAGGCCCGTCAGATCGCCGAAGTGATGGGTCGGTGCGGCATGCGAAACACCGGCTTCGCGGGCGACTGCGCGAAGTGTCAGCCCGGGCAGCGCATCCCGCTCCAAAACGGTTTGCGCGGCTTTCAGCAACGCAACCTGTAAGTCCCCGTGATGATAGGGAGATTCCGCCGCGGACGGCTTCTTCGCCGATTTTTCGCCGTGCGGTTTCGCGGCGGCAGACTTGCGGCGAAGTTGCGGCGGCCTCCGGGGGGCCTTGATACGAAGCGTCTTTGCCATGACCACTTATAGGCCGCCATTTTGACAGTGTAAAGATTTCGCTTGACGCCTCGGCATGACAGGACTAAACGCATCTTTACATCGTAAAGATAACCGGCAACGCCAATCGGAAAAACGTATGGCCGCCTTTCTCATCCTTGCTCCGTTCGGCACCTTCGCCCTGCTCATGCTGGTCGCCTCCGCGACCATGAGCCTGTTCGCGGCCGCAGCGCTGGCGCTCGGTATCGTCATCTGGGATGTCGCCCGCGGCGGCTCGGTGAAGATGCTCGCGGCCGGCTCCGTGCTGCTGTTCGCCGCCATCGGCTGCTACGTCACGCTGATCGACGGCAACTGGAGCCGCACCGCCCTGCACCTGGCGGTCGATCTCGGCGTGCTGGCGATCGCACTGCTCTCGCTCGCGATCCGTGCGCCATTCACGCTGCAATATGCCCGCGAGCAGGTGGATATCGAGACCACGAAACTGCCCGGCTTTCTTGCAGCAAATTACGTAATCACCTGGGCCTGGACCTTCGCCTTCGTGGCGATGCTACTGGCGGACATGCTGGTGATCTTCGTGCCGGGCATTCCGCTCTGGATCGGCTTCGCCATTGCCTTCGCCGCCCGCAACGCGGCGCTCTACTTCACGAAATGGTACCCGCAATATCGGCGCGGGAAAGAAGCCACCGCAAAACTCTCCGGAGACCTGCGATGAAGGACGTGTTCGCCAAGCTCGGCCAGGACTTCTTCTCGACCATCCTTTTCCTGGTGCTCTATCTGATCACCGGCGATGTCGTGCTGGCGACCTGCGTCGCCATCGCCGGCGCCATCGCACAATTCATCCGTGCGCGCATCAAGGGCGAGAGGCTCGATGTGATGACCTATGCCAGCTGCGCACTGGTGATCGTGCTCGGCGGCGCGACCCTGCTCACCAACGACCCCCGCTTCGTGCTGGCAAAGCCGAGCATCGGCCATTTCGCCATCGGCGCCATCATGCTGCGCAAGGGCTGGATGCTGCGCTACCTGCCGCCCATCGTCAGCGAGACGATCCCGGATTATGTGATGATGGCCGGCTACGCCTGGGCGACACTGATGTTCGCGCTCGGCGCCGGCACTATCGGCGCGGCGCTCAGCGGCGACATGAAGCTCTGGGCGTTCTATGTTTCGGTGGTGCTGGTCGGCGCCAAAGTGGCAGCCTTTGCCATCCAGTATGTCGTCTTCCGTGTTCTCGTCGGCCGGCGCCTGCGCGCCGCAGCCGCGGCATCGTAACGATCGTCAGAGATACTGGTAGAACATCACGCCATTGATGGCGCTGGCTGCAGCGAGCAGCGCCACCACGGTCATATTCATCTTCAGAGCATCAATCATGGCCCCGCCTCGAATCTGGGATCAGTTCCGATTGCCATTGGACCAGGACTCCGCGAGTCGTCACCGCTTTTCTTTTTGCTGCGACGGCTTGCGAGTTCGGGCAGAATCGAGTCTCGCGAAATTGTAGTTAATCGACCGTTCTACTGAATCCCTGAGTCGCATTTTGTCGAGTCCGATTCGGTGTAGCGAATCGATCAGAACCAGATCTGCATTGGCAGACCAAAGGAGTCTCGGAGCGCGTCGCCACCCGGCAGGCATCCGCCGAGATCGCGTGCGGCCAGAGCGACGGCGCAGGCATCGAGGATGTCGTCACGCTTGGCACCAGTGCCCCTACGCCGGGCGGTGAGCCAATCATCGAGTTCGACGAAGCCGTGCGCAATAAGAAGGGCGCGACGGAGAGCAAGCCCCTGCTCCGTATGTTTCGAGGGCAGCGGACTGCCAGCATTCATACGAAGAAAGACCAGTTCGGGATGCGCCTCGTGAAGATCGGGCTGTCGGTGCGTCCGGACGAATGCATCGACCTCCATGATCTTCGCACCGATATGCCAGAGCTGCAGCGATATCCGCGTCTGGCCGCGCCGCAACGCCTCCTCATTGGCACTGGCGGGAGTACTGAATCCCTCCCACAGCCAGCGTCGTACACCGGAGAAAACGCGTGAACCGTGCGGCTTGAGCTTCGCGCGCGCCAGACGATCGCAGAGGCGGTCACCATCGTCGGTCATGCCGATGGGAATATCGATGGCCGCGCGGTCGAAACGCTGCGACGCAAGCCAGGAGATGTCAGGCGCAAAAGCGATGCTGCGACGATCGCCATTAATGGTGACGGCGACCCAACCCTGGCGAAACCCGTCGAGGCCGATGGCGATCATGTCGATCAGTCCGGCGACGGTGCGTCTTCTTCCAGCAACGCATCGCGCGCTGCGCCGCCGATGGCCTTGATCAGATCGTCCTCGCCGTCATCGGGCAGCGTTTCATTGAGCCCCAGCATCCGCGCCGCGCTGCCATCGTCCGGCATGATGGCGATATCGCGCAGCGCGCGGTCCATCAGGCGCGAACGCTTGTCGAGTTCGGCGACCGATCCCACCGCCGTGTTGAGCTGGCGGGCGACCTTGCCCACGGTGTCGTTGTAGCGCTTGAATTCGGTGCGGACGGCGCTGAGGATCTTCCAGACATCGCCGGAGCGCTCGGCGATCACCATGGATCGGTGATTGACCTGGAAGGCGTGCAGGATGGCGGCGAAGGTCGTCGGCCCCGCCAGCATCACATTGCATTCGCGCTGGACGTGATCGAACAGGCCGGGAATGCGCAGCACCTCGGCGAACAGGCTTTCCGTCGGCAGGAACAGGATGGCGCGCTCGGTGGTGCGCGGCGGGTTGATATACTTCTTCGCGATGTCCTTGGCGAAGGCCTTGATGCGGTTTTCGAGCTGCTTGCGGAAATGCGCGGCCAATTCGACGTCATTGGCCTCCAGCGCTTCGAGCATGTGCTCGTGATCCTCGCGCGGAAATTTTGCGTCCACCGGCAGCAGCATCTCGTCGCCATCGATCATTGGCAGGCGGATCGCATATTCGACGCGCTCGGCCGAATTCGGCTTGATCTGCGCGTCCTTCACATATTGCGTCGGCGACAGGAAATCCTGCAACAGCATCGCGAGCTGCACTTCGCCGAAGGTGCCGCGCAGCTTGGGATTGGTGAGCACGTTCTTCAGATCGCCGACATGGGTGGAGATGCTGCGCATCTCGCCGAACACCTCATAGGCCTTGTTGAGCTGCTCGACGACGCGGCCGAAATTCTCGTTGAGCCGCGCTTCCAGCGTGGTCTGCAGCTTTTCATCGACGGTGGTGCGGACTTTCTCCAGCTCCGCGGCATTTTCCGTGCGGAGCTGATCGAGCCGGCCTTCCACCGTCTGGCGCAG
Source organism: Tardiphaga sp. (assembly GCA_030147505.1). Classification (GTDB taxonomy): domain Bacteria; phylum Pseudomonadota; class Alphaproteobacteria; order Rhizobiales; family Xanthobacteraceae; genus Tardiphaga. The sequence goes on from JASBVG010000015.1 coordinate 112,504, forward strand.
TTGTTCGCCGCTTTGACCCTGGGTGCGGATCAGCTCGTCGATCGCAAGCTTCGTCGCGTCGAGGCGTTCCTTCTGGTGATTGCTGATCTCACCGAGCGTTTCCGAGACGCCCTGACGCATGCGCTGGAAGCTGCCGCTGAGTTCTTCGCGCAGGTTGCGCGCGGCTTCCGACTGCGTGACACCGGACTGATCGAGCTTGCGCTCGACAATGCCACGCAATCCCTCACTCGCGGCCACAGCACCCTGCTCCATGCGGCCGATATCGGCATTCAGCTTGGTGCCGATATCGTTGATGCGCGTTTCCGTGGTCTTGTTCGAGCTTTCGAGGCGCTGACCGAAGCTATCCACCTGCCGGAGCAGCTGCTCGGAGAGTTTCAGCATCATGGTGGCGGCGGCGCCCTGCTGCTGGTTGATGGTCTGCAACAGCTCTTGCCGTACGGCGCGGATCTCCGCATCGGAGGCCGCGCGGATGGCATCGCCCTCGAAGCGCAGAAGTTCGCTGACCTCGGCACGCTCCAGCGCCAGCGGACGGCGCGCGACCATGATGACAGCGACGATCGCAAACAGCGCTGCGATGAAGGCCAGCGCCAGCGTGGCAATCGGGAAATAGGGAGCGAATTCGGTCACGGACATCTCTCGCGTACTCTTTTTGTTCTAGCGAGAGTGAGGGAGCCCCGCAAGCCGTCGTAGCGGAGGAAAGTGGGGGTAACACGCGTTGATAAGATCACCGGCGTCCCGGACGCGCTGCAGCGTGAAACGCTGCTGCGCTGAGCCGGGACCGTTACAGACTCCGGCGTTTGGGACGGTCCCGGCTCTGCGAAGCAACGCTACGCGTTGCGTCGCGTCCGGGACACAGGGCCTTAGCCCAGGTTCAGTTCCTTGAAGAAGTCGTTGCCCTTGTCATCGATGATGATGAAGGCCGGGAAATCCTCGACCTCGATCTTCCAGATCGCCTCCATGCCGAGCTCCGGATACTCCACGACCTCGACCTTCTTGATGCAGTGCTCGGCGAGATTGGCCGCCGAACCGCCGATGGAGCCGAGATAGAAGCCGCCATGCTTCTTGCAGGCCTCGCGCACGGCAACAGCGCGGTTACCCTTGGCAACCATCACCATGGAGCCGCCGACGGCCTGGAACTGGTCGACGAAGCTGTCCATGCGGCCGGCCGTGGTCGGGCCAAAGGCGCCCGAGGCATAGCCTTCCGGGGTCTTGGCGGGACCGGCGTAATAGACCGGATGGTTCTTGAAATAATCCGGCAGCGGCTCGCCCTTCTCCAGGCGGTCGCGCAGCTTGGCATGGGCGGCATCGCGGGCAACGATCATGGTGCCGGTGAGCGACAGGCGGGTCTTGGTCGGATACTGCGACAGGGTGGCGAGAATATCTTTCATCGGCTTGTTGAGGTCGATCTTGACCACATCACCGCCGAGCGACTCCTCCACCTTCGGCAGATACTGCGCCGGATTGTGCTCGAGCTCTTCCAGATAGACACCGTCCCTGGTGATCTTGCCGAGCACCTGACGATCCGCCGAGCAGGACACGCCAAGGCCGATCGGCAGCGACGCGCCGTGGCGCGGCATGCGGATCACGCGCACGTCGTGGCAGAAGTACTTGCCGCCGAACTGCGCGCCGACGCCGGACGACTGCGTCATCTTAAGGATTTCCTGCTCCATCTCCAGATCGCGGAAGGCATTGCCGTCCGGCGAGCCCTGCGTTGGCAGCGCGTCGAGATAGCGCGCAGAGGCGAGCTTCACCGTCTTCATGCAGAGTTCGGCCGAGGTGCCACCGATGACGATGGCGAGGTGGTAAGGCGGGCACGCGGCGGTGCCCAGCGTCATGATCTTTTCCTTCAGGAAAGCGAGCAGACGATCCTTGGTAAGGACCGACGGCGTTGCTTGGAACAGGAAGCTTTTGTTCGCCGAGCCGCCGCCCTTGGCCATGAACATGAACTTGTAGGCATCATCGCCCTCGGCATAGATCTCGCACTGCGCCGGCATGTTGTTGGCGGTGTTCTTCTCTTCATACATGGTCAGCGGCGCGACCTGCGAGTAGCGCAGATTGCGGCGCAGATAGGCGTCGCGCGCGCCTTCCGAGAGCGCAGCTTCGTCCTCGCCATCGGTGATGACGTTGCAGCCCTTCTTGCCCATGATGATGGCGGTGCCGGTGTCCTGGCACATCGGCAGCACACCGCCGGCAGCAATGTTCGCGTTCTTGAGAAAGTCGAACGCGACGAACTTGTCGTTCGACGAGGCTTCGGAGTCCTCGAGGATGTTGCGCAGCTGCTGCAGGTGCCCGGGGCGCAGATAGTGGTTGATGTCGCCGAAGGCGGCTTCCGACAGCGCCTTCAGAGCGTCCCGCGACACCACCAGCATCTCCTTGCCCAGCACGGTCTCGACGCTCACGCCCTCGGAGGTGATCTTCTTGTAAGGCGTCGTGTCCTTACCCAGCGGGAACAGCGGGGTGTGCTTGTAGGGCGGAACCGGCTTCTGCTGATCGGGGAAAGCGGTGGGAGCGTTCATGGGACGGGCCTCAAGGGACAGGAATTTGGAGCCCTTTTAAGAGGTTTCCGTCACATTTTGAAGAGTTCAAAAGAACATGGCGGTGCCCCGGATCGGGCCGATACCAGCTCCGTCCCTCCGCTTTTTCCTGCCTCTAACACCTTGCGTCATCGCGGTTTCTGACGTTTCACTGCGATCGGGACTGAGGAGACATACGCATGCCGATCGACCACCGCCGCGCCTACGCTCTCGCTGCCGCTCTGGTCTTGCTCGCTGCCTTCGCCTCGCCGGCCTATGCCGATCGCTGCGACGATCTCGCCAGGCAGCTCAAGAGCCAGATCGATGGCCTCAGCATCGGGCGTACGGCGGCCAATGTGATCTATCTTTCGCATCCCGCGGCGAAGCAGTTGCGGCTCGGCTGCACCAGCCGCTCGGTGACCAACGAATTGTTCGCCCAGTCACCGACGCGCAAGCCGGCACCGGCTTTCACCGGTCTCGTCGCCAGCGCCGGGGCTATCGTTTTCACCATCCCCAAGCAGGACACACTGCGCGGCTCGCAACGCTGCCTCGGCCGCATGGGCTTGCTACGCGGCAACGACATCAAGATGAGGTTTCGCCGGCTCGACTTTCGCTGCACGCGCGACAAGACCACGGCGGCGATCTCCGTGTCGCGCGGCCGGAACGAATGAACCAGTCGCGACAATTTTAACGGTTGCGCAAAAGGGTCGTTCACTAGCGCCGGCCTTTACCGGCGATCGCTTCAAATTGCAGGCAATGATTCATCACTCTTTGTGCACGCGCGCCCATGTTTCCTGAACGTATTGGGAAACAGGACATTGTCATGAGTATTTCAAGCGTGACCAGCACGCCGCCGGCCGCACCGATCCAGCCCATCGAGGCGCGGACGCCGGAGCCGAAAAAGCCGGAAACCGCCGAGGAGCGCAATCCATCGCCGCCACCGCGCCCGCCGCTGCCGCCGGGTCAGGGCACGCGGATCGATCAGTACGTTTGAGCAGATGCAGGGTGGGCAAGGCCCGGCGTGCTCACCTTACTTGTCCAGCGCCTTGTAGCGCCGGAAGATGCCTTCCTCATTGAATGGAATGCGGCGATCGCTGGCGAGATAGGCCTTGATGTTCGGCCGCTCCGCCACGCGGTCGCGCAGATCGACGAGCGTCGGTATCTCGCGCTCGAATGCCTTCATGCGTTTCGGAAACGCGTAGCGCAGGCCCTCGACGATCTGGAATAGCGAGAGATCGACATAGGTCAGTTTGCGCCCGGTGATATAGGCGGCGCCGCTCGCCTTCAGCAGCCGCTCGAAATAGCCGAGAAATTTCGGCACCCGCTCCTTCCAGAACTCCGCCGTGCGCTGTTTCGCGGGTCCTTTCTGGTCTTCGTAGTAGAGCGACGTCCCGATCGGATGGTGGGTGTCGTGCACCTCCATCACAAAATCCGCGATGGTCAGTTGCAGATCGTTGAGCTTCAGCCGCCCCGCTTCACTCTTCGGTGCGAGGCCATGACGCGCGCCGAGGTAGAACAGGATGTTGGCGGTCTGGCCGATCATCAGCGTGCCGGCCTTGAGGAATGGCGGCGCGAAAGGCGGCAGCCCCCTCGATGCCTCAAGCATCTTCATCATCGGGCCCATGCTGGCCTTGCCGCGGGCGACGTCGATATAGTTCGCACCCGCCTCCTCCAGCGCGAGGCGGACATATTCGCCGCGCCCCTGGATCATCGGCCAGTAGTACAACTCGTAGCGCATGCCGGAACCTCGTCGAAGATGCAGAGCAGAGGTAACAGACCACGCGCCAGTTGGTTCGTATAGCGTCTGCCAAGCAAAAGCGCCGCGGGTTGCCCCGCGGCGCTTGCATCGTTCTCGATCTGGCGGCGGTGTTAGGCCTGCTGGATCGCCGACAGTTCCCAGTTGCCGCCATTCTCGCGCTGGAAGGTCCAGACTTCCGTCGCTTCGGTCGGTGTCTCGCTGCCGGCGACGAGACGGTTGGTGCCGCGCTCGACCGTCTTGTCGACCAGCGAGAAACGCATCGCCACGCTGGCATATTCCACATTGCCTTCGCGCCAGGCTTCGGCGAGGTCGCCCTGCAGCAGCTTGACGTCCGTCACCGTGTTGATGTCGTTGTTGGCCTTGTTCTCCGCGAGATCCTTCGCGAAATACGAGGTCATTTCCGGCGTTGCCAGCTTGCCGAGCGCATCGACGTCTTCCTTCGACCAGGCGGCCTGGACTTCGGTAAGCAGACGCTCGAAGTCCTCATAGTCCTTCGGCTGGATCTCAACCGGACGTTCGTCCTGACGCGAACCGAAGCCGAAGCCGCCGAGACCGCCCAGCGCGCTGCGCGGCGCGGCCTGCGGGGCTTCGTTGCCCTGCTGCTGAGCGCCATAAGCGTGACTGGTCTGAGCGGTCTGGTTGACTTCCGGCGCGTTGTAGGACTGTGCGCCAGCCGGGCCGGCATAGGCCGACGCGGTCTGGTTCTGGTTACGGCGCTGCCACCACTTCATGGCCAGGCGGACGACGATGACGATCAGGGCAACCTGCACCAGGAGGCCAATGATCGACATCATGCTGCCGAGGCCGCTGAGGAAGCCGCCGCCGAACAACATGCCGAGCAGGCCGGCGCCGAGGAAGCCGGCGGCGAGACCGCCGAGCATGCCCATGCCGGGACGGTTGAAGAAGCCGCCCTTGCTGGCTGCGCCCGCAGCGGCGGGTCCGGCCATGCCGGGGGCGCCCGGCTGCTGCATGGTGCGGTTCATCGGCTGCGCCGCGTTGGGCGCAGTTGCCGTCGAAGGCGGCGCCGAGAAGGTCTTGGTGCCGCGCGAACCCATGCTGCTCTTGCCGCCGCCCGGACGCGCATCGGCAGCCGAGATTGCAATCGTGAGCGGCATCGCCAGCGACAGGACAACGGCCAGCGTCTTGATCGCGCCGCGCATGCTGAACGTGAAAGTCATGGTCTTTTCCCTCAATCCCCGGCAGGGGGAAATCGCCCACTAAGATGGCGACGCCGCAGCAAAAGGGAAGCGCGCTTCACGCCGCACCACTGCGGCGCTCGGTCGCGGGTTTAGGGGCGTTCTAAAGCAGGAGAAAGCTGCAGTTTCAATTGCTTACGTTGCATTGCGAAAGAATGATGACGTGCCAACCGGGATTAGGTTGGCGCCATCGTTTCCTTTACCTTCTCGATCAGGGCACTGAGCGCAAACGGCTTGGGCAGGAAGGCGAACTGCTGATTCTCGGGAAGGCTCTTCTCGAACGCTTCCTCGGCATAGCCTGACACGAAGATGATCTTGAGATCCGGATTGAGGGCCCGCATCTCCTTCAGCAGCGTCGGCCCGTCCATTTCCGGCATCACCACGTCGGAAACGACGAGATCGATTTCGCGATTCTGCTCCTCGAACATCTCCAGCGCCTCGACGCCGTTGGAGGCTTCGACCACCGTATAGCCCCGCGAGCGCAGGCCGCGGGCATTGAGGCCGCGCAGGCCCTCCTCGTCTTCCACCAGCAGGATCGTACCCTGCCCGGTGAGATCGGCCTTCGGCTTGGCGGCCTCCTTCGCGGCGATGGCGGCAGCGACAATCGGATCCGGCACGGCTTCCTTGTCCTGATGATGGCGCGGCAGGAAGATGCGGAATGTGGTGCCCTGTCCTTCCCTGGAGTCCACATAGACGAAGCCGCCGGTCTGCTTGACGATGCCGTAGACCGTCGAGAGACCAAGGCCAGTGCCCTTGCCGACTTCCTTGGTGGAGAAGAACGGCTCGAAAATCTTCTCGACGATCTCGGCGGGAATACCGGTGCCCGTATCGGTGACGGCGATCTCCACATAGTCGGCGATGGGCATGCCCTTATAGCCGAGCTTCTCGGCCTGTTCAGTCGAGATATTGCCGGTGCGGACCGTGAGCGAACCACCATCGGGCATCGCATCGCGGGCATTGACCGTGAGATTCACGATGACCTGCTCGAATTGCGAGATATCCACCTTCACCGGCCACAGATCGCGGCCGTGGATCACTTCGAGTTTTATCTTCTCGCCGATCAGACGCTTGAGGAGCAGATCGATATCCGACAGCGCGTCGCCGAGATTGAGCACGGTCGGGCGCAGCGTCTGGCGGCGCGAGAAGGCGAGCAGCTGGCGCACCAGCGTCGCTGCACGCGTCGCGTTCTGCTTGATCTGCATGATGTCCTGGAACGACGGATCGGTCGGTTTGTGTGCGTTCAGCAGGAAGTCATTGGCCATCATGATGGCCGAGAGAACGTTGTTGAAGTCATGCGCGATGCCGCCGGCAAGCTGGCCGATGGTGTCCATCTTCTGCGCCTGATTGACCTGGTTCTCCAGCGCGCGGCGCTCGGTGGTCTCCAGCATGTAGACGATGGCGGCCTCGGTCTCGCGCTCTTCTTCCTGCACGGCGGTGACGAAGAACTGGCCCCAGCGCTCCTTGGCGCCGGTGAGCTGCAATTCCACGGGAGCGATATCGCCCTGCCCCTGCGCCGCCTGACCGATAGGCGCGAGCAGTTGGGCACGGTCGCGTTCGTTCAGCGCTGCGAGGATCGACTTGTTGACGCTGCCATTGTCATTGAGCGTCTGTGCCAGCTTGGCGAAGCGGGCATTGCCGCGCACCACGGCGCCGCCGAGATCGACGGTGGCAATCGCCATCGGCGTATGATCGAAAAAGCGCATGAAGCGCACTTCGGCGGCGCGCTGCGGATCTGAACGCTCGTCGCGCGCACGGCTGATCACCAGCGTACGCGACGCCCCCGGCACACCATCGGCCCCGAAAGCGAGCTTGTGATAGAGCCGCACCGGCACGGTCTTGCCGCCGCGCTGCTTGAGATCGATGTCGAAAACTTCAGTCTTCACCTCGCCGGGGATCGGCACGATGGAAGTAAGCAGCGAGGCGCCATCGCCGGACACGATGTCCGACAGCTTCAGACCGCCGGAGCCGATTTCGGCGAGATCGTGATCGAGGAGATTCGCGAGCGTCGCGTTGACATAGACGAGCTCGCCCTTCGGATTGACCGAGAAGAAGCCGCAAGGCGCATGGTCGAGATATTCGATGGCGTGCTGCAACTCCTGAAACACGTCTTCCTGCCGCTGGCGGTCACGGGTGATGTCGGCCACCGACCATACCGTCTGCTTTGCCTCACGCTTGCCGCCACCGAGCGGGCGCACGCGCATGCGCAGCCAGCGGCCATGCGAACCGTCGGCGACAGTGACGCGCACTTCCTCCTGCTGACGCTTGCCCTCGCGAGCAGCCTTGAGCAGGCGGAAGACAGCTTCGGAAACATCGGGATTGCCGATGAAGACACGCTCGACAGGTCGGGCTTCCTGCATCGAGGCGGCGCCCGTCAGAGTAAGATAGGCGGCATTGGCATAGACCACATGGCCGTGTGCGTCTGTCACCGCGATACCATCGAAGGCGCCGTTGGTGACCGCACGCATGATCGGGTCTTCGGCCGCGCGGTCGGCGAAGCGGATGATACCTGCTGCGATGGCAAACAGCATGAACAGACCAACCATGGCCAGCAGCGCCAGCAGGCCGAGAATATAGGGCTGCGCCTGGGCGCGCCCGAGGGTCATGAAGGCGACGGCGCTGGCGACAATCGCCGCTGCAATCAGCAGGACGAGAACGATGCTGCCGCTGCGCCGCACGGGCTCCTGGCCTGCCTTGGTTTCCGCCAGCGAGATCTGGCCATCGTGGTCGGTCTCGACACTCATCGGACGGGGTATCGCCTATCTATCGTGGTTGCAGCGCGCGCAGGCGCGCCTCCTGAGTGCCCCAACCCGCTGGCAGCACGCAAGCGGTTCCGCCGGTCTTTTGCGTCCAACCGGCTGATTCGTACCGTGTTCCAACGGTGCCTGGACATCACGCCGGGCGCCCGGACAGGCCGCGTTTGAGGCCCATGACATAGCCGATCACTTCGGCCACCGCCTGATAGTGCTCGGTCGGGATTTCCTCATCGATCTCAACGGTGGCATAGAGCGCACGGGCAAGCGGGACGTTTTCGACGATCGGGATGTCATGCTTGCCGGCAACTTCCCTGATCTTGAGCGCGATCGCGTCCATGCCTTTGGCGACACAGATCGGTGCCTGCATGCCGCGCTCATATTTCAGCGCCACCGAATAGTGGGTCGGGTTGGTGATGATCACTGATGCCTGAGGCACCGCGGACATCATGCGCTTCTTCATGCTCTGCTGACGCAGTTGCTTGATTTTGCCCTTGATGTGGGGGTCGCCTTCGGACTGCTTGAACTCCTCCTTCACTTCCTGCAGCGACATCTTCAGCTTTTCGAACCAGGTCCGGTATTGGAAGAAGAAGTCGGCGATGGCAACGAAGGCCAGCATGGCGAGGACCGCGCCCAGCAGCTTCAGCGTCAAGCTCGTGGAAATGCCGAGGATCGCACTTGGATCGATGCGCACCATGGCGTCGAGGCGAAAACGTTCAGGCCAGAGCACCGCGCACATCACCGTGCCGACGACGATCAGCTTGAACAGGCCCTTCAGGAAGTTTGCCAAAGCCTGCTTGCCGAACAGCCGCTTGGCGCCTTCCATCGGCGACAGCTTGCTGAATTTCGGCGTCAGACCTTCGGCCGAGAACACCAGCCGATGCTGCATCAGATTGCCCGCCAGCACCGCGAGGATGAGAAACAAAAACGGCATCGCCAGCGTGGACAGCAGCGAAAAGCACAGCTCCTTCGCCAGTTCGACGAGACCTGGTCCGTCGGTGCGGATCATCCACGAATTCTGCAGCAGGTTTTTCATCGGCGTCAGCAGGCCGCTGCCGATCGACGCCTGGAATGACGACAGCACCAGCGTGCCGCCGGCCAGCAGAAACCAGGTATTGACCTCCTGGCTTTTCGCCACGTCGCCGCGTTCAAGAGCGTCGTCGAGTTTCTTTTGCGTGGGGTCGTGTGTTTTTTCGTTCTCGCTATCCTCGGCCACAGGCGCCCTCCTATGTCCGCGGCATCATCTGATGCATCACACCAGCGAAGTAATCCATGTAGGTGCCCATCATGGCCGACAACACCAGCGCGAAGATCAGGAAGCCGATCATGATCGAAAGCGGCACACCGACGAAATAGACCTGCATCTGCGGCATCAGACGCGCCAGCACGCCGAGCCCCATATTGAAGACGAGGCCGAACACGAGGAACGGCGCTGCGAGCTGCACGCCGATCTTGAACGCCGCGGTGAAGGCGTTGGTCGCGAGTTTGGCGACATCGCCCGTCGGCAGGATCTCGCCGGGCGAGAAGATCTTGTAGCTGTCGCTGAGCGCAGCGATCACGAGATGATGCGTGTCAGTAGCGAAGATCAGCGTCATGCCGAGCAGATTGAGGAAATTGCCGATCAGCACGCCCTGCTGGCCCTGGGTCGGATCCACCGACGTGACGAAGCCCAGGCCGAGCTGCTGGGCGATCACCGAGCCGGCCACCTGCAGGGCCGAGATGGTGACGCGTGCGGTGGCGCCGAGCACGATGCCGATGACGATCTCGCGCAGCATCAGCACCAGCATCGGGGTGATCGAGGTCATATCGACATTATAGCCGGCGCGATGGGCCGGCAGCATAATCAGCGTCAGTGCCAGGGCGATCGACAGCTTGATGCGCATCGGAATATTGCTTTCGCCAAAGCCGGGCAACAGCATCACCATGGCGCCGATGCGGGCGAACACCAGCATGAAGGCAGCAGCGAGAGCCGGCAGGAGCGAAATGTCGATACGCATGAAGAATGTGTATCACCCTCCGATGATTCGCGACGATATCCGCATCATGTAGCTCGACAGCGTATCGCCCATGAAAGGCAACGCCAGCATCATGGTGGCAAAGACGGCGAGAATCTTCGGGACGAAGACCAGCGACTGTTCCTGGACCTGGGTCAGCGCCTGAACCAGCGAGATCACGACGCCGACGACGAGGCCGACAACCATCAGCGGTCCGGAGACCAGCACGATGGTCCAGATTGCATCGCGAGCAACGTCGAGAGTTTCGGGTCCGGTCATGTGTTTGTCCCCTTGTTACGCAGTCGCAGCGACTAGATTTGCATCTTCAGAATGTCTTCGTAGGACTGGATGACGCGGTCGCGGACCGACACCAGCGTCGAGACGGCAACATCCGTCTCGGCCACCGCGGTGACGACATCCATGACATTCGCCTTGCCATTGGCCATGGCGACAGCCTGTGCATCCGATTTGCGGCCGGCGTCGAGCACGCTGCCAAGTGCTTCCTTGAGCACCGCACCGAAGGACGGGCCAACGCCGCCCTCAGCGACCTTGTTGAGTCCGCCAACGCCGCCCGCGCCGTCCATGATACGGGCGAGACTGGCATAGGCATTCGCGGCGACGTTCGGGGCTGCCATGATGTGTGTCCTGTTCAGGCCTTGAGGATATCGAGGGTGCGCTGGATCATGCGGCGCGTGGCGCTGATGATGTTGAGATTGGCCTCATAGGAGCGCTGGGCCTCCTTCATGTCGGTCATCTCTACCAGCGAATTGACGTTCGGCACTTTGACGTTGCCAGCCGCATCTGCTGCGGGATTGCCAGGCTCGTAACGGGTCGGAAAGGCCGACATGTCCGGCCGCACACGACCGAGGCCGACCGTGCGCGCGTCCAAGGTGCGATCAAGCTCGGAAGTAAAGGTCGGCACCTTGCGGCGATACGGATCGCCGCCCGGCGTCTGCGCGGTCGACTGCGCATTGGCGATGTTTTCCGAGATGACGCGCATGCGACCGGCCTGGGCGCGCAGGCCCGAGGTCGCAATCCCCATCGATCTGGCGAAATCGCTGCTATTGTCGGTCATGTGCCCCTCTCCTCAGGCTCGAAGCTCAGCGCTTCCCGATCGCGGTCTTCAGGAGACCGAGGCTGCGGCTGTAGAGTGAACTCGCAGCAGCGAAATCCATCTGGTTGGCCGAGACCTTGAGCATCTCGTCCTCGAGATTGACGGCGTTGCCGGCGGGGCGCGTCTCGTAGCCGACACGGCCATTGACGTCGAAGGTCGAGGGCGCGCCGGACGGCGTGAGATTAACGCCCTGGGCGCGCATCATCGGCAGCTGCCCCATGGCACCGCCGGCCGCGGGACCACCTGCCTTGTCGAATTTCGGTTCCACCAGATCGCGCGGCCTGAACCTCGGCGTATCGGAATTGGCGACATTCTCGGCCAGCACACGCTGCCGTTCCTGATGCCACTGCATCTTGGTACGCAGCACCGACAACATCGGCAGGTCGCTGATCGCCATCGGGCTTCTCCGCTCCACCCGGACGCCTTGTCCGAGCTAGGCAGAATTTGCCGGCTGCATGGTTAATAACCGGTTAACTCCGGGCGCAGATGATTACCGAAACGTAAAGCGATCGCGTAAAATGCGGGATTATTGCGCCCCGCATCGCTTTTTCGCCCGAATTGCCCGATTAACCACAAAGCTCGGCCACACGACGGGGCGGCTAGAAGTCGTTTTGGCTGCGGCGATTCATAGTTTATTGTTAACCATCGGCAGGTTCTGCCGGGGGCGTTAACAGTCGGGGCGCGATTTCCGCGTTGTCCGGCCTGCATCGATCGCAGAATCGGCAGGCGTCGGGCACGCGAGCGGAGCCAGCCGCCGTCTGTCTGGGGACTTCTTTATGAACGGAACATCGGCAGTCACTTTCATCCTTGCCTTCGTCTTCGTGCTGGCGCTGATCGGCCTCGCGGCCTGGTTGGTGCGCCGATTCGGCGGCAACCGGCTGGGTGCCAATTCCGCACGCGGGCGGATGCCGCGTCTCGCCGTCATCGATGCCGCCGCCGTCGACGGCCGTCGCCGCCTCGTTCTGGTCCGCCGCGACAATGTCGAACACCTGATCATGATCGGCGGCCCGTCCGATATCGTTGTCGAGCCGAATATCGTCCGCGCCGCATCCGGCCGCGAGCGTGAGCCGGCCAATCAGCGGGAGGCGGCGCGCGGTCCGTCTTTCGCCGACGCACCGAGCTGGGCGCCGCCGGAGCCCGTCGACCTCGGCACGGAACCGGAAGTCGCCCCGGAGCCCGCACCGCCTGCGCGCCCTGCCCGCCCGTCTTTTGTCGAGGAGCCCCGCCGCCCGGCCGCTGCCGTGCTGCCCGAGCGCCGTCCGGAGCCGGCAGCAGCCGTCACGCTCGAGCCGCCTCGTCCAGAACCTCGCCCCGAACCGGCTCCGGCACCTCAGCGCGAAGCCGCACCGCTCCGCGCCTCCCGCAGCGAAACGCCTCGTTCCGAGATGCCGCGCAGCGAGCCCCTCATCCCACGCAGCGAGAACATGATGCCGCGCCCGATGCGTGCAGATCCGCCGATCCGCACCATGCCGCCGGCCCGCCCGCTGGAGCGGGCGAATGTGACGGCTGCGCCGGCCGCCGCCGCGAAGCCGGAAGCGCCCGCTGTCGCAACTCCGCCGATCGTTTCCACGACACCATCGACTCCGGCCGCGATTTCAGCCGCCGACCAGAACCTCGCCGACATGGCCCAGCGCCTCGAAGCTGCGCTGCGTCGCCCGTCCGGCGAACCGGCCCGCTCGGAAGCGCCGGAGCCGCGCATCGGCGCGCCATCGGTTGCGCCTGATGCACCGGCGACCGCTTCGCGCTCCCGCGCGCCGGAGGTCTCGATTGCCGGCGCGAGCCGCGCGGAGGCTCCGGCGGTCACGCCGCCCACCAAGTCTGGCTTCGAGAATCTCGAAGACGAGATGGCGTCCCTGCTGGGACGGCCGAAGTCGTCTTCGTGAGGCCGGCCAACCTTCCGCGTAGAGTATTTTTCACCTCCGTTCTGATCGCCGCCGGGCTCCTTGCGAGCCCGGCGATCGCGCAGGACATCAGCATCAATCTCGGCGGCGGTGGCGGCGGCGTCACCGAACGCGCGGTGCAGATGATCGCACTGCTGACGGTGCTGTCGATCGCGCCGTCGATCCTGATCATGATGACGTCGTTCACGCGCATCGTGGTGGTGCTGTCGCTGCTGCGCACCGCGCTCGGCACCGCAACGGCGCCGCCGAACACGGTGATCGTGGCGCTCGCCATGTTCCTCACCGCCTTCGTGATGGGACCGGTGCTGCAGCGCTCCTATGACGACGGCATCAAGCCGCTGATCGCCAATGACATCACCGTCGAGCAGGCGCTGGTGCGCGCCGCCGGACCGCTGCGCACCTTCATGCAAAAGAACGTGCGCGAGAAGGACGTAAAGCTGTTCATGGACCTGTCCGGCGAACCGCCGCCGGCTACGCCTGACGAGATGTCGCTGCGCATTCTGGTGCCGGCCTTCATGATCTCGGAGCTGAAGCGCGCCTTCGAAATCGGCTTCCTGTTGTTCCTGCCCTTCCTGATCATCGACCTCGTGGTCGCGTCGGTGCTGATGGCGATGGGCATGATGATGCTGCCGCCGGCGGTGGTGTCACTGCCGTTCAAGCTGATCTTCTTCGTGCTGGTGGACGGCTGGTCGCTGGTGGCGGGCAGTCTGGTGCAGAGTTACGGGCAGTAGCGAGCGACCGGACTGTATCCTATCGCCTCATCTCGATCTTGCGCACCATCGGGATCGCCGGCAGCGAGCCTGTCGGCGCCATGTCGGCGACGCCAGGAACTGTCGCCTTGGCGCTGCTCTCCGGGAAGCGCTGCTTCATCTCGCGCAGGAAACCATCGAGCGTATCGACCGAGGCAGCCATCTTGGCGATGGCCGCAAACTCCGAACTGTTGCCGGTCGCCGGCTTGCTCGCGGTATCGAAGGCGATCTTGTCGGCGCCGGAATTCATCAACGGCGCGAATTTCTCACGGAAGCGCGCGAGGCCAAGCGCGTCCTCGGCCAGCGCATAGCCGACCACAGCACGGATCACATCGCTCTTCTCGCTTGTCGTGAGCGGCGTGAAGTCGCGCCAGCGATCTCCGTAATAGAGTTCGATCTGCTCGGCCGCCTCGCGCCAGCGCCGCGACGACCAGTAGATGTCCGAACGCAGCCGGACCGCCTCGCGGCCGGCGACATTGGCGATGATGTCGAGCGCGAGATCGCGGCGGCCGATATCGCTCTGCGCACGCGCCTCGAGCAGCAGGCGCTGCTGGCGCAGCTCGCCGGAGAGATCGTTGATGCGCGTGGTGCGCATCGCCGCGATGGCGCGGTCCGGCTTGCGCGCCATCAGATAGACAGTCGCAAGACGCGCCGCGACCTGCGACCGCGCGGCGCCTTCGAGGCGGTGATCGACTTGATATTGCAGAAGTTCGGCAGCCTGATCGAGGAGATCCACCGCCACCAGACGATCGGCGAGCCGGCGGATCATCTCGTCACCGCGGCGACCGATCGGCGTCAGCTCGCGGAACTCATAGAACATCGCCAGCGCATCCACCGGCGGCAGCTTGTCGCCCTTCGGCGAGAGATACACTTCGGAGAACAGCGCCTGCGCCTCGTCCTGCACCTGCCGCGCAGCCTCGCTATTGGCCTGGCGCTCCGTCGCGGTCCGCGCGGCCATCAGCGAATCCTTGTAGCGGCCGGTCTTAGCATACATCTGCGAGAGCAATTGCAGCGCACGGACTTCGACAGCATCGCCGCGCCAGGTCACGGCGAGCGTTTCGAGCTCGGCCAGCGCGTCTTCATCGCTGATCTCGTTGCGCTTCTGGCGCAGCACGATTTCCCGCAGCCTGGCCTCCGCGGCCGACGGTCGATCCATCGAGCCGGTGACCTCGGCATATTTCGACAGCGCATCCTTCTCCCGGCCGAGCGCCTCATCGAGCCACGCACTGAGCAGCGTCGCCGACGGCTTCATCTCCGCGGGGATGCCGACGACCTCCAGCTCGCTGCCGCGCGCCGATGCGCCGGCATAGTCCTTCACTTCGAGCGAGGCACGCAACGCCATCATCAGTCCGATGCGCTGCAGATCGGGCGGCAAGGCTGCCAGGGTGAATTCCGAATTCTTGAAGCGCTCGCGCGCTTCTACCCACTTGCCCTGCCTGGCAAAAGCAAAGGCCTTCCACAATTCCGCATCGTAGCCCGGGCCGAGCACGGGCTGGGCGATGTCCTTCAGCGTCTGCTCGGGACGTCCGATCAGCGCGCTCGCCACAGCATGGATGACCAGCGCTGCCGCGCTCTCCTCACCCACCTTCATATCGGAGATCGCGAGATCGGCGACACCCTTGGCCTCGTGATACATGCCGCGCGCCATGTAGAACTTGGCGAGATCCATGCGCGCATTGGCGACGGAGCCGGTGTCCGCCACGGCAGCGGCATCGATCAGCTTGTCAAAACGCTGATTGAACGGGCCTTCCTGATCGATCCGCCACTGCCCGACATCGAAGATCGGCCGCGCCACGGTTGAAGCACGCTGCGGAGCCGCATCGGCCGGCGACAGCGTGAGGCCGCCCGGGCGCGTCAGCGTCACCTTGTCGATGGCGGCATCGACAGCGACCTCGTCGGAATTCGTCTGCACAACCACGCCGTGGATCGATTCCAGCAGCGAGAACTCGACGAAATCCTGCCGACGGACAAAGCCACGGGCCGGCGCCAGCGCGGTGATGACAGTAAGCACATCTCCCGCATCGGGATCGGTGATGCGATGCTTCAGGCCAGGCCTTGCGAGCGGCACCTGCACGCTGGCTTTTGAGGGATCTGCAATGTTGCGCACGGCCGACAGTGGCTGCGATTGCACCTGGCGTGTATCCGCCAACGTCAGCGTCCACGCCTGGCCGTTGCCGTTCACATCGTCTACGGAGAGCGAGGCGAGTTGCGGACGGTTGAGACGGATACGCACCGCCTGCCCCTTGTCGAGTTTGATCGCCTCGGCATCGCCGACCACCGCACCGCTATCGCGGCGGATCGCAGCAACGTCGATCGGCTTGTTGGAATCCGTCACCAGCCACAGCATTTCGCCACGGCGAAACAGCGCCACTGGCGTAGGCGCGGGGAACGCAAAATTCATGCGCAAGCCTTCGCTGCTGCGCTTGATCTCGACGGGGATGCCCGCGGGCTCCACGGGAGTTGCAGCAGGCGGCGGAGCGGGTACGACGGGCACAGGTGCCGGCGGCGTTTCCTTGATCGGCGCTGCAGCCACCACTGGCGCAGGAGCAATGGCAGGTGCGGCTTCCGCCGCCTTCACCGGCTCGGGATTTGCCGCCTCGACCTTGGGCGCTTCGATGGTTGCCACAGGAGCAACCGCAGGCGCTTCGTTCTTCTTCTCCTCCGCGATCTCGCGCGCAATCGACTCGGATGTCGGCGGCTTGATCTCACTGGACTTCTGCACGGGCGCAGGAGCAGCCTCAACGGGTTTTGTCTCCGCAGGCTTCGTTTCAACCGGTGGCTTTGCCGGTGCCTGGGCGAGCGGCGACGGTTTGTCCGGCTGCTGGAAACCGATATCGACGAAGTAGTTCTTGTCGTCGCGGAACGACTTCACATCCACATCGCCGATGAGCGCGATCTCGACGGCCGTGCGATTGCCGTCCATCGCCTGACCAATGGAGGCGACATTGGCGGGCGCAGACAGCTTTGCGTCGGCAAGATCGAAGACCAACCCGGCATTGAAGGTCAGCGTCAGGCGCTTGTCTTCCAGCAATGACGACACGCCGACATTGGGCGGCGTTTCGAAAGCAAGGCGCACGAAGGTCGGCTGCACGGATGCACGCACACGGATCGGCGGCTTTTTCTGGCCGTCCGCCACGGCGCGCTGCTGCCGCAGTGCGCGCTCGGCTGCGCGCGCACGGTCGGACAGTTCCTTGACCACGTCCTGCGGCAATCCCGGCGGCGCACCCTTCCAGCCATCCGGCAGCAGATCGATGAAGATGCGCTCACCCGCGGTCATCGAATTGACCGTCACGCGGCGTGACAGCGCGAGGCGGATCGCCGTGCCATCGGGATCGCGGCGCGCCGAGCCGACATAGTCGGGCGCGGCGTCGGCAAGAATTTCAACGGGAACATCGATCGGACGCTTGAAGCGGACGATGAGGACGGAACCAGCCTGGCTCACCTCGGATTCAACATCCTCGGCGAGCTTGAGCACGATACGCGCATAGCCGCCCGAAGTGGAAAGCGCCGCCGTTCCCTTCACGCTCTGGGCAAAGGCGGGAAGCGAAAAAGTGGTCGAAAGCGAGAGCACCACCGCAAGGCCGGCACAACGCGAAACAGCCCACGTCCATGCGCGGGTGCGCGTCCAATATGCTGCGGCAAGCTCGCGCGGCATTTCCGAGGTGTCTCTCAGCCCAGGCTACGAGGAACGATCATTCGTCCGTCTCGCGCCAAATCTAGAAGCGGCCCTCTAAGGAGTTGTTAATGATTTTCTTTAATTCCGGACCGGTTGCACCGGCCGCCCCTCGATCTTCGGCAGTTCCGTCGTCGAAGCCGCGCGCTCGCCGCCCTGCGCGCGCCGCGCCAGCTCGACGGTCAGACGTTCCGCCGCCTCCGGCTGCATCAGGCCGAGAATGTCCGACATCTTTCGCGGGGCGATCTGCGAGGCAATCTCGAACAGCACCGGCATTTCCAGTCGGTCGAAGATCTTGGCAGCGTCCTTCGGCTTCATGCTTTCATACATGGTGACGATGCCCTTGAAGCGCGCGGCGTCGGCCTCGCTCTTCTGCTCGGTGGCCGACTTAATGCCGGCCTCGACGCCCTTCATCTCGTCGACTTTGGTCTCAATGCGCTTTTCAGCCGCCTTCAAGAGACTTTCGCGGATTTCCAGCTCGCGCGCACGGGCATCGAGTTCCTGACGGCGCGCCTGCAGCCGCTCGAGAATGGCACGTTCGGAGTCCGAGATCTTCGGCGCCTGCTCCACCGGCGGCGTGTTGGTGACAGCAATCGCATCGGGCGCGGCCACCGTCGGCTTCGCGGGTTCATCCTTCTTCGCAGCGACTGAGCCCGTGATATCCGGATCGACCGGCTTGGCACCGCCGGGGAAGTTGAGCATCTCCTGAGCCCAGGATTGCTTCTCGGACTGCCTGGCCGGCTGCGGTTGATATTCGAAGACATAGCCGCCATCGATCACGAGGCCGGCGATCTTGAGGATCGCCAGACCAAGCACCGCCACCAGAACGACAGGCAGGATACGAATATCGCGGAACGCCTTCATGCAGCGATGCCGTCAGGCCTCCGTCGCTCGGCAAAGGCCTGCGCCGCTGCGGCATTGGCGCGTGCTGCGGAGACGCGGCCGGCAGGCGCAGCAGCGGCTGCCGGTGCTTCCACTGGCTCGGCGTGTGCCGCGAGCGGGCGCGCCGCGATGGCGATCTTGGACAACCGGCGCACCACATGATCGCCTTCGGCGAGCTGCGCCTTGAGCTGTTCGGCGAGCGCGGTCGCAACATTGATCTGCGCACCGAGATTTTCGTTGACGTCACGCACCGTGTGCTTGAGCCCGCCGATGGCGCGCTCGGCGATTTCGGTGACGGTGATCAGCTCGCCGATCGTCGCCTTCAACGATTGTTCGTCCGCCTTCAGCTTCTTGAGGCGCTTGTTGAGCAACATGCAATAGCCAATGGTCAGAACGAGCAGCACGGCGACCAGGCCTTCTATCACGATTCCCAGCGAATGGCTCATTGTGCCTCCATCATCTTGGTTTGTTCGTCTGCCTTCTCAAACATCGCGAGGGTGGTGTGTGGCTTACGCAGATGCTTCGTGACCCGGATCGCGACGCGATCGCCGACCCGGCCCATGCGGCCTTCAGTGAGCGTCACAGCGCCGCAACGGACCGCCACCAGCGCATCGGCCCGCATCTCAAGCGGCAGCGTGTCGCCGACCTTGAGCGTCATCAGTTGCTTCAGCGGCAGATTGGCTTCGTAGAGCACCGCATCGACGGCGATCTCGGCCTGCGCGAGTTCGGTAGCCAGATGGCTTTCCCAGATCGGATCGCGGCCGAACTTTTCGCCCATGAACATTTGCATGAGCGTGGCGCGGATCGGCTCGATGGTCGCATAGGGCAGTAGCAGCTCGATATTGCCGCCGCGATCTTCCATGTCGACATGAAGACGAACGAGAATGGCCGCATTGGCAGGCCGCGTGATGGTCGCAAAGCGCGGATTGGTCTCGAGGCGGTCGATATTGAACGACACCGGCGACAGCGGCCGGAAGGCCTGTTCGGCATCAGCCAGCACGACCTCGATCAGGCGCTTGACGAGATTCGTCTCGATGGTCGTATAAGGGCGTCCCTCGATGCGCAGCGACGCTTGACCACGTCGTCCACCGAGGAGCACATCGATCATCGAATAGATCAGGCTGGAATCGACAGTGGCGAGACCGAAGTTTTCCCATTCCTCGGCCTTGAACACGCAGAGCACCGCAGGAAGCGGGATGGAGTTCATGTAATCGCCGAAGCGCACCGAGGTGATGCGGTCGAGCGACACTTCGACGTTGTCGGAGGTGAAGTTGCGCAGGCTCGTGGTCATCAGCCGTACCAGACGGTCGAACACGATTTCGAGCATCGGCAGACGCTCGTAGGACACCATCGAAGAATCGATGATGGCGCGAATGCCGGAATTGTCGTCGAGACTGATTTCGCCGACGCTGAAGCCGAGCAGATTGTCGATTTCTTCCTGCGACAGAACGCGCTCGCCGCCGTTCTTGCCGCCACCGAGATCGCGGCCGCCATCTTCCACCATCGCGGCCCACTGCTCGGCCATGGTGCCGGTGAGTTCGTTCTCGGCAGCAGCTTTCGCGGCCTCGACGGGATCCTCTGAATCCAGAGATGCTTCCCATTCGGCGGCAATTGCGTCCTGATCGACCTGCTCGGTAGACATCGTTCTAGACCCACACCCTCACTGCGAAAATCTTCACTGGATGAGGATTTCCTTGAATAGCACCGCGTTGACGTGATTCGGCGCGATCGCCGCATTGACGCGGCGCGTCAGCTCTTCCTTCAGCCGAAACATGCCGATCGACCCGTTGAGGTCGGACGAGCGCAGCTCACGCAGATAGACTTGGGCCATATCGGTGATGCGCGGCATCGACGGGGTAATCAGCGCGACCTGCGGCGCGTCCTTCACTTCGAGCACCAGCTTGGCCTTCAGATACTGCACACGCTCGCCGGGCTGGCCAGCGAGGTTGACCATGATCTCCGGGACCTCGACGAAAGACAGCGGCTTGGCAGCCGGAGCCGCTTCGGCGTGCTCTTCCTTCTTCTTACCCTTGGCCAGGAAGAAGTAGCCGCCGCCACCGCCGACAAGCGCCAGCGCCACCACGCCAATGATGATCAGCTTGAGTTTGCTCTTCTTGGGAGTTCCGGCCTCGTCCCCAGCGGACGCGCCTTCTGTAATGTCCGTATCCGCCATCGCCTTGCCCGTTCCGGGAATTGGATGGGCTCGATGCTGCGAAGCAGGCCCTGAAGACGCGATACAAACTGCTGCCAGCGCCCAAGGCCCTGTCTGATCCGGACGCTAGGTCGCAATGGTTAATGGAATCTTTATTTTCCGGATTCACTAGGAAAATTCTGCCGGCAATTATGGTCAACGAGACCTTTCTGCCGCCCTCCCCGACCTACCAAAAATCTACCAACGAATTGAAATCGCTTTTCTTTTTAAATTGGCACGAGTTTCGCTAACCCACTGGGGTGAACCACGGCTTGGGAGAGCTTGAGTGGTTCACGAGATCCACGGACCGGCTTGGGAGAGTCGTCCGTTGGAACCAGGGGAGATCACCCGATGGAGAACATGCTTCTCGTCGGATTGTCGCGGCAAATGACGCTTCGTCGGCAGATGGACGTCGTCGCGAACAACATCGCGAATATCAACACGTCAGGCTTCAAGGCCGAGCGGACGCTGTTTCAGGAATATCTGAGCCCCACGGCCCGTGAAGACAACTTCACCGGCCGGGATCGCCGGGTATCCTTCGTGCAGGACCGCGCCACCATGCACGACTTCGCCGGCGGTCCGGTCGAGCCGACCAAGAATCCGCTCGACGTCGCCATCGACGGCAACGCCTTTCTCGAAGTGCAGACCCCGGCCGGCACGCGCTACACCCGCGATGGCAGCCTGCAGATCAACAATCAGGGACAGCTCGTGACCTCGAGCGGCTTCCCCGTGCTCGGCAATAACGGTCCGATCGTGTTCCAGCAGACGGATCACGACATCAACATCTCGCAGGACGGCACCGTCACCGTGCTGGAAGGCACCAACCGCATCGACAGCGTACGCAGCAAGATTCGCATGGTGCAGTTCGCCTCGCCGCAGCAGCTGGTGAAGGAAGGCTCGAACCTCTATTCGGCCGGCCCCGGCGTCAATCCGCAGCCGTCACTCACTGCGAAGCTCAATCAGGGCTTCATCGAGCGCTCCAACGTCTCCTCGGTCACCGAGATGACGCGGATGATCGAAGTCACCCGCGCCTATACCGAACTGTCGACCATGCTGCAGTCGCAAGGCGACTCGCGGCGCACGGCCATCGAAAAACTCGCCGACGTTCCGGCTTAAGGACACAGACCCATGCGCGCACTCTACACCGCAGCGACCGGGATGGCGGCCCAGGAACTCAACGTCCAGGTCATCTCGAACAACATCGCGAATATGCGCACCACCGGCTACAAGAAGCAGCGGGCGGCGTTCCAGGACCTCATCTACGACCATGTGCGCCGCGTCGGCGCGCAGGCCTCCGATCAGGGCACCATGATCCCCGTCGGCGTCGATATCGGCGGCGGCGTGAAGACCGTCGGCACTCCGCGTCTGATGGGTCAAGGCACATTGTCCGCCACCGGCAACGATCTCGACGTCGCCATTCGCGGCGAAGGCTTCTTCAAGATCCAGATGACCGATGGCACCTTCACCTATACGCGTGACGGCTCGTTCTCGACGGATAGCCAGGGCCGTATCGTCAATGCGCAGGGCAACCTGCTGCAGCCGACCATCACGATCCCGACGGCTGCCTCGCAGCTCACGATCAATGCCGCCGGCCAGGTCTCGGTGATCGTGCCGGGCACCACGACACCGACCATCCTCGGCACCATCGGCCTGACCCGCTTCATCAACAAGGCCGGCCTCAATCCGATCGGCGACAACCTGTTCACCGAAACCCCCGCCTCCGGTCCGCCCCAGGACGGCACCGCCAATCTCGACGGTTTCGGCGACATGCAACAGCGCAATCTCGAACAGGCCAATGTCGAAGTCGTCACCGAAATCTCCGACCTGATCGCCGCGCAGCGCGCCTATGAGATGAACGCCAAGGTCATCAGCGCCGCAGACCAGATGCTGCAATCCACGTCCGGCATGTTCCGCTGAGGAGGATGATCATGACATCAGCCATGCGCTCGCTGCTCCTCGCCACCGCCCTCATTGCCGGTGCCACCACCGCGGCACTCGGCCAGGCCAGGCGCGACGACACCATCGCCGTACCGACGCTGCGCGCGAATATCTCGGTCTCGAGCGAAGTGGTGCGGATCGGCGACGTCATCGACAATGCCGGCCCGGCGGCGGGAATTGCCATCTATCGCGCGCCCGATCTCGGCACCGTCGGCTCACTGACGACGGCTCAGATCATCGCAACCTTGCGCACCCATCAGGTGATCGGCGTCGAGACCGGAGGCCTGCAGTCGATCTCGGTGACGCGGCTGTCCCGCAGTATCGAAAGCAAGGAAATTGAAGCGCAGGTCGCGCAGGCGTTGCAACATCGTAATGGCCTCGGCGATGCCGCCAATCTGACGTTGACCTTCGACCGCGACGTGCAGGGCACCCAGCTCGATCCCGCCTATACCGGCGCGCTCGATCCTGTCTCCACACGCTTCGATGCACGCAGCGGCCGTTTCGATGTCACGTTCGCCATCGGCAGCGACGGCAACGCGCCGACCGCCAAGCTGCGCTTCACCGGCACGGCTGTGGAAACGGTCGAAGTCGCCGTGCTCGCCCGCGGCGTCGAGCGCAACGAAGTGCTGAAATCATCCGACGTCATTGTCGAGCGTCGTCCCAAAGCCGAAGTCGGCAATGACGGCGCCGGCCGCGATCGCGCCGTCGGCATGCAGAGCCGTCGCCAGCTTCGCGCCGGCCAGGCGATCCGCAATGCTGATCTCGCCAAGCCGGACCTTGTCGTCCGCGATCAGGCCGTCACGCTCGTTTACCGCGCGGCCGGCATCTATCTCACGATCCGCGGCAAGGCGATGGAAGCCGGCACCGAGGGCGACGTCGTCAATGTCATGAACCTGCAATCCAAGCGCAGCGTCGCCGGTGTCGTCACCGGCCGCGGCGAAGTCACCGTCTCCGCGCCGTCCGCTTCGCCGCTCCCGGGGGAACGCGCGCCGGCTCCCGCTCCCGCAACCTCCGACCCGGCACCTTCCGAAAAGATCTCCCGCGCACCGTCTCCCGTCGCCCTCGCCGCCAACGACCGCGTGCCCGTCTCTCGCAAAGCTGAGTAAAGTCCATGTATCAGTCCCGTCCCCTCGTTCTCGCAGCGCTTCTCGCCACCGGCCTCGGCGGCTGCTCGTCCATCGACCGCCTTGCCTCCATCGGCGAGAAGCCGGCGTTGACCGCTATCGAGAACCCGACGACGCAGCCGGGCTACAAGCCGGTGCAGATGCCGATGCCGAAGCCGGAGGTCGCGTCCTACAACGCGAACTCGCTGTGGCGAAACGGCTCGCGCGCGTTCTTCAAGGATCAGCGCGCACGTCAGGTCGGCGACATTCTCACCATCACGGTGAACTTCACCGACAAGGCCAACATCGCCAACGAGACCCAGCGCAGCCGCACCAGCAAGGAAGATTCAGGCGTCACCGATTTTCTCGGCAGCAAGCTGATCCAGAATCCGGCGACATCGGTTCTGCCGGGCAAGCTCCTCACCACCGACAATTCATCGTCGAGCGACGGCAAGGGCTCGGTGGTGCGCCAGGAAGCATTGCAGACCAATGTCGCCGCCGTCGTCACGCAGCTTCTCCCGAACGGCAATCTCGTGGTTGAGGGCAAGCAGGAAATCCGCGTCAACTATGAAATCCGCGAACTGATCGTCGCCGGCATCGTGCGACCGGAAGACATTCAGAGCGACAACACCATCGACAGTTCGAAGATCGCGCAGGCCCGCATCGCCTATGGCGGCCGCGGCCAGATCACCGACGTCCAGCAGCCCCGCTACGGTCAGCAGGTGATGGACGTGTTGCTGCCCTTCTAAGGCATGATCCCGAAAAGTGGACGCCGGTTTTCGGATCAGATCATGCCTGACTAAAAGTCTTGTGAGCTCCCACATCGCAGCGTGCTCCCACGCGCTGCGATGTTCACACGCGGCCTTCCGTCAGCTCCCCTGACGGGAGGCCGTCGTTGTTTCGTAAATGGCTACGCCTCGAAACGTACCGAGACACTCCCGAGGCCCGACAGCTCCATCGACACCTCGTCGCCGGCATCCAGCCATGCGGTCTTGACCAGACTTCCTGTGAGCACGATGTCGCCTGCACGCAGCGTCTTGCCGCTCGCCGCGAGATGATTAGCGAGCCAGGCGAGCGCATGATGCGGATGGCCGAGCACGTCCGCGCCGGTGCCTCGACCGACTTCGTGACCGTTGATGATCGCACGACCGGCCACCGAGAGAAGGTCCGGCGCAGCGGCGCGCGCGACCGATGCGCCGAGCACGCAGCCGGCGGCGAAAAAATCATCCGCGATCAGCACGCGCGGATCGACACCCCGCCAGTCCGCATAGCGGTCGTCGACGATCTCGATGGCGGGGTAGTAAGCGTCGATCATCGGCGCGACCGATCCTGCCGTGAACGGCACATCGGTGGCAACCACGTCATTCCCGAGCCGTACCGCGATCTCGCATTCGACACCGGCATGAATGTAGTTCTTGTATGGAAGCGAAACCCCGCTCTCGTGAACGCCGCTTTGATACAGCCCGCCGGCGCAGGGATGATCGATGCCGAGATAGACCTGCATCACCGTCGAGGTGCAGCCGATCTTGTAGCCGACCTGCGCGCCGAAATCCGGCGAAAGCAGATTGTGGAGCACATCCTGAACCCGATAGGCATCCGCCTCGTCATGCGGAATCGCTCCCGCGGACGGAGTGGACAGCGGCGTCCGATTCACGCGCACGGCCGCAAGGATCTCGGCGATCGCAAGTTGCTTCTCCATCGACAACCTCCCGACGACAAAACGGCCGCCTCTTTGATCGGGCGGGCGGGTAGTTCAGCTATTCGTCGCGATAGACCTTTTCGCGCTTCTCGTGGCGTTCCTGCGCTTCCACGGAAAGTGTCGCGATCGGACGGGCCTCGAGACGCTTGAGCGAGATGGGCTCGCCGGTCTCCTCGCAATAGCCGTAGGTGTTGTCCTCGATCCGAAGCAGTGCGGCGTCGATCTTGGAGATCAGCTTGCGCTGGCGATCCCGGGCCCGCAGCTCGATGGCGCGGTCGGTTTCCGACGAGGCGCGATCGGCGAGATCGGGGTGGTTCACGTTCTCCTCCTGCAGGGCCTGCAGGGTGAGCTTGGACTCCTTGAGGATCTCATCCTTCCAGGCGAGGAGCTTCAGACGGAAGTACTCCTTCTGCCGGTCGTTCATGAAAGGCTCTTTGTCGGTCGGTCGGTAGTTTTTCAACTTTTCCAAGGGAGGCCTATCTTCCTAAGCAACGACTCGCGACGGACAGGGGTCCGTTGAGCCGGGCCTTATATAGCGGCCTCCCGTGACAGACAATATTTCCCTCACCGTCCGGTGCTCCCCCCAAGCCCTTGCACAGGAAGGTTTATCCTGGAGGGGCTCGGAGAGGCGGCCGGTGGCTTAGTAACCGACCGTGAAACGCTGCTTCAGATGGGCGGGCCGTTCGATCTCGTCTGCGAGCGCGATGGCGTAGTCGGCGAAGGTAATCCAGCTCTTGCCGTTCGCATCTGCGAGAAGCTGGTCCGTGCCGAGCCGGAACTTGCCCGTGCGCTCCCCCTCCTCGAACAGCGCGGAGGGCGAGATGAAGGTCCAGTTCAGGTCCTTTTCCTGCCGCAGCAGGTCCAGGAAGGCCGAGCCCGCCTCCGCTTCGGCCTTGTATTGGGCCGGGAAATTGGGGGTTGTGACCAGCTTCACACCCGGAGCAACTTCGAGGCTGCCGGCGCCGCCGACCACGAGGTAGCGACCGACCTTGGAGTCCTTCGCGGCACCGATCAGCTTCAGGGCGTCGCTGGCGAGGAAGTGGATGGAACTCACAGCGACGTCATGCCCGGCCCACAGCTTGGCAAGGCCGTCCTGGTCAAGCACATCTCCCTTGATCGGCGTGACGTTGGGCAGGGCCGCGATCTTCTCGGGGCTGCGGGCGATGGCTGTGACGGCGTGGCCGCGGCGGGACAGCTCCTT
>JASBVG010000019.1 GCA_030147505.1 Tardiphaga sp.
CCGGCCGATGCCCGTATTTCGCATATGTGAGGAGAGACGACGGATGCGCGACCCCTATGAGGTCTTGGGGGTGCAGCGGGGCGCCAGTGCTGCGGCGATCAAGAGTGCCTTTCGCAAGCTCGCCAAGAAGCATCATCCCGACGCCAACAAGGACGATCCGAAAGCCGCCGAGCGGTTTTCGGAAGTGAACGCGGCCAACGAAATTCTCGGCGACGAGGAGAAGCGCAAGCAGTTCGACCGCGGCGAGATCGACGCCGAAGGCAAGGTGCGGTTCCAGGGCTTCCCGGGCGGCGGCCGTGGCGGCGCGCGCGGTGCCGGCTTCGAGCACGCCTTCCGCGGTGGCCAGCAGGGCTTTGGCGCCGGCGCCGGCGGTGCCGGCTTCGAGGACATCCTCAACAGCATGTTCGGCGGCGCGGCCGCCCGCGGTGCGCGTGCGGGCGCGCAGTCGTTTGAATTCGATGGTGCCGGCGGTTTTGGTGGCGGCAGTGCCTATGGCGGTGGTATCCCCGATCTCGACATCAATGTTGCCATGACGGTGACCCTCGAGGAATCCGTCAAGGGCGCCGAGAAGCGCGTCCGTCTGCCGTCCGGCAAGGAGCTGAACGTCAAGGTTCCGGCCGGCGTCATCAACGGCCAGCAGATCCGCCTGCGTGGCCAGGGCGAGACCGCCCCGGGCCATCGCCCCGGCGATCTCATGATCACCGTGACCATCGCCCCGCACTCGACCTTCAAGATCGACGGCAGCGATTTGCGCGTCGACCTGCCGATCACGCTCTATGAAGCAGTGCTGGGCGCCAAGGTGCGCGCGCCGACGCTGACAGGTGCGGTCGAACTATCTATCCCGAAAAACACCTCGAGCGGTCGTGTGTTTCGCCTCAAGGGCAAGGGCCTGCCGAAAGCCGACGGCGCCGGCGACCTTTACTTTACCACCCGCATCATGCTCCCCGACGGCAACGATGTCGAACTGGAAGCCCTGATGGAGAAGTGGCAGAGCGGCCATCCGTACAATCCGCGGAGTGATATGTAAGGATTTGCTGCGTAGGATGGGTTGAGCGCAGGTGCGAAGCACCGGAGCGACAACCCATCGGCGGAGGCTGCGACGACGACGGACAGGATGGGTTTATCCGCCCACCTTCTCCGTCTGATCGTAAATCGCCCGCGCCACCGTGTTCAGCCGTTCCTTGTCGGTCGGCCCGCTCACCACATAGCCGACGCCCTTGTCGGCCCAGAACATGGCGCCGCAATTGGTTCGCGCCGTGTAGCGCATTTGCGTCGCATCGGTATTGGCGCGCGACGTGTACAGCGTGAAGCGCTCGCCGCTGGCATTCTCATACATGAAGAATGCCGCCGGCGCGTCGGGTCCAGGCAGCAAGCGGCCACCGACCAGCTTGAGACCGCTGGCGTCGAGATCCGGCGCCTTGATCGCATAGCCGACGCGCTTCGACAGCCATTGCTGCAGATGCGCACGCTCATTGCCCGCGACTTCGACGGGATGGCGGACTTCCACCACGTAAGTCCGATGCGCATCCATCGCATCCAGCGCGAAGGTCTGGAAGCTCGGTGACGAGGCGGACGCGCCGCGCGCCAGCCAGCCAACGCTGCCGCCGGCCGCGAAGGCAACAAGCGCGGCAGCAACGGCGCCATAGATCCAGGGCCGCGACGGTGACTGCCGCGTCAGGCGTTCGAGTTCGAGGCGCTGCGGCACCGGCTCTTCGGCCACGGCGTCATACCGCGCATGGAGGAGATCGGCCATGCTGCGCCATGAGCGGACGCGCTCGGCATCGTCGGGATGCGCCGCGAGCCAGGCTTCTACATCGGCGCGGCGTTCGGCCGGCAATTCGTCATCGACGAAGGCGTGCAACTCATCTTCGGTGATGGGGATTTTCGGGGCGGTCATTTCCGGTTCCTCTGAAATCACTTGACCGCGCGGAGCGCCGGGCGCTCGCCGTCGAGATAGGCTTTGACATGGGCACGGGCACGGGCGAGGCGCGACATCACGGTGCCGATCGGGACACCCTGGATGTCTGCGACCTCACGATAGCTGAGCCCCTCCAGCATCACGAGCAACAGCACCGAGCGTTGCTCCTCCACCAAGGCAGCGAGGGCCCGCGTGATGTCGCGGCCTTCGGCCTCGGTGCCGCTGGCATCGGCATTGGTGTCGAACAGCTCGGTGAAGACCGGCTTCCGCGCCAGCGAGCGGCGGCGGTTGCGGTTCAGATTGGTCAGGATCGTGTAGAGCCAACTGCGCAGGTCGCCGCCGATAAACAGTCTCTCGGAGCGCAGTGCGCGCACCAGCGTGTCCTGCACGAGGTCGTCGGCGATGTCGCCGTCGCGGGCCAGCGCGCGGGCATAACGCCGCAGCGCCGGGATCATACTCTCCACGCCGTCGCGGAACGCGTTCATGGGGCTGTCGCCATCGCTTCGAAATCCGTTGGTATCGTGTGGCGGCCACAGCAGCCGCACCGACCATAACACCTTGGCAGGGCGCGTATTCCGCCGGTCGGCCGGTACGGTAAACGGCGGTGCGCACGGGCACTTTGGGGCTATACCCTGCGGCAGTGCTGGTGTACCCCAAAGGCCAGATTTGTGGCCCGGCCAAAAGCCGGACGGCCAGCGGAAACGGAGGCGATATGAGCGAAGTGTCAGGCCTGATGAAGGGCAAGCGTGGTGTCATTCTGGGCGTCGCCAACAACCGCTCCATCGCCTGGGGCATCGCCAAGGCGTGCCAGGCGCAGGGCGCTGAAATCGCGCTCACCTATCAGGGCGATGCGCTGAAGAAGCGCGTCGAGCCGCTGGCCGCCGAACTCGGCGCCGAACTGCTCGGTCACTGCGACGTTACCGATCCCGCGACCATCGATGCGGTGTTCGATCGCCTGAAGGAAAAGTGGGGCAAGATCGATTTCGTCGTCCACGCGATCGCGTTTTCCGACAAGAACGAACTCGAAGGCCGCTATGTGGACACGACCGCGGAGAATTTCAGCAAGAGCATGCTGATCTCCTGCTATTCGCTCACCGCGATCGCCCAGCGCGCCGAGAAGCTGATGACCGAGGGCGGCTCCATCGTCACGCTGACCTATTACGGTGCCGAGAAGTGGATGCCGAATTATAACGTGATGGGCGTCGCCAAGGCTGCGCTGGAAGCGAGCGTGCGCTATCTCGCCGCCGATCTCGGCGAGAAGAGCATCCGCGTCAATGCGATCTCGGCCGGCCCGATCAAGACGCTGGCTTTTGCGGGCATCGCCGACTCACGCTATCTGCTGAGGTACAACGAAGTGAATGCGCCGCTGCGCAAGAACGTCTCGATCGACGAAGTCGGCCAGAGCTCGATGTATTTCCTCTCCGACCTGTCGAGCGGTGTCACCGGCGAAGTGCATCATGTCGATGCCGGCTATCACGTGCTCGGCACCAAGGTGCCGGACGCGCCGGATATCCGCATGGGCAGCGGAGAGTAAGCGCAGTCCTTCATGCAAAAGCCGGTCATTTATTATATCCGCCACGGCCAGACCGAGTGGAATGCCTTGGGCCGTTTCCAGGGCTCCAAGGACATTCCGCTCAACGATCTCGGCCGCGAGCAGGCAACCCATGCCGGCACGGTGCTGAAGGATCTCTTGGCGCGGCATAATCGCACCCATCGCGATGTGTCCTTCGTGGCCAGTCCGCTCGGCCGCGCGCGCAACACCATGGAGCTGGTGCGTGCGCAGCTCGCGTTGCCGGAGAGCGATTACGCGCTCGACGACCGCCTGCGCGAGATCGGCTATGGCGACTGGGAAGGCTTTACGCTGGCCGAACAGGAGGCCGACAAGCCCGAGCTGTTCGCTGCGCGCAAGACACAGAAATGGACGCTGCCAGCGCCAGGCGGCGAGAGTTATGTCGAGGTGCAGGAACGCGTCCGCACCTGGGCGGCTGATCTGACCGGGGATGTGGTCGCGGTTGCCCATGGCGGCACCTGCCGAGCGCTGATGGTGGCGCTGGGGATCGACACGCCGGAGGGCGTCGCCGAACTGCCGATCCAGCAGGGCGCAGTCTACGTCTTTAGCGAGGATGGGCTGGAGAAGTTCGCTTAATCACCGTCAAGCCGGCGCAATGCCTGCTATAATGGCGTTTGTTGCGATTTTCGCTACGTATCGCTACGAAACATCGCGATAGTCGCGAATACGGATATCCCATGTCCCACAATACCTTCGGCCATATGTTCCGCGTCACCACCTTCGGCGAGAGCCACGGGGTGGCGATCGGCTGCGTGGTCGATGGCTGCCCGCCGCTGATCCCGCTGGAAGCCGCCGAGATCCAGCTCGATCTCGATCGCCGCCGCCCCGGCCAGTCGCGCTTCACCACGCAGCGGCAGGAGCCCGATGCGGTGAAGATCCTGTCCGGCGTGATGGCGCATCCGCAGACCGGCGTGCAGGTGACCACGGGGACGCCGATCGCGCTGTTGATCGAAAACACCGACCAGCGCTCCAAGGACTATTCGGACATCAAGGACAAATTCCGTCCCGGTCATGCCGACTTCACCTATGAGGCAAAGTACGGCCTGCGCGACTATCGCGGCGGCGGCCGCTCCTCCGCGCGCGAAACCGCGACCCGCGTGGCCGCAGGCGCCATCGCGCGAAAAGTCTTGCCGGGCGTCAATGTGCGCGCGGCACTGGTGCAGATGGGTCCGCACAAGATCGACCGCGCCAACTGGAACTGGGACGAGGTCGGCAACAATCCGTTCTTCTGCCCCGATGCGGAGAAGGCGGCATTCTATGCCGACTATCTCGACGGTATCCGCAAGTCCGGTTCTTCCATCGGCGCTGTCATCGAAGTGGTCGCGGATGGCGTGCCCGCCGGTTTAGGCGCACCGATCTATGGCAAGCTCGATAGCGACATCGCCGCCGCGCTGATGAGCATCAATGCCGTGAAGGGCGTCGAGATCGGTGACGGTTTCGATGCCGCCGCACTCACCGGCGAGGAGAATGCCGACGAGATGCGGATGGGCAACAATGGCCCGACCTTCATGTCCAACCATGCGGGCGGCATCCTTGGTGGCATTTCCACCGGCCAGTCGGTCATTGCGCGTTTCGCGGTGAAGCCGACCTCGTCGATCCTGTCGCCGCGCAAGACCGTGGATCGCAGCGGCGCAGATACGGATATTCTCACCAAGGGCCGTCACGATCCCTGCGTCGGCATCCGCGCCGTGCCGGTGGCCGAAGCCATGGTCGCCTGCGTGATTGCCGATCACTTCATCCGCCATCGCGGGCAGGTGGGCTAGTCACCTCGATCGGTGACCGCGCTTACGGTTGTGCTAAGCTGCATCCGCAATGGATACGACGCAGCTCAACGATCTCATCACCTGGCTTGCCGATGGCGCTCGCTCGGCCGTCCGCACCGATCTCTTCATGGCCGAAACCTGCGAGCGCATGGTCGCGAGCGGGATCCCGATATCTCGCGTCGGTGTGTTCGTGCGCACGCTGCATCCGAGCATGCTTGGTCGCAATTTCATCTGGCGCGTGGGCGGCGGCATCAGCATGGGCTCGATGGCCCATGGCGAGGACGAGGGCGACGAATTCCTGCTCAGCCCGCTGCGTCAGGTCTTCCATCACGGCATCGAAGTGCGCCACCGCCTCACGGGCGACGAGGTTAGCAACATCCCGATCCTTGCCGATCTGCGCGCCGAGGGAACCACGGACTATATCGCGCTGCCGCTGCAGATGTCGGACGGCGAAGTCCATGCATCCAGCTGGGTGACGCGCGATCCCGAAGGCTTCTCCGACGCGCAATTGAATGGTCTGCGCCGGATGATGCCGGCGCTGACGCGGATGATCGAAATCCATCTGCTTCGCCGAACTGCAGCAGGGCTACTCGACAATTATGTCGGCGCGCGTTCCGGGGCGCGCATTCTCGCCGGGCAGATCCGGCGCGGTCATACCGAGACCATGCGGGCGGTGATCTGGCTGTCCGACCTGCGCGGCTTTACGGCGTTGTCGGACCGTCTACAGCCGGAAAATGTCGTCGATATCCTCAATCGTTATTTCGATTGTCAGGTGCCGACGATTCTGGCGCATGGCGGTGAAGTTCTGAAATTCATGGGCGATGGCCTGTTGGCTGTATTTCCCGTCGGTAATGACGAGGAAGACCTGAGCGTTGTGTGCGGCCGCGTGCTGGAGGCTGCGCGAGCCTCCCGCGCTGCCGTCGAGCAATTGCGCTGGGCCGGGACCAATCTTGCCGAAGAACAATTTCGCTTTGGCCTCGCGCTGCATGTGGGGCAGGTGCTTTACGGCAATATCGGCGGCGGCGACCGGGTCGATTTCACGTGCATCGGTCCGGCCGTGAATCTCGCCGCCCGGCTGGAGAAGATCGCCGGCAAGCTGTCCCGCACCGTGGTGGCGTCAGCCGCCTTTGCCGATGCAGGCAACGCCGAGTGGACCGATCTCGGCGAGTTTCCCATCGCCGGCTTTGCGAAAGCGGAGCGCGTCTATGGGCTAGTGGAGGAGGGTTATTCTTCCGGCTCGATCGTGAACAGCAGCGGATAGCCTTTCGCGCGTCCGGCATCCGTTGCCCGCGTCGCCTTGGTCTCGGCGACGTCCCGCGTGAACACGGCGACCACGCAAACGCCGCGCTGATGGGCGGTCATCATCACCTTGGCCGCTTGCTCCTCGCCCATGCGGAATTCCGTCTTCAGCACGCGGACGACAAACTCCCGCGGCGTATAGTCGTCATTGACGAGAATGACCTTGTACAATTTTGGCCGCTCGACCTGCGGCTTCGCCTTGGTCTGCGGCTGAACAACGCTTTGGGGCATGGCAACTCACGCGGTCGGGCGGCGGGACGCGCTCTGAGGTGTCCACATATAATCGCACGGCAGGTTTCTGTCGATGCGCCGGCCAAGGCGTGCATCGCTGAACTGATTGTGAAGCGCTCGCGCGGTTCCCGCTTTGCGGCTTGTCATTTGCATGTCACCATCCGATTCACAAACGGGAGGGCCGCAATGCGCTGGTGTGTCTCGATTGGAGCGGTACTTGTCGCCGGTGCGATGCTCGGCGGAGATGCCGCGAGCGTGGCTGCGACCGGCATGAAGTCGGGTCTTTCGCAGAACCGGCTGGCCCAGACCAAGCCAGAGCCCGTCGTCGATGTCGAACTGGTGCTGGCGGTGGACGTGTCTTATTCCATGGACATGGACGAGCTAGCGATCCAGCGCGAGGGCTACGCCCAGGCGATCGTGTCCAAGGAATTCCTCGCTGCGCTGAAGACCGGGCCGAACGGCAAGATCGCCGTCACCTATTTCGAATGGGCGGCCGCCAATGATCAGAAGATCGTCATCCCCTGGCGCGTGATCGACGGGCCGGAGTCGGCCGACGCGGTTGCCGCCGAGATCATGAAGGCGCCGATCCGCCGGGCGTCGCGCACCTCGATTTCGGGGGCCATCAACTTTGCCATGCCGCTGTTCGAGGAGAATGCGTTGCACGGCCTGCGCCGTGTCGTCGACATCTCCGGCGATGGTCCGAACAACAATGGCGGCCCGGTCACCATCGCGCGAGATGCGGCGCTGGAGAAGGGGATCATCATCAATGGCCTGCCGATCATGGCGAAGGAGTTGTCCTATTCAACCATGGATATCGAGAATCTCGATTGGTACTATGAGGATTGCGTGATCGGCGGTCCCGGCTCCTTTGTCGTGCCGATCAAGGAACGCGACAAGTTCAAGGAAGCGATCCGCACCAAACTGGTGATGGAGGTTGCCGGGATTCAGTTGCCCTATGCGAAGATCATCCCGGCTGCGGCGCGCGAACCGCGGGTGAACTGCATGGTGGGCGAAAAAATCTGGCAGGATCGCTGGGGTCGCTAAGCTCTCGCGATGGCGTGGAAGAAGGTGCCGGTGACATGACCGCGACGCCCGCCGCGTTCTGGCAGCGCGTATCCATCCGCATTGGTAAGATCGACCAGTGGCTCATCGCGGCCCAGATCTGTGAGCGAAGCGTAATGAAACTCGTGACCGCGGATCATCGCGCCCGCCAATCCGATCACACTGTCGGCCAGCAGCTTTGCCTCGCGATAGCCGAGATGCAATCTCCGCTTCGCAAAGCTCGTCGTGTGGCTCAGCAGCCCGGTCATCGCATGGCGGTGACCATCAGCATCTTCCAGCCCTTCACCCAGCACCATGTAGCCGCCGCATTCGCCATGAACGGACCGGGTCTGCGCGAAACGCGCAAGGCCATCGCGGAAGGTGGTCGCGGTCGCCAGCGCGCCGGCATGAAGTTCGGGATAGCCGCCCGGCAGCCAGCAACTGTCGCAGTCCTCGGGCGGCGCATCATTCGCCAGTGGTGAGAAGCGGACGATCTCGGCGCCTGCATCGCGCCAGCCATCGATGAGGTGAGGATAGATGAAGCTGAATGCCGCATCGGAAGCGAGCGCGATGCGTTGGCCTGGCGGCGGCAGAGCCGGTGTTTCGGCGTGTAGCGATGAGGTCTCGAGCGGTGCAGCGAGCGCAAGGATCGCATCGAGATCGAGATGCCTTTCCGCCATGTCGGCGAGCGCCGAGACGCGCCTTGCGAGATCGCCGTGCTCGCCGGCCTGAACCAGACCGAGATGGCGCTCGGGCAAAGCGAAGGCCATATCGCGCGGGACGGCTCCGACGACCGGGACATTCAGTGCCTTGATCGCATCTGTAATCAGCTTTTGATGTCGTTCGCTGCCGACTCGGTTGAGCACCACGCCTGCAACGTGGACATCCGGGCGATGTGTCGCAAAGCCGCGCACGACGGCTGCGGCCGATTGCGATTGCGCTGTGACATCGAGTACCAGCAGGACAGGCAGGCGAAATTGCGCGGCAATGCTGGCGCTGGAGCCGTTGCGGCCATTTGCTGCCGGTACGCCGTCGAACAGGCCCATGACGCCTTCGACGGCGACGAGATCGGCGCTTTCTGTCGCCCGAGCCATCAGCGACTGCAGCAATGTCGGCGGCATGGTCCAGCTATCGAGATTGACGCATGGTGCACCAGTCGCCGCGGCGTGGAAAGAGGGATCGATGTAATCAGGCCCGGCCTTGGCCGCGCGCAGCCTGATGCCACGCCGCGCCAAGGCGGCCAGGAGGCCGAGCGTTACGGTCGTCTTGCCAGCACCGGAGCGGATGGCCGAGATCAGAAGGCCGTTGGTCATGGGAAAGAGGCTCGCAGCATCGCGGTGGATTACTGCGGGAGGAGATACGCTGCAAGCGGGCACACGTCCTACCTGTCATCGCCCGGCTTGTCCGGGCGATCCAGTAAACTCTGTCAGAGCGGTGTGTACTGGGGCACCTGGTCCTAGCGCGCAATTGTGCGCGTGGCCGGGTGACGACAAGACGAGAGAGGTGCAAACCTCACGCCGTCGCCGTTTCCTTCTTCGGCCAGTACTTGTCGCGCAGGTGCCGCTTCACCAGTTTGCCGGTCGGCGTGCGCGGCAGTTCCGGCTCGAAATCCACGCTCTTCGGGCATTTGATCGGCGACAGATGCTTGCGGCAGAACGCAATCAGCTCGGCCTCCAGCGACTTGCCGGCCCGGTCCATGCTGTGCGGCTGCACCACGGCCTTCACCTCTTCGCCCATCTCGTCATTGGGCACGCCGAAGACAGCGACATCGGCGACCTCCGGATGGGTGATCAGCACATCCTCCGTTTCCTGCGGATAGATGTTCACGCCGCCGGAAATGATCATGTAGGACTTGCGGTCGGTGAGATAGAGAAAGCCCTCGTCGTCGACATAGCCGACATCGCCAAGCGTCGACCAGCCGCGCGCATTATAGGCGCGCTTCGTCTTGTCGGGATCGTTGTGATAGCTGAACACAGGCGTGTCGGCGAAATAGACGGTGCCGATCTCGCCGGTCGGCCGCTCCTGATCCTCCTCGTCGAGGATCTTGACGCTGCCGACCACGGCCTTGCCGACGGTGCCGCGATGGCTGAGCCATTGCTGCGAATTGGAGACGGTGACGCCGTTGCCTTCGGAGCCCGCATAATATTCGATCAAGATCGGCCCCCACCAGTCGATCATCTTCGCCTTCACGTCGATCGGGCAGGGCGCCGCTGCATGGATCGCGCCTTTCAGCGAGGAGACATCGTAGCGCGTGCGAATCTCGTCGGGCAGCTTCAGCATGCGCACGAACATGGTCGGCACCAGCTGCGACTGGGTGATTTTGTGCTTTTCCACCAGCTCCAGAAATTTCTCGGCGTCGAATTTCTCCATGATCACCGAAGTGCCGCCGAGGGTGATGGCCATCATGTTGAAGCGCAGCGGCGCGGCATGATAGAGCGGCGCCGGCGACAGATAGATGCTGTCCTCGGTCATGCCGCACATGGTGGAGCAGAGCAGCTTCAGGAACGGGTTAGGCACGTCGATCGGCGAATTCTCCGAGGCGCGCTTGATGCCTTTCGGGCGGCCGGTCGTGCCGGATGAATACAGCATGTCATAGCCGGCGATCTCGTCGGCGATCGGCGTGGCCGGCTGTGTCGCCAGCGCCGTGTTCCAATCGCGAAAGCCGCCGCGCGAGCCATCGACAATGTAAAAGATCGGTTCGGCCGCATTGGTGATCAGCGGGGCGATCACATCGGCGCATTGCTCGGACGTGATGACGACGCGGGCGCCGCAGTCCTGCACGATGTAAGCGATCTCGTCGGCGGTGAGATAGCGGCTGATGGCGGTGTAATAGAGCCCCGAGCGCTGTGCCGCCCAGCAGATCTCCATGAATTCGAGTCTGTTCTCCATGAGCAGGGCGATATGGTCGCCGGCCTTGAGGCCCAGAGAGCGGAACAGATGCGCGCCGCGATTGGAGCGCTCGTCGAGCTCGCGATAGGTGAGAGCCTGGCCCGAGCCGGCCATGCGATAGGCGATCTTGTCGGGATTGGTCTTCGCGTGGATCGACGGATGCGTCATGGGTGTTCCTCTTGGAAGGATCGGCGGGTTGGCCCGCTCGTGATTATTCGGAGGCGTAGCCCGGATGGAGCGAAGCGCAATCCGGGGACCGGCGTTTCGACACGCTCTATGGTCCCTGCATTACGCTCCGCTCCATGCAGGCTACGAGGTCGGAGCTACAGCCGCTCCACGATCGTCACATTGGCCATGCCGCCGCCCTCGCACATGGTCTGCAGGCCGTAGCGCTTGTTCTGTTGCTTGAGCGCGTGGACGAGCGTGGTCATCAGCTTGGTGCCGGAGCCGCCGAGCGGATGGCCGAGCGCGATCGCGCCGCCATTGACGTTCAGTCGCGACGGATCGGCGCCGGTCGCCTTCAGCCACGCCGTCGGGATCGAGGCGAAGGCTTCATTGACCTCGAACAGATCGATATCGTCGATCTTCATGCCTGCCTTTTCCAGCGCGCGCTTGGTGGCCGGCAGCGGCGCTTCCAGCATGATCACGGGATCGCCGCCCATCACGCTCATATGGTGGATACGGGCCATCGGCTTCACGCCGAGTTGCTTCAGACCCTTTTCGTTGACCACCAGCACGCCGGACGCGCCGTCGCAGATCTGGCTCGCCGATGCCGCCGACAGTCGGCCGCCATTCTCGTTGATCAGCTTGACGCCCTTGATACCGTCCAGCGTGGCATCGAAGCGGATGCCTTCATCGATGTGATGGGTGTCGGTCGAGCCATCCGCGCGGGTGATCTGCACCGGCACGATCTCGTCCTTGAAGCGGCCAGCCTCGGTCGCTGCGATCGCGCGCTTGTGGCTCTCGAAGGAATAGGCGTCGAGCTGGTCCTTCGACAGGTCGTATTTCTGCGCCACCATTTCAGCACCGGTGAACTGACTGAACTGGATGTTCGGGTAACGCGTCTGGATGTTCGGGCTCATATAGGTGCCCATGCCCGCCTTGGCGGCAAGGATGCTGGGCGAGCCCATCGGCACCCGGGTCATGCTCTCGACGCCGGAGGCGATCACGATATCCATAGCGCCGGACATGACGGCCTGCGCGGCGAAATGCAGCGCCTGCTGCGACGAGCCGCATTGCCGGTCGATCGAGGTGCCCGGCACGCTCTCCGGCAGCTTGGAGGCAAGCACGGCATTGCGCGCCACATTGACGGCCTGTTCGCCGCCCTGGCCGACACAGCCCATGATCACGTCATCCACCAGCGCCGGATCGACGTTGGCGCGATCCACCAGCGCGTTCAGCACGGAAGCGGCGAGATCCGCCGGGTGCCAACCGGCCAGCCGGCCACC
This sequence comes from Tardiphaga sp., assembly GCA_030147505.1. Taxonomy (GTDB): domain Bacteria; phylum Pseudomonadota; class Alphaproteobacteria; order Rhizobiales; family Xanthobacteraceae; genus Tardiphaga. Next base: position 12,160 of record JASBVG010000019.1, read on the forward strand.
CTTGCGGCCACCTGCAGTACGTGCGGCAGCGACGATATAGGCCTCGGCCATGAGCGTTCTTCCTCGAATTTTGTTGTTGTGATGGGGTGTAAAACCGGGCTGATTAAACGAGGCGCATTCATTTTAGTCAATCGGTCAATTAACTCTTGAGTGCGACCGAATGTTCGTATTATCTGCGGCTCCCATGGTCGCCCAAACGAGTTCCTCCGCAGCATCCGCCCGTCACGTCGGCAAAAATCCGACCGCGGAGAAGCTGTTGCTCGCGGCGAGCGAGCTGATGATCTCCAGCAACTCCATCGAGGTATCGCTGAGCGAGATCGCCCAGCAGTCCGGCGTCAATGCCGCGCTGGTGAAATATCATTTCGGCAACAAGGACGGTCTTCTGCTGGCGCTGCTCGAGCGCGACGCCGCCAATGAGATGACCAATCTGGAATATCTGCTGGGGCAGCCGATCTCGGCCACGGCCAAGCTGCGGCTGCACATCGCCGGCATCATCAAGGCCTACAACCAGTTCCCCTATATGAACCGGTTGATCCACTATCTGCTGCATGAGAGCAGCGACAAGTCGGCCAATGAGGTTTCAAAATTTTTCGTCGGGCCGCTGCTGAATTTCCATCGCCGCCTGCTGGCTGAAGGTCACAAGACCGGCGAGTTCCGCGTGGTCGATCCCGTGCTGTTCTACACCAGCCTGATCGGGGCCTGCGACAATCTCTTTTTCAGCCGTCATGCCATGTCACGCGCCATTGGCGTCGGCCCGGTGACGGATGATGTGTGCCGCGCCTATGTGGCGCATCTCGAAATGCTGCTGCTGGACGGCATGCTGACGAACAAGAAGGCGGGCGCCAAAGCTCGCTGACTACACAGCTCAAGAAGAAACGGCCCAAGGAAAGACTGCAAAACAAGAAACTTGAGGAAACGCCCAAGGAACTAACAAGAACAAAAATAAGAAGAACAAAAAGAATCCATCAAGACCGCAGTTCAAGACCAATAAGAAACGCCAAGGACCATTTCTTCTCTTTCTCTTCGCGACTGAACGATTCAAGAAAATATCCAGAAACGCCCAAGGAAAGGCTCTCGATATGCAGCTCAAAGACGTAGCCGTATTCATCACCGGCGGTGGCTCGGGTCTTGGTGCAGCGACCGCACGCGCGATGGCCGCCAAGGGCGCCAAGGTCGCCGTGTTCGATCGTGCCGCTGACAATGCCGAAAAGGTTGCGGCCGAGGTAAAGGGCATCGCGACCGTCGGCGACGTCACCAATGAGGATCAGGTCAAGGCCGCGCTCGCCAAGGCTGCCGCCGCGCATGGCACCGCGCGTGTACTGATGAATTGCGCCGGCATTGGCGGTTCGCAGCGCATCGTCGGCAAGCAGGGCGTTTATCCGCTGGAGAAGTTCACCAATGTGATCATGGTGAACCTGATCGGCACCTTCAACTGCCTGCGTCTGTTCGCCGAACAGCTTGCGACCGCCGAGCCGATCGGTGAGGAGCGTGGCGTCATCATCAACACTGCCAGTGTCGCCGCCTATGAAGGCCAGATCGGCCAGATCGCTTACTCCGCCTCGAAGGGCGGCGTTGTCGGCCTCACGCTGCCGGCTGCCCGCGACCTCGCTTCCAGCAAGATTCGCGTCAACACCATCGCGCCGGGCCTGTTTCTGACGCCTCTGCTGATGGGCCTCAGTGAAGAAGCCCGCGCCAGCCTTGGCGCTCAGGTTCCGCATCCTGCTCGTCTGGGCGATGCGTCGGAATACGGCAATCTCGCAGTTCACATCGTCGAGAATCCGATGCTGAATGGCGAGACCATTCGTCTGGATGGCGCCATCCGCATGGCTCCACGCTAAGCTCGTCATTGGGAGAAGCGCAGCGACGAAGCAATCCAGAGGCCACGCGAAGAAAGGCTGGATTGCTTCGCTCCGCTCGCAATGACGACCATAAACACCTGACCCACCCTCTCACAGGAGAGAGGTTGGAGAAATAAGCGCCTCGAATGCGCAACATGATGGGTAGGAGTATTGCGAGTGGCCTCACCGCTGCTGATCGAACATGACGACGGCGTGGACCGGGTGACGCTGAATCGTCCGGAGGCTCTCAATGCCCTCGATCCCGCCCTGATCGACGCGCTCAACGATTACTTCCAGGGCCTGCAACGCAATCGCAAGACGCGGGTCGTCGTCCTCAAGGGCGCCGGCGTCAATTTCTGCGCCGGACTCGATCTCAAACATGCAATGGCCGCGCGCGGCCAGAACGCGCCGCGCACTGTCACCGAGTCGCTGGATTCCCAACGCCGCATCGCCGACATCGTGATGCTGATGCGCCGCTGCCCGCAGCCGATCGTCGCGCTGGTACAGGGCGCCGCCTCCGGCGGTGGTTTTGCGCTGGCGCTCGCTGCCGATATCCGCATTGCGTCGAAATCCGCGCGCATGAACTGCGCCTTTATTAAGCTCGGCCTCGGTGGCTGCGATATTGGCACCAGCTATTTCCTGCCGCGCCTCGTAGGCGTTTCCGTCGCTTCCGAATTGATTCTCACGGGCCGCTTCATCCATGCCGATCGCGCGCTGGCCGTGGGCCTCGTATCCGAAGTCGTGGAGGACGGCGAACTCGACAAGGCCGCTGCGCCCTACGTCGATGCAATGATCTCCGCATCGCCGGTCGGCCTGCGGCTGTCGAAGGAATGTATCAACATGGCGGTGGATGCCGGCTCGATCGAGGCCGTGATCGCCATGGAAGACCGCAATCAGGTTCTGTGCAGTCGTTCGGAGGATTTCGAGGAAGGTATTCGTGCCTTCATCGAGAAACGCAAGCCGGTCTACGTGACGCGCTGAGCCATCATCATGAAACCGACGCGAGGCCAGAACAACAAGCCTGCGATCGGCAAAGCCGTTCTGGGAGGAACGCAATGAACGTGCAGGCTGCGGCACAGACCAAACCCGCCTTCCGCAAGGTGCACTGGATGGAGCGCGACATTGCCGTCGAGCGGCGTCCCGATGGCGTCATCGTCATGAAGTCGCGCATCCCGCTGATGGAGAGCGAGCCCCATCTCGCAGCCCCCTTGGCCAAATGGGCGTTCTTGCGTCCCGATCTCACCTGGCTTGCCCAGCGCGCCGGCGAAGACCGGCAGTGGCGCCGCATCTCCTATGCCGAAGCCAAGCGCACCGTCGATGGCCTGACCCAGGCGCTGCTCGATATGAAGCTGGTCGAGGGCGGCCCCGTCGCCATTCTGTCTGGCAACTCCATCGAACATGCGCTGATGACGATGGCGGCGATGCAGGCGCGGCATCCGGCAGCGCCGGTCTCGCCGGCTTATTCGCTGATGAGCCAGGATCACCTCAAGCTCAAGTATCTGTTCGATCTGGTGAAGCCAGCTGCCATTATGGTGCAGGACGGCCCGACGTTCCAGAAGGCGCTGGATGCGCTCGATCTCACGGGCATTAAGGTGATCCACGTCTCACGTCCGCCGGAAGGTATCGCGAGCGTGTCATTTGCTGACATGGCTGCGACCAAGGTTACGAACGACGTTGCCGCCTCGATCGCGGCAATCAAGCCGGAGACGGTCGGCAAGCTGTTGTTCACTTCCGGCTCCACCGGCATGCCGAAAGCCGTCATCAACACCCAGCAGATGATGACCGCGAATGCCGCGCAGATGATGCAGACGCGCCCGCGCGACTGCGATGCTGCGCCGCCGGTCTACCTCGACTGGATGCCGTGGAATCACACGATGGGCGGCAACGCGCTGTTCAATCCACTGCTGATCGATGGCGGCACGCTCTATATCGACGATGGCCGCCCGATGCCGGGCATGATCGATGAGACGCTGCGCAATCTGCGAGAGATCTCGCCGACCTATTATGCCAATGTCCCCGCCGGCTATGCCGCCATCGCCGGCGCCTTGGAGAAGGACGACGATCTCGCGCGTTCATTCTTCAAGAACCTCGGCATCATGGGCTATGGCGGCGCGCGGCTGCCCGACGATCTGTTCGACCGCATGCAGGCGCTCGCCGTGCGCGCGACCGGCGAACGCATCGTGTTCTATACCGGCTGGGGCTGCACCGAGACCTCGCCGACCTCGACCGGCACTTATTGGGACACCGAGCGCGTTGGCCTGATCGGCCTGCCGTTTCCCGGCGTCGAACTGAAGATGGTGCCGGTGGATGCGAAATACGAGCTGCGCCTGCGTGGCATCAATGTGATGCCGGGCTATTACAATCAGCCCGAACTGACAAAAGCGGCCTTCGACGACGAAGGTTTTTACAAGATCGGCGATGCCGGCGTGTTCGTCGACGACAACGATCCCGTGAAGGGCCTGATCTTCTCCGGGCGCGTGGTGGAGGATTTCAAGCTGACCACCGGCACCTTCGTTCATGTCGGCTCGCTGCGCACCGATATCATCGCGGCGGCAACGCCGGTGGTGCAGGATGCGCTGATCACCGGACAGGATCGGGAGTTCATCGGCGTGCTCGCCTGGCCGAACCTGCCGGCCTGCCGTCTCCTGATCGGCGAGCCCGAAGCCAGTTTTGCCGATGTGGTGAAACATCCGAAGGTGCTTGCCTGCTTCAAGAACGGTCTTCGCGCGCATAACGCGGCCAGTGTCGGCGCCAGCAGTCGCCGCATCGCACGGGCGATGTTTCTGGTGGAGCCGCCCTCCATCGACGGCAACGAGCTCACCGACAAGGGCTATATCAACCAGCGCGCCGGCCTCGAGCGCCGCGCTGCGCAGGTGGCAGATCTCTATGCGCAGCATCCAAGTGAGGATGTGATCGTATTGAAATAACAAACTGTAGGATGGGTAGAGCGTAGCGAAACCCATCAGCATCCAACATAACCGTGATGGGTTTCGCGAAGACGCTCTACCCATCCTACAAAACAACAACGACAAACGAGTAAGCCGCCATGAACTTCGATTTCTCCGACGAACAGAAGCAGCTCCGCGACGAAGCCCGCCGCTTCCTCACCGAGAAGTGCCCGCCCAAGGCGGTCCGCGCTGTCATCGACGGGCAGGCGCCCTATGATCGCGAACTCTGGAAGGGCCTTGCCGATATGGGCTTTCTCGGTGTCGCCGTTCCGGAAACCTATGGCGGCTCGGGCGCCGGTCATCTCGAACTTTGCGTGATCGCCGAGGAAATGGGCCGTGCGCTGGCGCCGGTGCCGTTCTCCTCCACCGTCTATCTCGCCGCCGAAGCGCTGCTGCTCGCCGGCTCCGAGGCGCAGAAGCAGAAGTGGCTGCCGGCGATTGCGCAAGGCCACGCGGTCGGCACGCTCGCGCTGTTCGAAGGCGCTGGCAATCCGTCGCCGAAGGCCATCAAGCTCACCGCATCGAATGGCGTGCTCAACGGCACCAAGAAGCCGGTGGTCGACGGTGCCATCGCCGATTTCGCCATCGTGGCCGCGCGCACCGCATCGACGGGCCGTGACAGCGACATCGCGCTGTTCCTCGTGGATCTCACCTCCGAAGGCATCGAGGCCAAGGCGCTGACCTCCATCGATCCCTCGCGCAACCAGGCCGAAATCTCCTTCAAGAACGTCAAGGCCGAGCCGCTCGGCGCCGCCAATGAAGGCTGGAGCATTCTTGCGCAGGTGCTGGACCGCGCCGCCGTGCTGGTCGGCTTCGAACAGGTCGGCGGCTCCGACCGCGCGTTAGAAATGGGCCGCGATTACGCGCTCGACCGTATTGCTTTCGGCCGCCAGATCGGCTCGTTCCAGGCGATCAAGCATATGCTTGCCGACATGTATGTTTCGGCGACGCTGGCGCGCTCGAACTGCTACTACGGTGCCTGGGCGCTCTCCACCAATGCCGCCGAATTGCCGGAAGCAGCGGCAGCCGCACGCATTAGCGCCACACAGGCGTTTCAGCATTGCTCAAAGAACAACATCCAGGTCCATGGCGGCATGGGCTTCACCTGGGAATTCGACTGCCACCTCTATTACCGCCGCTCCAATGCGCTGGCGGTCGGTCTGGGTTCGCTGAGCTATTGGGAAGACCAGTTGATCGAACGCATGCGTCAGAAGAACGCAGCCTGAGGATCATCCGATGAATTTCGATGACACCCCGCAAGAGGCCGAATTCCGCGCCAAGGCGCGCGCCTGGATCGCGGACAATGCGCCACGTGAATTTGAGGACGAGCTGCAGAAGGCCGCGCTCGGTCGCATCCAGCTTCGCTCCGCCAACATCCTTGAAGTTGCAAAAGCCTGGCAGAAGAAAAAGGCCGATGCCGGCTGGGCTGTGCCGCATTGGCCAAAGGACTATGGCGGTCGCGGCGCTTCGCCCATCGAGCGTGTGATCTGGCAACAGGAAGAGGGCGTGTTCGGCAAGCTCGGCGCACTCTTCATCATCGGCCACGGCATGTGCGGTCCGACCATGATGGCCTATGCTTCCGAAGACCATAAGCGTCAGTATTTGCCGCCGCTGGCTTCGGGCGAGAAGATCTGGTGCCAGTTGTTCTCCGAACCCGCTGGCGGCTCAGACGTTGCCGGTCTGCGCACGCGTGCGGAGAAGGATGGCGGTGACTGGGTCATCAACGGCCAGAAGATCTGGACCTCCGGCGCCCACTACTCGGATTACGGCATCCTGATCACGCGCACCGATCCCACCGTGCCCAAGCACAAGGGCCTCACCATGTTCTTCCTGGACATGAAGAGCCCCGGTGTCGAGATCAAGCCGATCAGGCAGGCCAATGGACAGGCGGAGTTCAACGAAGTCTATTTCACCGATGTGCGCATTCCCGATCACCAGCGTCTCGGCGCGGTCGGTGATGGCTGGAACGTGTCGCTCACCACGCTGATGAATGAGCGCATGGCGATCGGCGCAGGCGTCGCGACCGGGTTCCCGGAGCTGTTCGACTTCGTCAGCAACCTCACGCTGGAGGATGGCCCGGCGATTGAAAATCCGGCTGTGCGATCCAAGCTTGCCAACTGGGCCGTGCGCGCCTCGGGCCTGCGCTATACCAGCTTCCGTTCGATCTCGGCACTCTCGCGCGGCGAACGGCCGGGACCGGAGAATTCCATCGGCAAGCTGGTCGCCGGCGCCATGACGCAGGAGGTCGCGACCTATGCGCTCGATCTGCAGGGCGCAGCCGGTGTGCTGAGCAGCCCGGAAGAGGCTGAGGTCGCCGGGAAATTCCAGGCGATGCTGCTGCGTTCGCCCGCCACCCGCGTCGAGGGCGGCACCGACGAGATTTTGCGCAACATTATAGCGGAGCGCGTGCTGGGCTTGCCCGGCGACATCCGTGTCGACAAGGACGTGCCATTCAACAAGATCCCGACCAAGGGACGATAACTGGCGGCCGGGGCGGCATGCCGCTCCGGTCGTAGTTTTTCGCAGAGGACGACCATCATGAATTTCGATGATACGCCGCAGGAATCCGTTTTCCGCGCTGAGGCCCGCAAGTGGATCGATGCCAATGCGCCGAAAGAGTTACATGCGGCTCTGTCCGATCCCAACGCCAAGCGGGACTCTATGCTTGGCGCCTCCAAGGCCTGGCAGAAGAGGAAGGCCGAGGCAGGTTGGGCCTGCCTGCATTGGCCGAAGGAATATGGTGGCCGCGGATCGACCCCCATCGAGCGTGTGATCTGGCAGCAGGAAGAGGGCGTTTATGACAAGCTCTCGCGCCCCTTCGCCATCGGTCAGGGCATGTGCGGGCCGACCGTGATGGCCTATGCCACAGAAGAGCAGAAGCGCGAATATCTGCCGCCGCTGGCCTCTGGCGAAAAGGTCTGGTGTCAGTTGTTCTCCGAGCCTGCCGGCGGGTCCGACGTTGCCGGCCTGCGCACCCGTGCGGAGAAAGACGGCGACGACTGGATCATCAACGGCCAGAAGATCTGGACCTCCGGCGCGCATTACTCGGACTACGGCATCCTGATCACCCGCACCGATCCCAATGTGCCGAAGCACAAGGGTCTCACCATGTTCTTCCTCGACATGAAGAGCCCCGGCGTGGAGATCAAGCCGATCAAGCAGGCCAATGGCATGCAGGAATTCAACGAGGTGTTCTTCACCAATGTGCGCATCCCGGACGCGCAGCGCCTTGGTTCGGTCGGAGATGGCTGGAACGTGTCGCTCACCACGCTGATGAACGAGCGCATGTCCATCGGCGCTCGCGTCCATACCGGCTTTCCCGAACTGTTCGATTATTGCAGCAAGCTGATGCTGGAGGATGGCCCGGCCATCAACGATCCCAATGTGCGTTCGAAGCTTGCAGGCTGGGCTGTGAAGAATTCCGGCCTCACCTACACGAGCTATCGGTCGATTTCGGCGCTGTCGAAGGGCGAGCGGCCGGGGCCGGAGAATTCCATCGGCAAGCTGGTGTCGGGCATGATGATGCAGGACATCGCCATGTTCGCCGCCGATCTGCAGGGCGCCTCCGGTGCACTGGCGGGTGAGGACGCGGAAGCCCATGGCGAGTTCCAGGCGACGATCCTGTCTTCGCCCTCGATGCGCATCGCGGGGGGCACCGACGAGATCCTGCGCAACATCATCGCGGAACGCGTGCTTGGTCTGCCCGGCGATATCCGCGTCGACAAGGATGTGCCGTTCAACAAGGTGCCGACCAAGGGACGATGATAACTCCGCCCTCATCCTGAGAGCGCGCCACTTGGCGCGCGTCTCGAAGGATGGCAACAAGCACAGAGCCAAGCCAGCTCATGGTTCGAGACGGCGCCAGGCGGCGCCTCCTTACCATGAGGGATCGAGCCAGGATGTTTCCATGACTGACGCCATCTCTACTCTCGAAACCCTTCTCGCCGACCGCTATTCCTGCCGCGCCTACAAGCCTGATGCTGTGTCACGCGAGATCATCGATCGTATTCTCACCGCTGCACAGCGCACGGCATCGTGGTGCAACAGCCAGCCCTGGCAGGTGACGATCACCTCAGGGGAGGCCACGAAGCGCTTCCGCGATGCTCTCTACCCTGTTGCCGCTTCCGGTACGTCGAGCACCGGCGATTTCGAATTCCCGCGCGAATATCGCGGCGTCTATCTCGACCGCCGCCGCGAAAGCGGTTTCCAGCTCTACAACACGCTCGGCATCGCCCGTGGCGACAAGGCCGCTTATGCCGAACAGGCGCTGCAGAATTTCAATTTCTTCGGGGCTCCGCATGTCGCGATCATCACGTCCGATGAAGCGCTGGGCGTTTATGGCGCGGTGGATTGCGGTGGCTACGTCAACAATTTTATGCTGGCTGCACAGGCCCTGGGCGTCGCCACGGTCCCGCAGGCCGCGCTGGCATTTCACTCGGCGGTGGTCCGCAAGCATTTCGACATGCCCGATGATCGCCGCGTTGTGTGCGGAATCTCGTTCGGCTATGCGGATGGCGAGCACAAGGTAAACAGCTATCGCACGAGCAGGGCACAACTCGGCGATGTGGCGAGATTTGTGGAGTAAGCAGCTGTGCGCCGAGTGTCTCTCTCCGCTTGCGGGAGAGGGGACACGTGGGCGCCATCAATGGCCTTAAAACCTCGGCGCTCGCTTCTCCGCAAATGCCTTTGTGCCTTCCTTGATCTCATCGCCGCGCATGCTGTCCCGCGCGCGCCGATTGGCTGCTTCCTCGTCCAGTTCGCCGCGGGCGAATTCGTTGATCGCCTGCTTCATGCCGCGCATTGCCATCGGTGCATTGCCAGCCAGCATGGTCGCCAGCCGCTCCACCTCGCCATCCAGCGTCCGCGCGGTTGCGATCGACGTCAGATAGCCGATCCGCAGCATTTCATGCGCGTCGATCTTCTCCGCAGTGAGAAACAGCCGCTTGGCATTGTCGATGCCTAGGCGGCTCACATAGCGCTTGATGCCGCCTGTGTAGTAATGCAGCCCGAGCCGCGCCGCCGGCATGAACATCTCTGCGATATCCAGGCCGATCCGGAAATCGCAGGCCAGCGCAAGGTCCGTCGAGCCGCCATAAACACCACCATTGAGACGGCAGATGGTCGGTACGCCCAGGTCCTCCAGCCGGTTCGCCACTGCCTCAAAGGCTGAGCCAGACGATGACTCTGCCGGTGTGCTCGCCGCCCGCGCGGCGATGGCCGTCAGATCGAACCCTGCGCTGAAGGCGCGCCCGGTCCCGGTCAGGACCAGCGCCCGAATCGCTGGATCTGCTTCCACCCTGTCGAAATGCACCATCAATGCGTCCAGATCGGCCTGCGACAGCCGGTTGAGCTTGGCCGGGCGGTTGAGGCGAATGGTGGCGCGGGGACCGTCGATGGTAAGGATCGGGGCGGAATTGTCGGCCGTGTCTGTCGTTTCCGACATGTTGTTCTCCTTCTAGGCGCGAACACGGTGCCCGCACCGTCCGGGCGCGTCAATTGCCATGCCCGATCGTCTCATTTTCAGACGCTTCGGGGCGGGGTATGATGGCCGAAAGGTTCTATCGCGGCTCGCGCGCTCCCCGGTCATCCGCCTTTCACACGGACGGGAGATAGCGGTCGCTTTCTCGAACACCGGTTCGCGCCCATGGACATGTCCTATCTTCATCATTTCGGCAGTGCCGCTGCCACGATTTTCGTGGTGGCGACAGCGACCATGCGGACGATGATTCCGCTGCGCGTATTCGGTATCATGGCGAATCTGCTGCTGATCGCGATTTCGATTCCGACGCACAACTATCCGACCCTGGTGCTTCATGCGGTGTTGCTGCCGGTGAATGTTTTTCGTCTGCGCCAGATGCTGCAGCTGGTGCGCGATGTGAAAAAGTCGGTGAATTCGGACCTCTCAATGGAATGGTTGAAGCCGTTCATGACCAAGCAGAAGTGCAAGGCGGGTGAAATACTGTTCTACAAGGACGAGAAGGCCGACCGGATGTTCTACATCGTGTCCGGCCGCTATCGCCTCGTCGAATCCGGCATCGAGCTGCCGGTCGGCGCGATCGTCGGTGAACTCGGTATGCTGTCGCCGCTCGGCGAACGCACGCAGACGCTGGAATGTATCGAAGCAGGTCTCGTGCTGAGCGTCACTTATGCCCAGGTTGAAGAACTTTACGTGCAAAATCCGGAGTTCGGATTCTTCTTCCTGCGTCTTGCGAGCGCGCGGCTGTTCGAGAATATCGGCACGCTGGAGGCGCGGTTGTTGCAGCGCGAGGTCTCGCTGCCTATGCCAGCGGCAACGCAACCCGCGTAACTTTCAGGGATCGTCGTGGCAGGCTTCACCAATGTCATCCGTTCGACTATTCGTGAGATTGCCGGCATCAACGATGTCGCAGCGGTGCAATATCCGGTTGGGCTGCCCGCAGTCGTGCGCCCGATCGCACAGGACGGCGTTGCGCTCCTGATCGACTATCAGAGCCCCGCTTATGCACAGCTCTATTGCGATCGCCTGCGCCGTTTCATCGGCAAGCGTGGCGTCGACGATGCATTGTTCGTGGAGATCGCACGGCTTCTCGCCGCGCGCATGGGGTATCTTGATCCGATTCGCATCGCGCAACTGAAGCTGCAGGAGCCCGTGACGCCGGGCCGCAAACCCGCCGTGGACACACGCCGATTCCGTCTCGACGAACTGGTGTCGTCGCTCCCGGATATTGTCGGAAAGCCCGCCATGCGACTGCTGGAGCGGATCTATTGTGCGCATCGCACGGTCCAGATCCGCTTCAGCAAGGCCAGCATCATCGGCATCAAGCGCCTGGAATTTGAAGCCTGGCTGCGGCATTGGCGCCGTCTCTCCACGCGCTACGAGATGGAGCGCGTCTGGGTCGAGCGCTGGCTGCACATGATCGACAGGGCGCTGACCAAACGGCCCGATGCGGTCGTTGCGGTGGTGCGTTCGGCTACCATGATCGAAGGCTATGGCACCAGCTATCGCCATGGCATGGCGGCCTGGCATCAGATCATCGACGGGCTCGCCAAGCCGAGTTTCGACGGTACGCTCGATATTGCCGATCTCAGCGACGCCATCGAACGCGCGCGTGCGGTGCCGCGCGATCCCAAGGGAGAGCAGTTGCGCAAGGCGATCGGCGAAATTCGTGGCCATGCGCTGGCGCATTGACGGCGTGGCAAAAGGCGCAACACGATACGGTGAGTTTCCGGGTTCCGCGACGTGCATTCCTGCCGTCGGGATGTCATAAATGGGACGAGCGGCGGCCTGATGGGCCAGCCCGTCGTGACTGCAAAGAGGGGCCAGCGTGTTTCCTGCAATGTCGTCGTCGATTGCTCTGGGCGGGCTTGTCGGCTGGATGCTCGCGCTCACCGTCAAGCATGTCATCGGGGACTTTGTCCTGCAAAATGCCTGGATGGCGATGGGCAAGGATCAGAAGACCGGCTGGGCTTTGCCGCTGCTGATCCATTGCGCGATTCACGGCGTGCTGACGACCGTCATCATCGCTGCAGTTCAGCCGAAACTCTGGTTTCTCGGGCTGGTCGATTTCGCGATCCACATCGTGATCGATCGCTGCAAAGGCTGGCTGGTGGCGCATTTTGGCGTTACGCCGGATACTCGCTGGTTCTGGTGGCTGATCGGAATCGATCAGGCTCTGCACCATCTGACCGACTTTTTTCTCGCCATTTACATCGTCGCCAACAGCTGAATCGGCGAAAATCTTGCGGCAGCCTTGCGTCAGGCTTGTGGCGACCGCTGCCATATTTACCACTGTTGCGCAAGAGACGCACATGGCCGTTAAGCCTATTGGTTAACCGCACATTAGCAAATTGGATCGCATCCTCGGCATCGAGGAGAACAACCCATGTGGTCCAGCCGTCAAGCTTTTGAGAACGATCGTTGCCCGGTCAGCGATGACCTGCTCGGCGCGATGTATCGTGCGAACGAAAATGGCCTGCCCCATCTCGTTGCCAGCGTGCCGTCGGAAGCGCGCGCGATGCTGGCGCTGTTCTGCTATCGCCGCAATCACATGCATGCGCTTGCGATCTCCATCGCATCGAGCTGCAGCGAGCGCGAGCTGATCGAACACGGCGGCCGGGTCGGTTCCACGCTCTATGCTCTGGCACATCAGGCACCTGCAGCGCGCAGCGTGTCGGTATCCGCCTATAGCAGCCGCAAGGCGATCACGCTGTCAACCAAGCCGCTGTCGACCCTCGCGCCGCTGGATGAAGATCTCGACGACGAGATCGAAGCCGAGCGCGACCGCGTCATCGCCTAAGGTCTACCAGTCCGTGGCTGCCAGCACGGGCAGTCCGTGGCGGCGCCGTGCCATCGCGCATTCGGGATCGCCGGGCATGCAGGTCCGGCATACTTCGGGCCTGATCGCATAGATCCCGCAGGCGACGAATTCCCCGACCTTACCATTCAACGCGCTGCAACGATCGCCGTCGCAGCGCATGCCGGACTGGCGTTCGTTCACGAATTTCGCCGGGATCAGATCGAGTTCCGCATCGTCCTCGGTGGTGAAGCGCGGCCAGTTGCTCGAATAGGAGCAGCAGGCGCCGCAGGCCTGGCACGGGCTGGCTTCATCGCTGGTGGAAGCAGTCGTCATGCCCGGCCGTGTAGCGCGATCCGCCACATGCCGCCAGCCGCTCATGCGTCCGTCGGTCGTTCCCAGGCGAGCGTCTTGCGCCAACGGCTGCGGAGTACCTCCCGGCGCTCGGGATACTTTTCGTCGAGATATTCGGCCGTGACTGCGCGGTCGGTGCGAAAGCTGCGGAAATCGTTGCGCAGTTCGCACCAGGCCGCGAGCAGGCGCACGGCTTCGAGATAGCCGATCGCAATCGGCCAGACGATGCGCTCGCTGTCGCGGCCGGATTCGTCGCGGTAGCAGAGCCGGACCTTCTTGCCGGCGTGAATATGCGCGCGCATCTGCACCATATCGAGCGCATCGATGGCGCCGCGGAAATCCGGCCGGGCGCGGCTCGCCGGCTCAAGCACGAAGGGCCGCAGCTTCTCCGGCACGGTGTCGGCGATCTTGGCAATCAGATCCTTCGCTGCGGTCGCGAGCGCGGGATCGGCACGGCCCATCACCCATTGCGCGCCGAGCACCGCGGCCTCGATCTCGTCGGGCGTCAGCATCAAGGGCGGCATGTCGAAGCCGCTTTCCAGAATGTAGCCCATGCCGGCCTCGCCGCGAATCGGTACGCGCTGGCCCATCAGGGTCGCGATATCGCGATATATCGTGCGTTTCGAGGTCTCGAGCTCCGCCGCAATCGCATCCGCTGTCAGCGGTTTCCGCGTTCGCCGCAGCACCTGGATGATCTGGAACAGGCGATCCGCACGTCTCATCGCGTCCTCGTCGAATGGTGCTGACAGCATGTTGGCAGCAGGGGTCCGTCATACAGGAGCCAACCCCGAACACGGAAGGATTCCTGCGATGACGGCACTCCAAAGTCTCGACTTTTTCCGCGACGACCGGCTCTAGCGCCTCCGCGTCTGGCTGCTGGAGCGCGCGATACTCGTCATGACCGGCGATCTGCGCTGGGCGCTGCTGGCGTTCGGTTGCCGCCTGATGTCGGCATCGCTGGCGCAGGCACGCCTCTGGCTCACGTCCACCATCCGCTGCTGACACCACGGTGGCAGCAGCGCCTCTCTAGAACGCCATCGCCAATCACCAATAGGAGAACGACATGATCACGCTGCACGGTGCAGGCGCGGGCTTTGGCCTGCCGGAAATCAGCCCCTTCGTCACCAAGACCGAGGTGCAGCTCAAGATGGCGGGCCTCGCTTATCGCAAGCAGCCATCGCGGCCGATGGCTTCGCCGAAAGGGCAGATCCCATTCATCGACGACGGTGCGGAGACCATCGCCGATTCCAGCTTCATTCGCGCCCATATCGAGAGCCAGCATGGCATCGATTTCGACGAGGGGCTCGATCTCGCGCAGCGTGCTCAAGCCTGGGCGATAGAGCGGATGATCGAGCATCACATCTATTTCGCGCTGGTCGGCGCGCGCTGGTTGAATGACGAGAATTTTGCGAAAGGCCCCGCACAGTTTTTCAACGATCTGCCGGACACGCAGCGGGAGGGCGTTCGCGCTGCCGTGCGCGATCAGGTGGAACACAATTATGTCGTCAGCGGTCTCGGCCGGCACTCGCCTGACGAGGCGCTCGAACTCGCGGGGCGCTCGCTGATGGCGTTGTCGCTACTGCTGGCAGATAAGGCCTATCTGATGGGCGAGCGTCCGTGCGGTGCGGATGCGACTGCTTTTGCGATCCTTGCCGGGATCATGACGCCGTACTTCGACTCGCCGCTGCGGCAGCGTTTGATGCAGTTCGGGAATCTGGTTGCCTATGTGGATCGAATGATGGTGCGGTTCTATCCGGAGCATGAATGGCAGCGTCAGGCCGAAGCGGCGTAGTTGCTCTCCCAACTGTCGTTGCCCAGCTCGACCGGGCAACCCAGTAAACTCGGAAGCAGCGCCGTGTACTGGGTCACCCGGTCGAGCCGGGTGACGACAGGGTTTGCTTCAGGCTGGCCAACTCGGCCTCGAGCTCGCTGATCCGTGCATCGCGCATGGCGACCGCCTGTGCGACATCGGCAGCATCGAATTTCTGCGGAATATGCTGTGGACAGTTGGTGTCCCATGCGGCGATGGTGAACAGGATCACTTGTTCCGGGCGTGCGCGATAGCCCTTCGGCATCATCGAAGCGAGCAGCGCCGGATCATCCTCGATCACTTTCGCCGTGCCCCAGATCTTCACGCGCCGACGATGCACATAGTCCATGATGAAGATATTGGCCTTCGGATTCTCCGTCAGATTTCCCTGGGTGATATACTGCCGGTTGCCGCTGAAATCGGCGAAGGCGATCGTGTGTTTGTCGAGCACCTTGATGAAGCCCTTCGGGCCGCCGCGGTGCTGCATATAGGGCTGGCCGTCTGCACTGGCCGTGGCCAGATAAAAGCTGTTGGTGTGCGCGAGGAATTCCGCGAGGTTCTCGTCAATCTCGGCGCGCCAGCCGCCATTCTCTTCCACATCGGCATAGGAGCGGCGCGACCCCTTGCGGGTCTGGATTGCCTTGACCGCAGGCGTGAAGGCGACATCGCTGGAATAGACGTGGGTGTCGGACATCTGAGCCACCTTTCGTTTGTTGTCCAAACATGGGCTCTATTAGCTGATGCAACAATCGTCACAATTGACACGGCATTGTTGCAGATATTGAATTGATCCAATGGACCGGATCGAAGCCATGACTGCATTTGTCGCGGTGGCGGACCTGCAGGGCTTTGCGCCCGCAGCGCGCCGCCTCGGCATTTCAGCGTCTGCCGTCACGCGGCTGGTGGCGGCGCTGGAGGATCGGCTTGGCGCCCGGCTGCTGCAGCGGACCACGCGCTCGGTGACGCTGACCGATGTCGGCGCGCGTTATCTGGAGCGGGCCCGGCGCATCCTCGCCGATATCGAGGAAGCCGATGGCGCGGCCCAGGCCGAGCAGGCGCAGCCGGGCGGGCGGCTGACGGTCACGGCGCCTGTCGGCTTCGGGCGGCTGCACGTGACGCCGCTGATGTCGGCCTATCTGCAGCGCTATCCGGAGGTGTCGGGCGAGATGCGCCTCAACGATCGCATGGTCAATCTGGTGGAGGAAGGCGTCGATGTGGCCGTCCGTATCGGCCATCTTCCGGACTCCAGCCTTGTGGCGCGGCAGGTGGGCGACCTCAGGCGCATTGTTGTGGCTTCGCCGGATTACCTGAAGCGTCGCGGTGAGCCGAAAAAGCCGGAGGACATTGCCGAGCATGACACCATACAATTCGGCGCCGCCGTCGCGTCGCCGGAATGGCGGTTTGTGCGGGACGGACAGGATCTGCGCATCCCGCATGCGCCGCGCTTCACCTGCAATGTCGCCGATGCCGCGATCTGGCATGCGGCGCAGGGCGGCGGGCTCGCGCGCGTGCTGGCCTATCAGGCGGCGGACGCGCTTGCTGCGGGAAAACTGAAGATCGTGCTGGCTGCGTTCGAGCAGCCGGCCATTCCAATCCATGTCGTCTATCCGACATCGCGCCTGTTATCGGCCAAGGTGCGGGCCTTTATCGATCTGGCGGTCGAGATGACGGATTGGCACTTTGGCGGGAAGTCGTAAGGTGTAAGCTCGCAGGATGGGTAGAACGCAGGCGCGCAGCGCCGGAACGAAACCCATCATTGCGTCGATGCGGCCGGCTCCGCCGATGGGTTACGGTTCGCTCTACCCATCCTACGGTCCCTACGAGCACGAACTACTCTTTCTGTGTCACCACGCTGAAGGTGCCGTTGGCCCGTGCACAAGGGATGCCGTCGGCAGTGATCAACGCCTGCGCGAAACAGAGTCGGCTGCCGGTTTTCACGACATCGGTCACGATCTCCAGCCATTGGCCGATCCTGGCAGGACCGAGAAAATCCGCAGAGAGGTTGACGGTGACGAGTCGCGTTCCACCGCCGGCGACGTGGCCGCAGCTCAGGCCCATGGCGTTGTCCGCGAGTGCGGTGATCAGGCCGCCATGCGCCATGCCGCGCGAATTGGTGTGCGCTTCGGCGATACGCAGGCCAAGGATGACAGCGCTGTCGGTGGTTTTCGAATAGATCGGCTCCCAAGGTTCTGTGAGCGGGCTCTTACGGTAATGCGGCGCGAAGCCGTCGGGTATGGGAGAGGTCATTGGACTGTCCTGTTTCATGCGCGCATTGAAGCGAAGACGCGCGGGAAGAACAGGCCAACAAAGTTTGAAACGAGGATGATCGGGCGTTTAAAACGGGCGGGATATTGCAGCAGTATTCCGTCATTGCCGGGCTTGACCCGGCAATCCATCTGCTGCGGCATTGGCGGCAAAGTTGGATACGCGGGTCGAGCCCGCGTATGACGGCGGAGAGAGCGGCTGCCTAATACGGCAGCCCGACATAATTCTCCGCCAGCGACGCCCGCGCCACATCGGAATGCACGACATAATCGAGTTCGGCCTGTTGCAGCTTGGTGCCGAAACCGTCGGCGTCGGGGAAGCGATGCATCATCGAGGTCATCCACCACGAGAAGCGCACCGCCTTCCAGACGCGCTTGAGCGCCGTGGCCGAATAGTTGTCGAGGCCGGCGGATGATTTGTCGTCGTAGTATTCGCGCAGCGCCATCGACAGATAATGCACGTCCGAGGCTGCCAGATTGAGGCCCTTGGCACCGGTGGGCGGCACGATATGGGCGGCGTCACCGGCCAGGAAGAGCTTGCCGAAGCGCATCGGCTCCGCGACAAAACTACGCAGCGGCGCGATGCTCTTTTCCAGCGAGGGGCCGGTGATCAGGCTTTCGGCTGCCTCCTTGTCGAGACGGCGGCGCAGCTCGTCCCAGAACATGTCGTCGGTCCAGTCTTCGACCTTCTCGTCGAGCGAGCACTGCACATAATAGCGGCTGCGGGTTGGCGAGCGCATCGAACACAGCGCAAAGCCGCGCGCGTGATTGGTGTAGATCAGTTCCGGCGAGACCGGCGGCGTATCCGAGAGCAGGCCAAGCCAGCCGAAGGGATAGACGCGCTCATAGGTGTGCACGGCAGAGGCCGGAATCGCCTGCCGGCTGGCGCCGTGAAAGCCGTCGCAGCCGGCGATGAAATCGCAGGTGATTTCGTGCGTGGTGCCGTCCTTGTCGTAGCGGACATGCGGCGTGTTGCCGTCGAAATCATGCAGAGAAACATTATCCGCGTCGTAGATCGTGGTGAGACCGGCCGCTTCGCGAGCGTCCATCAGGTCGCGGGTCACTTCGGTCTGACCGTAGACCGTGACGACCTTGCCGCCCGATGCCGCTTTCAAATCGATGCGATGGCGAACGCCGCCGAACAAGAGTTCGATGCCGTCGTGAATCAGACCTTCGTGATGCAGGCGCTCGGTGATGCCCAATTGTTCCAGCAGACCGACGGTGCCCTGTTCGAGCACGCCGGCGCGAATCCGCCCCAGCACATAGTCGCGATCCTTGCGCTCGAGGATGACGTTATCAATGCCATAGGAATGCAGCAGCTGCCCGAGCAGCATGCCCGCCGGACCGGCGCCGATGATCGCAACTTTCGTTCGCACCACTTGCTCCATCATAGACTGTGTCTCAGTCTCAAGGCTGAGTTGACAAGTCAAGCGGTCTGGCGAGACTGGTCATGCCAGACTTGCCAAGATGGTTATAAGATATAACAATCTTTGCAAAGAGCCATTCAAGGTTCGGTGAATACGTCCGAAAGGACAGGTCCAGTGGAAAAATCCACGGACGCACAGAGGGAGAGATGTCGATGAGGAAGACGCTGATGGCGTTGCTCGCGGCCGGCTGCTTATTGCCCGGCTTTGCGCAGGCGCAGGACAAGACCGTCAATCTGAAAGTGTCGCTGTGGGTGCCGCCCGCGCATCCGCTGGTGCCGGCCACGCAGGCCTGGGCTGCGGATATCGAGAAGGCCTCGGGCGGCAGCATCAAGCTGTCGGTGTTTCCCTCGGAACAGCTCGGCAAGGCGTTCGATCACTACGACATGGCGCGCGACGGCATTGCCGACGTCACTTATGTGAATCCCGGCTATCAGCCGGGCCGTTTCCCGATCGCCGCGGCCGGCCAGATTCCCTTCGTGTTCAACGAAGGCAAGAAGGGCACGCAGGCCTTCAACGAGTGGTACCAGAAATACGCCAAGACCGAGATGAAGGACACCAAGCTGTGCTTCGCCTTCATCCACGCGCCCGGCACGTTGCATGGCAAGAAGAAGATTCTGGTGCCCGACGATCTCAAGGGCGTGAAGGTGCGCCCGGCGCAGAGCACGATCGGCGAAATGGTGAAACTGTTCGGCGGCACCAATGTGCAGGCCTCGGCGCCTGAGTCGCGCGATGCGCTGGAGCGCGGCGTCGCCGACGAGATCGCCTTCCCGTGGGGCTCCATCTTCCTGTTCGGCATCGACAAGGTGGTGAAGTATCACATCGACGTGCCGCTCTATTCGACGGTGTTCACCTACAATATCAATCTCGCCAAATATAACTCCATGTCGCCGGCGCAGAAGAAGATCATCGACGATCACTGCTCGCCGGAATGGGCGGCGAAGGTGACCGATCCGTGGGTGGACTACGAATTCGCGGGCGTCGCCAAGATGAAGGCGCTGCCGGATCACGAAGTCTATCCGCTCACGCCGGAACAGCTCGCTTTGTGGAAGAAGGGCGTCGAGCCGCTGCACGCCGCCTGGGCTGCGGCGGTGAAGAAGGCCGGCGGCGATGCGGATGCCATCGATGCGGAGCTTAAGGCGTCGCTGAAGAAGCATAACGCGGGGCTGTAGTTTCTGAGAGCCTCCGTCGTCTCCTCATGTCATGGCCGGGCTTGACCCGGCCATCCACCTTCTCGTTCGCTAAAGATGGGTGCCCGGGTCAAGCCCGGGCATGACAGCGAAGAGCGAGGCAAGTCCTTCCAATTAGAAATGCGATTGAGCCCATGACTGCCAATCCCCAAGTCGCCGACGACGGCACGCTTACCGGCCCGCCGGAACCGCGCAAGAAGAACGTGATGGATCGCTTCATCGACTCCATCGAATGGATCGCGGCCTTCTTCGTCGGCATCGTCGCGCTGAACACCTTCATCGCCGTGTTCATGCGGAAATTCTTCGCGGTGACGATTCCCGATTACTACAATGTCGGCCAGTTCATGCTGGGCGTGCTGATCTTCTGGGGCATCGCCGCGACCAGCTATCGCGGCTCGCATATCACCGTCGATCTCGTCTGGGCCAACAGCAAGCCGAAATATCAGCGGCTGATTGACGTCTTCGCGACCCTGGTGCTGCTGTTCGTCGTGTCTGTGCAGACCTACACGCTGTTCGACAAGGTGGTGGACACCTACAACAGCGGTCTCGTCACCATGGACCTGCAATTGCCGGTGTGGCCGTTCTTCCTGCTGTCCTGGATCGGCGACGGCGCCGCCGTGCTGCTGATCGCCATCCGCACCTATCGGCTCGTCTTCCATCCGGAAGAGATGCAAGAGCCCAAACTCAAGACGGCCGAGTAAATCCCATGGAATTGAGCAATGAAGCGGTCGCGGTCATCGGCTTTGTCAGCCTGTTCGTGCTGATGCTGCTGCGCGTGCCGGTGGGCATGGCCATGGGCCTCGTGGGCATCACGGGCTTCGGCTACATCACCGGCTTCGCACCGGCGCTGAAGCTGGTGGGCCAGACCACCATGCGCACGGTGACGGATTATTCCTTCGGCGTGATCCCGATGTTCCTCTTGATGGGCGCCTTCGTCTCGGTGTCCGGCATCAGCCGCGAACTGTTTCGCGCAGCCAATACGTTTGTGGGGCACTGGAAGGGCGGGCTCGGCATCGCCACCATCGCAGCCTGCGGCGGCTTTGCGGCGATCTCCGGTTCCTCGGTGGCGACGGCGGCGACATTTTCCGCCGTGGCCTATCCGGAGATGCGGCGGTTCAACTATCCGCAAAGCTTCGCCACCGGCGTCATCGCCGTCGGCGGAACGCTTGGCGCCATGCTGCCGCCGTCCACGGTGCTCGCGGTGTATGGCATCATCACCCAGCAGGATATCGGCAAGCTGTTCATCGCCGGCGTCATTCCCGGCCTGCTGGCGATCGTGATGCACATGATCACCATCGCCATCATCGGCGTGGTGAAACCGGGTTTCCTGCCGGCAGGACCGAGGGCATCGTGGCGCGAGCGCGCATCGGCGCTTCGCGACGTGTGGTCGCCCTTGCTGCTGTTCGTGTTCGTGATCGGCGGGCTCTATGGCGGCTTCTTCATCCCGACCGAAGCCGGTGCGGTGGGCGCCGTCGGCGCCTTCCTGATCGGCATCCTGCGCGGCAAGCTGAACAAGGAAGGCATCCTGCAATCGCTGCTGCAGGCGACGCGCACCGCCGCCGCGGTCTTCACGGTTCTCATCGGCGCGCTGTGCTTCGGCTACTTCCTCACGGTGACGCAGACGCCGCAGCACGTGACGGAGTTCCTGACCGGTCTCGGCATCGGCCCCTATGGCGTGCTGGCGCTGATCCTGCTGATGTATCTGGTGCTCGGCTGCCTCATGGATGCCATGGCCATGGTGATCCTCACGGTGCCGATCGTGTTCCCCGTCATCATGGCGCTCGGCTTCGATCCGATCTGGTTCGGCATCATCATCGTGATGACCGTGGAACTGGGCCTGATCCACCCGCCGGTGGGCATGAACGTCTTCGTCATCAAGAGCGTGATCAAGGATGTCACCATGTCCACGATCTTCAAGGGCGTGCTGCCCTTCGTGGCGACGGATCTGGTGCGGCTCGTGCTGTTGATCCTGTTCCCGATCATCGCCACATGGCTGCCGATGCGCATGCTGGGGTGATGCGATGAACGTGCCGGAGCTCAAGACGAAATATGTGTTCAGCCTCGCCATCGAGGTCGGCGCGCCCGTGGTGGCCGGCGATCTCGGCTATGGCACCCGCCGTGTCATCCCCGTGCTTGGCGGCACGGTAACAGGCGAGGGGATCAACGGCACGATCCATCGCGGCGGCGCCGATTTCCAGATCATCCGCCCGGACGGTTTCACGGAGCTGGAAGCCAAATACACATTCGAACTCGACGACGGGGCGGTCATCTATATCGCCAATGACGGCATCCGCTTCGGGCCCAAGGAAGCGCTGGATCGCATCGCTCGCGGTGAGATTGTTGATCCCGCGCTGATCTATTTCCGCTCGGTGCCGAAATTCGAGACGGCGCATCCGGATTATCGCTGGCTGATGCAGAATCTCTTTATCGGCGTCGGCGCGCGCCATCCGGACCGGGTCGAGCTTACAGTGCATCAGGTGTTGTGAGCCCGTAAGTCTCTCTGTGCCTCGCAGCGACAGCAGATAGCAGCTTACTTTCTCCTCAATTTCTGGTGTCTAATCTCCCTCACGACCGGCAAAAGCCGGCGAACACAGGGAGGCGACGATGTTGAGAGCTGTTTTGCTTGGAAGTGCCGTATCGCTTGTCACGTCAATGTTCCTGGCCGTGCCCGCGCTGGCGCAGGACTGGACGAAATCGAAATGGGGCCCGAATGACGAGATCGGCGCTGCCAACTACATCACGCCCGAACGTGTGAAGACCGCCGCGCAACTGGTCAAGACCGGCAAGACCTATGCGCTCGGCATTCCCGTCGGCGCGGAGACGCCGGCTTTTCCGCCGCGTTCGGTGAAGGTCACCATCGTGCAGCCGGGACAGGCAGGCAATCATGGCCTTGGTCCCAATCAGGCGACCTATAACGACGACATGATCACCGGCTGGGTGGGTGTCGGCAGCCAGATGGATGGGCTTGGTCATCTTGGGGTAGACCACGTGTACTATAACGGCAACAAGGTCGCCGATTTTGGCGATGTCGGTGGCCTGAAGAAACTCGGCATCGACAAGGTGCCGCCGCTGGTTGCCCGCGGTGTGTTGCTCGACATGGCCGCTTACTACAAGACGGATGTGGTCAAGGAAGGCACGGCGTTCAACACCAAGGAGATCGACGAAGCTGCGAAGGCGCAGGGCGTCGAGATCAGGGAAGGCGATGTGGTGTTATTCCATACCGGCTGGCTCAGCCTGCTCGGCAAGGACGACAAGCGCTACAATGCGGGTGAGCCAGGCCTCGGCGTCGAAGGCGCGAAATATCTCACCAGCAAGGGCGTCGTCGCCGTCGGCGCCGATACCTGGGGTGTCGAGGTGCTGCCGTTCGAGAAGAACACCGTGTTCGAGGTGCATCAGATACTGCTGGCGATGAACGGGACCTATATCCTCGAAAACATGGACACGGCTGAACTTGCCAAGGACAAGGGCTACGAGTTCCTGTTCGTGCTCGGCCAGCCGCGCTTCAAGGGCGGCGTGCAAAGCATGATCAACCCGGTGGCGATTCGTTAACGCAGCCCATGGTGTGTAGCACCGGCCTCTCCGCGCAATGACGGGGAGAGGCCGGTGCCCGGGGCCAGACACCACCGTCACGGTTGACTCACGTCAAATCCGTTATAGTCTATAATTATTCTTCCAAAGACTTATCGGTACCGATGACCCCAGCCGCTTCTGTCACGTCCGCTGCAACTTCCGCCTCGCTGCTCCAGGTCGAGACCAGGGGCCGTGTGCTGCTCGTGGGCCTCAATCGCCCAACCAAGCGCAACGCGCTCAATGACGCGATCATCCTGGAGATCGAGCAGGTGTTTCAGGCGCTGCCGGAGGACATCGGGGCGGTCGTCATTCATGGTATCGGCGGACACTTTTCGGCCGGCCTTGATCTGTCCGAATTGCAGGAGCGCGATGCTACCGCCGGGTTGCACCATTCCCGCATGTGGCACCGGGTGTTCGATCTGGTCCAGCACGCCCGTGTTCCTGTCATCGCGGCGCTGCAGGGCGCGGTCATCGGCGGCGGGCTTGAGCTGGCCTGCTCGGCACATATCCGTGTCGCCGATCCCGGCGTGTATTACGCGCTGCCTGAGGGCAGCCGTGGCATCTTCGTCGGCGGTGGCGCCTCGATGCGGCTGCCGCGCCTGATCGGCGTGCACCGGATGGCGGATATGATGCTGACCGGCCGCGTCTACAAGGCGGAGGAAGGCGTGACGCTCGGCTTCGCGCAATACCTCACCGACGCGGATGGCGCGCTCGCCAAGGCGATCGAACTCGCCGAGCGCGTCGCGCAGAACGCGCCGCTGACGAATTTCGCGGTCCTGCAGGCATTGCCGCTGATCGCGGAGGCGAGCCCGCAGACCGGCCTGATGCTGGAATCGCTGATGGCCTCGGTGGCGCAGAGCGATCAGGAGGCCAAGAACCGCATCCGGGATTTTCTGGAGAACAAGGCTGGCAAGGTGAAGTCCGGCTGACCGCTGCGACAACAAGACGATAAGAACAAAAACACGGGACGGAAAGACAGAGGACGGGACAACCATGTCTGCAGTAGGGAAGACGAGCGACCAGACGGGAGGCGCGGCCAGGCATCCGCTGCGGCCGATTTCCTACGGCGATCCAGCTGTCAGCGTGGAGCGCCATGCCGACGGCACCATCTATCTGCGCCCGGTCAATTCTATCGGCGACTATCCCACGCGGGTCACCGACTATCTGCATCACTGGGCGAAAGAGACGCCGGACCGCGTTTTCATGGCCGAGCGCGGCGAAGGTGGTGGCTGGCGCGAAGTCACCTACGCGCAGATGCTGGATGCAGCGCGCCGCGTTGCGTCAGGCCTGCTGGCCCGCAATCTGTCGCCTGAGCGGCCGATCGTCATTCTGTCCGGCAATTCCGTCGATCATGCGTTGGTCGCGTTCGGCGCGCTTTATGCCGGCATTCCCTTCGTGCCGGTATCGCCGGCCTATTCGCTGGTGTCGAAGGATTACGGCAAGCTCAACTATCTGATGAAGCTGCTGACGCCCGGCCTCGTCTTCGTGGACGATGGCGATGCTTTCGCCGATGCGATCCGTCTCAATGTGCCTGCCGATGTCGAAGTCGTCGTCTCGAGCGGCGCGCTGGCCGATCGCCGCGTGACGACATTGTCGGAATTGCTGGCAACGCGGGAAGCAGCCGATCTTGATGCGGTCAATCAGGCGATCGGCCCCGATACGATCGCGAAGTTTCTGCTGACTTCGGGCTCGACCGGCAATCCCAAAGCGGTGATCAACACCCAGCGCATGATGTGCGCCAACCAGATCATGCTGCGCGACACGCTGGCGTTCCTGAAGGATGAGCCGCCGGTCATCATCGACTGGCTGCCATGGAATCATACCTTCGGCGGCAACCACAATATCGGGCTGACGCTGTTCAATGGCGGCTCGATGTATCTGGATGAAGGCAAGCCGACGCCGGCCGGCATCGCAGAGACGATCCGGAACCTGCGCGAAATCTCGCCGACGGTCTATTTCAACGTCCCCAAGGGCTACGAGTCGCTGCTGCCCTACCTGCGCGAGGATGTGCAACTTCGTGAAAAGTTCTTCTCGCGCCTGCATGCGATGTTCTTCTCGGGCGCGGCCCTTTCCACCTATGTCTGGAACAGTCTCGACGAACTCTCCGTGCAAACCACCGGCAAGCGCGTGCCGATGCTCACCGGCCTCGGCGCCACCGAGACCTCGCCCTTCTTCATGTGCGTGACGCCGCTCACCAGCCGCTCCGGCCATGTCGGCCTGCCCGTGCCCGGCAACGATGCCAAGCTGGTGCCGAACAATGGCAAGATGGAAGTGCGGGCCAAGGGCCCGAACGTCACGCCGGGCTACTGGCGCCAGCCCGATCTCACGGCGAAAGCGTTCGACGAGGAGGGTTACTATATTTTCGGCGATGCGCTGAAAGCGGTCGATCCCCAGGACTTTGCGGCCGGTTTCGATTTCGACGGCCGCATTTCCGAGGACTTCAAGCTCGGCAGCGGCACCTGGGTCAGTGTCGGTCCGCTCCGTGCGCGCTTTGTCGGCACCTGCGCGCCGCTGGTGCGGGACGTGGTGATTGCCGGTATCAATCGCGATGAACTCGCGGCGCTGGTGATCCTCGATCTCGATGGCTGCCGCGTCATCAATCCCGATCTGCCGCCCGGCGATCTTGCTGCAGCGGCGCATGACCCGATGGTCCGCGATGCCTTGCGCGAGCGGCTTGCCCGGTTCGTAGCCGGCGCCACCGGATCGTCCACGCGCATCGCCAGGGCGGTGCTGCTGGATATGCCGCTGTCCATCGACAAGGGCGAGGTCACCGACAAGGGCTCGGTGAACCAGCGCGCGGTGCTGGAGCATCGGGCAGCGTTGATCGATCGGATCTACGTGGGCGATGCAGCGGCCGATGTGATTGCCGTCTAGCCGTTAAGCTTGCGGCGAAGCGCCGGCGGGGTGGGCCTTTACCGATCCCTCCCCACTGACCTAAAGAAGGGGCTGAAAGAACAGCCGGACTTTGATTTAGCTGTCGATAATAAAGAACCTTGAGGGAGAGAAACCAATGATCAAGCATCACTCGACGTGTGTCTTGGCGATCGCGGCCGTCGCCGCCTCGCTCGCCATTGCCTTGCCTGCGCGCGCGCAGGAAGTCGTCGTCGGCATCACCACCTCCACCACCGGGCCGGCTGCGGCCCTCGGCATTCCCGAGCGCAATGCGCTGGAATTCGTGCCGAAGGAAATCGGCGGGGCGCAGCTCAAGATCATCGTGCTGGATGACGGCGGCGATCCGACCGCAGCCACAACCAATGCCCGCCGTTTCGTGACGGAATCCAAGGCTGACATCATCATGGGCTCGGCGGTGACGCCGACCAGCATCGCGGTCTCCAATGTGGCCAACGAGGCCGGCATCCCGCATTTCGCGCTGTCGCCGCTGCCAATCACGCCGGAACGCGCCAAGTGGTCGGTGGCGATGCCACAGCCGGTGCCGATTGTCGGCAAGGTGATGTACGATCACATGAAGGCGAAGGGCGTCAAGACCATCGGCTATATCGGCTATTCCGACAGCTATGGCGACCTGTGGTTCAACGATCTCAAGAACCAGGCGGTGCCGATGGGCATCAAGATCGCCGGCGAGGAACGTTTCGCGCGCCCGGATACGTCGGTCACCGGCCAGGTGCTGAAATTGATCGCCGCCAATCCTGACGCCATCCTGGTCGGCGCTTCCGGCACCGCCGCCGCGTTGCCGCAGACCGAACTGCGCGACAAGGGCTACAAGGGGCTGATCTACCAGACCCACGGCGCCGCCTCGATGGACTTCATCCGCATCGCCGGCAAGGCGGCAGAAGGCGTGCTGATGGCGTCCGGCCCCGTGATGTATCCGGAAGGCCAGCCGGACTCGGCGCTGACCAAGAAGCCGGGCATGGCGCTCAATACGGCCTATGAGGCCAAGTATGGCCCCAACAGCCGCAGCCAGTTCGCCGGCCATGCCTATGACGCCTTCGAGGTGCTCAAGCGGGTGATCCCGACTGCGCTGAAGACTGCGAAGCCGGGGACGCCGGAGTTCCGCGAGGCAGTCCGTCAGGCGCTGCTCACCGAACGTGAGATCGCGGCAAGCCAGGGCGTCTACAACTTCACGGAAAAAGACCGCTACGGCCTCGACGAGCGTTCCCGCATCCTGCTCACGGTCAAGGACGGCAAATACGTCCTCGCGCAGTAATACCTTTGGTTGACGGGTACGCGGCGCCAAGCCGCTTTCCCTGCAGCGCAATATTGGCTAACCAGAGCCGGCCTTCACCCGAAGGCCGGCTTTTGCCGTGCGCGCGCTGCCGCGCAAATCACCACCCGCATGCCGTCGGTCGGCCTGATGTGCCGCCGCAGCCGCTGCGTTCCCGTCCATCCAAGAAAGTCAAAAAATGTCCAAGCTTCATCTGGCGATCGCGGCCGTCGCCGCTGCGCTGGCCGTTGCTTCCCCGGCGGAAGCCCAGAGCCCTGAAATCACCATTGGCGTCAGCCTGTCGACCACCGGCCCGGCCGCCGCCCTCGGCGTGCCCGCGCGCAACGCGCTGGATTTCGTGCCGAAGGAGATCGGCGGCGTGCCGCTGAAACTGATCGTGCTCGACGATGGCGGCGATCCGACTGCCGCGACCACCAATGCCCGCCGTTTCGTCACCGAATCCAAGGCCGACATCATCGTCGGCTCGTCGATCGTGCCGACCTCGATCGCGATTTCTGCGGTCGCCAATGAAGTTGGCGTGCCGCATTTCAGCCTGTCGCCGATGCCCTTCACCCCGGCGCGCGAGAAATGGTCGGTGGACATGCCGCAGCCGGTCGAGATCGTCGGCAAGGTTATGTACGATCACATGAAGGCCAATGGCGTGAAGACGGTCGGTTACATCGGTTATTCCGACAGCTACGGCGATCTGTGGTTCAACGACTTCAAGAACCAGACCGGTGGGCTTGGCATGAAGATGGTGGCCGACGAGCGCTTCGCCCGTCCGGATACCTCGATCACCGGCCAGGCGCTGAAGCTGATCGCCGCCAATCCCGACGCCATCCTGGTCGGCGCCGCCGGCACCGGCGCAGGCATGCCGCAGAGCGAGCTACGCGACCGCGGCTACAAGGGCCTGATCTACCAGACCCACGGTGCTGCTTCGTCGGACTTCATCCGCATCGCCGGCAAGGCAGCGGAAGGCGTGCTCATGGCAGCCGGTCCGGTGATGTATCCGGAAGGCCAGCCGGATTCGGCGCTGACCAAGAAGCCGGGCATCGAGCTCAACACCGCCTATGAAGCCAAATACGGCGCCAACAGCCGCAGCCAGTTCGCCGGCCATTCCTACGATGTGTTCGAAGTGCTGAAACGCGTCGTGCCCGTGGCGCTGAAGACCGCCAAGCCCGGCACGCCGGAATTCCGCGATGCCATTCGCCAGGCGCTGCTCACCGAGCGTGAGATTCCTGCGTCGCAGGGCGTCTACAACTACACCGACAAGGACCGCAACGGCGTGGATGATCGCTCGCGCATCCTGCTGACGGTGAAGGACGGGAAATACGTTCCGGCAAAGTGAGGCGGAGCGCAGTTAAGAGAGAGCCGGCGGCCGCGAGGTCGCCGGCTTTTTGTTGGCATCGCTAGGAGCTAGATCGCGCTCGCGCCTTCGTGCTGGAAGCCGAGATAGCTGGCCACCACGCGCTGGTTGCTCGCGATGTCGCTCGCAGCGCCATCGAGCACGAATTCGCCGAGCTCCATCACATAGGCGCGGTCGGCGATCTTCAATGCGGCCTGCGCATTCTGCTCCACGAGTAGCACAGCAACACCAGCGGCCTTGAGCGCGCCGACAATGCGAAAAATGTCGGCAACGATGATCGGGGCGAGGCCGAGGCTCGGCTCGTCCAGCATCAGCAGCTTTGGCGCGCCCATCAGCGCGCGGCCCATGGCGAGCATCTGCTGCTCGCCGCCCGAGAGCGTGCCGGCGAGCTGCTTGCGGCGCTCCTTGAGGCGAGGAAACAGCGTGTAGACATGCTCGAAGGAGCGTGCGGCCGTCGCCTTGTCGATGCGGAAGGCACCGAGGAGAAGGTTGTCCTCCACGTTCATCGTGGCGAACAATTCGCGGTGCTCCGGCACGAGGCTGAGGCCGGCGGCGACGCGGTCCTCGATGTCGAGCTTGCTGATCTCTCGACCCGCGAAGCTGACGCGGCCCTTGAGCGGCAGGATGCCCATGGTGGCGTTGAGCAGCGTCGTCTTGCCGGCGCCGTTGGCGCCGATGATGGTGACGATCTCGCCATCGCGGACCTCGAGATTGACCGCGCGTACGGCCTCGACCTTGCCATAGGACACATGCGCATCGGTGACTTGCAGCAAAGCACTCATGCGACCGCTCCGAGATAGGCCTTGATGACGTCGGGATTGGTCTTGATCTCGGCGGGCGTGCCTTCCGCGATCTTGGTGCCGAAATCGAGCACCACGATGCGATCGGCGAGGTTCATGACGAAGCCCATGTCGTGTTCGACCAGCAGCACGGACATGCCGCCTTCGCGGAGCTGGCGCAGGAGGGCAGCAAGTTGCTGTTTCTCCATGTGGCGCAGACCGGCGGCGGGTTCATCCAGCAACAGCAGCATCGGATCGACGCATAGCGCGCGGGCGATTTCGACGATGCGCTGCTGGCCGAGTGACAGGGAGCCAGCAAGCTGGTTCATCTGGTCGCCGAGGCCGACGCGCTCGATCTGCCTGGCGGCTTCCGCCAGGAGTTTTGCTTCGTCGGCGCGGTCGAGGCGAAGCATGCTGGCGATGGCGCCCGAGCTTCCGCGCAGATGCGCGCCGAGCGCGACGTTCTCCAGCACGGTCATGTCCGGCACCAGCTTCACGTGCTGGAAGGTGCGGGCGACGCCGAGCTTCACGACCTCCTGCGGCGGCGCGCCGGAGACGCTTTCGCCGCGCACGGTGACCTTGCCGGCAGTGGCCGGCAGCACGCCGGTGATGAGATTGAAGGTCGTGCTCTTGCCGGCGCCGTTGGGGCCGATCAGTGCGACGATCTCGCGGCTCTTCACCTCGAAGGACACATCATTGACGGCGACCACGCCGCCGAACTGCTTGCGCGCTTTCTCGACCTGCAGCAGCACGCCATCGGCGGGGGCGCTCTCGGCGCGGCCGGGCAAAGCGTCTGCCGGGGCAGGGCGCTTGCCGGTGTCCCTGGCCGGCAGCAGCGAGATCACCCACGGCCACATGCCGGTCGGCGCGAGCTGCAGCAGCGCGACGAGCAGGATGCCGAACACGATCGCTTCGAGCTGGCCGCTGCCGCCGAACAAAATCGGCAAATAGCTCTGCAGTGCTTCCTTCAGGATGATCACCACGGCTGCGCCGAGCACGCCGCCCCACACGTAACCGGCGCCGCCGACCACGGCGATGAACAGATATTCGATGCCGAGATGGACGCCGAACGGCGTCGGGTTCGCCGCGCGTTGGAAATGCGCATAGAGCCAGCCGGACAGGCCGGCCAGCACCGCAGCATAGACGAAGACGAGCAGTTTGGCGCGTGCCGTCTGCACGCCGAAGGCCTCGGCAGCGACATGGCCGCGGCGCAATGCGCGGATGGCGCGGCCGGTGCGGCTATCGAGCAGGTTCATCGACAGCAGCGCGCAGATGAAGACGGCGATCCAGATCGGGAAATAGATCGTACCGGGATCGAGCATTTTCCACGTGCCGATCGACAGCGGCGGAATGCCGGAAATGCCATCATTGCGGCCGAGGAATTCCAGCTTGCTGAACAGGTAGAACAGGCTGATGCCCCAGGCGATGGTGCCGAGCGGCAGATAGTGGCCCGACAAACGCATGGTGATGATGCCGAGCAGCACCGCGGCGAAGCCAGCGACCAGCAATGATAGCGGCAGTGTCAGCCATGGCGACATGCCATAGGTCGTCGTCAGAACAGCTGTGGTGTAAGCGCCGAAGCCGCAGAAGGCAGCTTGGCCGAACGAGGTGAGGCCGCCGACACCGGTCAGCAGCACGAGGCCCATCGCGACCAGCGAAGCGAGGCCGATATTGTCGAGCAGCACGATCCAGAACGGCGGGATGCCCGGCACGAACGGGACCGCGGCCATCACGAGCGCGAAAGCGAAGATCGGGAGGAGACGCGACTGCATGGCGCTCAATCCTTCTCTTCTTCGACCGCAGGCGCGGCCAGCGAGCGGAGTATCAGCACTGGAAGGATCAGCGTGAAGACGATGACCTCCTTGAAGTTGCTCGCATAGAAGGACGAGAATGCCTCAACACAGCCGACCAGGATCGCCGCGGCGGCCGTAATCGGATAGCTGACGAGCCCGCCGATGATGGCGGCGACGAAGCCCTTGAGGCCGATCAGGAAGCCTGTGTCGTAATAGAGCGTGGTGATCGGTACGATCAGGATGCCCGAGATCGCGCCGATAATCGAGGCGAGCAGGAAGGCGAGCTGACCCGATAGTGTGGTGCGGATGCCCGCAAGCCGGGCGCCGAGGCGGTTGACGGCGGTAGCACGTAGCGCCTTGCCGTAGAGCGTGTAACCGAAGAACAGCCACAGGCCGACGATCAGCGCGGCGGTGATCGCATAGACAGCGATGCTCTGGCCGGTGAAGCGCAGCGCGCCGATGGTGATGGCGTCGGTGGAGAGCGCTGGCCCGCGTTGGCCTTCAGCGCCGAAGAAGACGAGGCCGAAACCCTGCAGCGCCAAGTGGCAGCCCACCGAAGCGATCAGCAGCACGAGCACCGAGGTATGGGCGATCGGCTGATAGGCGATGCGGTAGAGATAGAGACCGATGGCGGCGACGATCAGCAACGAGAGTGCGATGTTGACAGCGATGTTGGATGGTTTGCCGGCGAATGCCAGCATCACGCCCCATATCGCCAGCGGGAATACGATGTTCACCGCCAGCGAGCGCAGCACGCGCTTCGCCTGCAATGCGCGGCGGAAGGTGAACAGGTCGAAGGCGAAGGCGACGACGCCCATCGCCACTGCGAGCTTGATGGTTCCGGGCATCTGCCCAGCCGAGAGGCTGGCATAGGTCAGCGCGCCGAAAGTGATGAACTCGCCCTGGGGGATCAGGATGACCCGCGTAACCGCGAAGACCAGCACCAAAGCCAGTCCAAGCAGCGCGTAGATCGCGCCATTGGTGATGCCGTCCTGAAGCAGGAACAGCAAGATCGTCGTATTCAAGGCCGGACGCTCCCCCATATTGCCTGCCGCGGCGGATACCACAGCGGCAGGACAATCAACAATGGCGGTTGAACCCGCTCTCACATTGGGTATATTTGATAACGATTATTGGACATAACTCAAGCCCAGCCGTGATCCGACCGGGTGTGACATCAAACCACCAGGTTTTGCGGAAGGCGAGCGATGACGACCTCGAAAACCCAGCTTCAGCAATCTGCCAAGCCTGTCGAGCCGGTCGGCTTCGATGAGGAGGGGGCTGCGCTGCAGATGGGCGAGCTCAGCGAGCTGCTGGGCTATGTGATCAAGCGCGCGCAGCTCAAGGTGTTCGACGACTTTCACCGCACCATGGCGCCGCTACAGCTTTCGCCGGCGCAGTTTTCGGTTTTGCTGCTGCTGGACAAGAACCCCGGCCGTAATCAGACCGAGATCGCCAATACGCTGGGTATCCTGCGGCCGAATTTCGTGTCGATGCTTGACGGGCTGGAGAGTCGCGATCTGCTGACCCGCATGCGTTCGTCGAGCGACCGACGTTCCCATGTGCTGATGCTGACAGACAAGGGCCGTGCCACGCTGGCGCGCGCCAAGAAGCTGGTGGCAACGCGACATGAAGCGCGCTTGATCGAGCTGCTGGGGCCGGACGAGCACAAGGCGTTGCTTGGGATGATGGCGAAGATCGCGGAGGAGTTTTGATAGCTCCGCTGCGCATGGTCTCCCTCCCTCAAGCCGCGAAGCGGCGCAGCGGGGAGGGTGGCGCGTAGCGCCGGGTGGGGTCTATCCCCACGTGACGTCGGAGTTTGTGGAAGCACCCCACCCGTCTCGAAGCTCGCTGAACGCTCGCTTCGATCCACCCTCCCCGCTGCGCCGCTTTGCGGCTTGGGGGAGGGAGAAGCTCACCCCACCAAAATCACCCGAACATCATTCACATTCGTCAGCGTCGGTCCGGTCTGCAGCAGATCGCCCGTTGCCGTGAAAAATGTCGTTGCGTCGTTGTTCTTCAGTGACGCGATCGGATCGAGCTTTTGCGCACGCATGGCCTCGAATGTCTTCGCATCAAGCAGAGCGCCGGCCGGATCGCTGGCACTTCCCGCGCCGCCGTCGGCGCCGTCGGTGTCTCCGGCGAGCGCGACGATGTCCGAAGTGTCTTTGAAGGCTTCGACCAGCGCCAGCGCGTATTCCTGATTAGGGCCACCGCGGCCATTGCCCGTCACAGTCACGGTGAGTTCACCACCGGAGAGGATCGCGAGCTTGCGGCCTTCGGCTTTCGCTTTCAGCGCCATCTTCGCGTGTTCGGCCGCAACCTCGCGGGCTTCGCCTTCGAGATCGGCGCCGAGATCGATGATCTCGTAGCCGGCATCGCGCGCCACCTGGATCGCGGCATCGAGCGATTCTTTCGGGCGGGCGATCAGCTTGAACGTTGCGCGCGCAAAAGACGGATCGTTCGGCTTCACGCTTTCATTGGCTGGGTCATCCAGCGCCGCACGCACGGCATCGTCCACCGCCAGCTTATATTTGGCGATGATCGCGCGGGCGTCGGCCAGCGTCGTCGTATCCGGCACGGTGGGACCGGAAGCGATCACCGCAGGATCGTCGTGTGGCACATCGGAAATCGCCAGCGAGAGAATCTCGGCCTTCTGCCCGGCGCGTGCGAGGCGCCCGCCCTTGATGCGGGAGAGGTGCTTGCGCACGGTGTTGATCTCGCCGATCACGGCTCCGGAGCGGAGCAAAGCGCGGTTGAGCTGCTGCTTCTGCTGGAACGTAATGCTGGCGACCGGAGCGGTCCAGTTGGCCGAGCCGCCGCCAGTGATCAGTACCAGTAGCAGATCGTCGGCCGTGGCCGTGGCGGCGAGCGCCAGCGTGTCATCGGCCCCCTTCATGCCGGCTTCGTCGGGCACGGGATGGCCGGCCTCAACCACACGGATGCGCCGGGTCGGGACGCCATGGCCGTGGCGGGTGGTGGCGATGCCGGTCAGGCGCTCCGGATCCAGCTTCAGCGTGTCGAGATAGTGCGCCTCGGCGGCGGCAGCCATGGCGGCAGCGCCCTTGCCGGCGGCGAGGCAGATGATGCGGCCCTTCGGCGGCGCCGGCAGGTGAGCGCTGAGAATGACGTCAGGATGCGCTGCAGCGACAGCGGCATCGAAAATGGCGCGGAGCAGGGGGCGTTTGTCGGTCATGGCAGGGGTTATGCCGGGCAATGAGGGATGCGGCAAGGGCGCTTCCCCTCTCCCGCGAAGCGGGAGAGGGGACAGGCGCCGCCTCAGTTCGTGCCCACTTCACCCTTCATCACATCACCAAACAGCTTCCAGGCCTCTCCTTCGAACCTCATCATTTGCATCTGGTCGATGGGTGCGAAGTCGGTGGGCGAGGTGTTGACCTTGACGCCCGGCAGCAGGGTCGGCTGCTGGATGTCCTTCAGGTTTGCCGCCTGCTTCATTACATTGGCGCGGGTGAGGTCGTCGCCGCACTGCTTGAGCAGGATCGCCATGGTCACGGCGATGTTGTAGCCGGACATCAGCGAGGAATCCGCGGGATTGCCGTCCGGCACATATTTGGCAAGGAATTCCTTGTAGGCGATCATGCCGGGATCGTCCTTCCATTGCGGGTCCGTGGCGTCCTTGGCGTAATGCGCGGAGATCACCCCCTGGGAGTTTTCGAGGCCGGCGGGCTTCAACACCTGGCCGACGGAGACGCTGACTCCGGGGACGATCATAGTCGGTTTCCAGGCGAGTTCGGCGATCTTCTTGATCGTCTGCGCGGCGAATTTCGGCGTCGCGAAGATGACGACGACATCCGGATTGGCCGCCTTGATCTTCACAATATGTGAATCAACCGTCGGTTCGGTCAGCTCATAGCTGTCCTCGATCACGACCGTTGACGCCTTGTCGCCGAAACCGTCCTTCAGGCCCTTCAGGTAGTCCTTGCCGAAGTCATCGTTCTGATAGAGCACGCCGACCTTGGCGCCCGCTTTCTCCTTCATGAGATACTGGGCATAGATGCGGCCTTCGCTCTGGTAGCTGGGCAGATAGCCCATGGTCCAGGGGAAATGCTTTGGATCGTTCCACTTGGTGGCGCCGGTGGCCAGGAACAGGTGCGGCACCTTCTTGGCGTTCATGTATTTGTGGATCGCCGTGTTCGAGGGCGTGCCGAGCGCGGAAAACATCAGCAGTACCTCGTCGCTCTCAACCAGTTTGCGGGTCTGCTCGACGGCCTTCGGTGGCGAATAGGCGTCGTCGTAAGAGATGTAATTGATCTTGCGGCCGTTGATGCCGCCCTTGTCGTTGATCATCTTGAAATAGGCGGCCTGCGCCTTGCCGACGGCGCCATAGGCAGAAGCCGGTCCGCTATAGGGCACGATATTGCCGAGCTTGATTTCGGTGTCGCTGGCGCCGGTGTCATATTTCTTCTGCGCCAGCAACGGGGTGGCAGAGGCGGCGAACAGCAGGGCGGCGGCCGAGAGCGTAACCAGCCGCGCGGTCGAGGCAGACATTGAAGTTCCTTCCCTTGCTTGCAAGGTGAGATTTTCTTGTTCGGCAAACGCGCTTTCGCGCTCGCGAGAAGGTCATACCGCGAATGCGCAAAGGCTCAAACGGAAAGCGCCCGAAAAAAGCGCGGGGCCTGCGCCGATTTCGGTCGCGGGCCCCGTTTATTTCGCTTGAAGGAATGATCAGCCGCCGACATCAGCGCTGATGATGTCGCCGAACAGCTCCCACTTGTCGCCCTTGAAGCGCATCAGCTGCAATTGGCTGATGGGGGCGAAGTCAGTCGCGGACGTATTGATCTTGATGCCCGGCAGCAGGATTTCGGTGCGATAATCCTTCAGGCTGGCGGCCTGCTTCATGACGTTTTCGCGCGTGAGATCGTCGCCGCACATCTGCAGAACCTTCACCATCGTCTGTGCCGCGCCGTAGCCGACGATGACGTTGTTGTCGAGCTTGTTGCCCTCGGGGAAATCCTTATCCATGAAGGCCAGGAAGGTCTTCATGCCGGGATCATCTTTCCACTGCGGATCGGACACGTCCTTTGCATAGGCGGCGGAGATGATGTTCTGGCTGTTCTCAAAACCGGCCGGCTTTATCACGCTGCCGACAGAGGCCGACACGTTGTTGAGGAAGTGCTCGGCCTTCCAGCCGATCTCCGAGACTTTCTTGATGGCCTGCGCTGCAAATTTGGGCGTGGTGATGTTGATGAAGACATCGGCGCCCGACGCCTTCAGCTTGACGATGTGACTGTCCACGGTCGGTGTCGAAGTTTCGTAGCTCTCCTCCATCACGATCATGGAAGCAGCCTTGTTGCCGAGTCCGTCCTTCAGGCCCTTGAGATAGTCCTTGCCGTAGTCGTCGTTCTGATAGAGCACGCCGATCTTGGCATTCGGTCGCTCCTTCAGCAGATACTTGGCATAGATCTGCGTTTCGGACTGATAGGAAGGCTGCCAGCCCATGGTCCAGGGAAACTCCCTGGGCTCGTTCCACTTGGTGGCGCCGGTGGCGACGAAGAGTTGCGGCACCTTCTTGGCGTTCATGTATTTCTGGATCGCCGAATTGGGCGGGGTACCGAGCGGATTGAAGATCAGGAGTACCTCGTCGCTCTCCACCAGCTTGCGCGCCTGCTCGACGGTCTTCGGCGGCGAATAGGCGTCGTCATAGCTGATGAAATTGATCTTGCGGCCGTTGATGCCGCCTTCGGCATTGATCTTCTTGAAATAGGCTTCCTCGGTCTTGCCGATCACGCCATAGGCCGAGGCGGGCCCGCTGTAAGGCATGATGTTGCCGATCTTGATTTCAGTATCGGTCACGCCGGGACCATACTTCTTTTGGGCAAGCGCGCCGGACGTGGCGGCGGTGAGGATCGCGACGGCAGCCGGAAGCACGGCCAAACGCAGATGCATTGCAGGCATTTCGGGTCTCCCTGATGATGTGATGTGTTACGTTTCTTGTCTCTGAAGCTCTTCAGGCTCCTGCGATTATTCAACACCGAGGGGCGGCCATCGGCAAGAAGAAGCCCCCACGACGTCGTCGCGAGGGCGGTATGAATGTGTTCTTCGCGATCGCAGCAGGGCTATTGCGTCGCTGCCACGTCACCGGTGAAGATTTCGCCGAAGCGCTCCCAGGCCTGGCCTTTGAAGCGCTGCATCTGCAGCTGGGAGATCGGTGCGAAGTCGGTGGGGGACGTGTTGATCCTGACACCCGGCAGCAATGTGTCCACCTCGAAGTCCTTCAGGCTCGCGGCCTGCTTCATCACATTGGCACGGGTGAGGTCGTCACCGCACATCTGCAGGACCTTCACCAGCGTCTGCGCGGCGCCATAGCCATAGATCGTGCTGGAGTCCGCCTTGTTCGCTTCCGGCATGTATTTGTCGATAAAGGCGCTCCACTTCTTGATGCCTGGATCGTCCTTCCATTGTGGATCGGTGCCGTCCTTGTTGTAGGATGCCGACAATACGCCTTGCGCGTTCTCGAACCCCGCGGGCTGCATCACCGCGCCGACGGAGATGCTGACATTGGCGAGAATCTGCAGCGGCTTCCAGCCGAGTTCGGCTGTCTTCTTGATCGTCTGGGCCGCGAATTTCGGCGTGGTGAAGATCATCAGCACGTCGGGATTGGCAGCTTTCAGCTTCACCACATGGGTGTCGATCGTTGGCTCGGCGATCTCGTAGCTGTCCTCGATGATGATCATCGATGCGGCCTTGGCGCCGAGGCCGTCCTTGAAGCCTTTCAAGTAATCCTTGCCGAAATCGTCGTTCTGATAGAGCACACCGATCTTGGCGTTCGGTTTCTCCTTCAACAGATATTTCGCATAGATTACGGCTTCGCTCTGATAGGAGGGCTGCCAGCCGATGGTCCACGGGAAGTTCTTCGGATCGTTCCACTTGGTTGCGCCGGTCGCGACGAAGAGCTGCGGCACCTTCTTGCCGTTCAGATACTTCTGGATTGCTGTATTGGACGGTGTGCCGAGCGGATTGAAGACGACGAGTACTTCGTCCGATTCGACGAGCTTGCGCACCTGCTCGACGGCCTTTGGCGGGGAATAGGCGTCGTCATAGCTGATGAAGTTGATCTTGCGTCCATTGATGCCGCCATTGGCATTGATCATGTTGAAATAGGCGGCCTCGGTCTTGCCGATCAGCCCGTAGGCGGAGGCGGGGCCGCTATAGGGAATGATGTTGCCGATCTTGATCTCGGTGTCGGTGGCGCCGGTGTCGTATTTTTTCTGCGCGAATGCGCCGGTGGTGGCCAGCATCAAGGCGAGCGCAGCAGGGATCGCCCCAAGCCGCATGGATCGTGCAAGCATTCATTGTCTCCGTGGTCGTTTCGTCCCAGGTTTTTTGCGGAGCTCTGCGGCTCCTGCGACACATTGAACGCTTGTCGGTGCGGCGTCACAAGAAAAAGCCCCTGCGACAAAATCGCAGGGGCTTCGTTCATTCAATTTCGTTCGTTCAATGTTGCAGTGCGTGCCGCAGTTAGTCCGGCGCGGTCACGTCGGCATTGATGATGTCGCCGTACAGTTCCCACTTCTCGCCCTTGAAGCGCATCATGCGGAGCTGTGCGATCGGGGCGTAGTCGGTCGCGGAGGTGGTGATAGTGATGCCCGGCAGCAGCGTGTCCGGCGCGAAGTCTTTCAGGCTTGCTGCCTGTTTCATCACGTTTTCACGGGTGAGGTTGTCGCCGGCCATTTCCAGCACCTTCACCATGGTCTGCGCGGCGCCGTAGCCGAACACGAGGCTGTTGTCGGTGCGGTCGGCGCCCGGCATGTATTTGTCGATGAAGGCCGACCACTTCTTCATTCCCGGATCGTCCTTCCATTGCGGATCGGCGCCGTCCTTGCGGTAATCGGCCGACAGCACGCCTTGCGCATTGTCGAATCCGGCAGGCTGCATCACCGCTCCGACGGAGACGCTGACATTGGTGACGATTTGCAACGGCTTCCAGCCGAGTTCGCCGATCTTCTTGATGCCTTGGGCAGCGAATTTCGGCGTGACGAAATGCACGACCACGTCCGGATTAAGGGACTTCACCTTCACGATGTGGGAATCTATGGTCGGTTCGGAGATTTCGTAGCTCTCCTCCGTCACGAGCATCGTGGCCGCCTTGGCGCCCAACGCTTCCTTGAAGGCTTTCTGATAGTCCTTGCCGAAGTCGTCGTTCTGATAAATTACGGCGACCTTGGCGTCCGGCTTTTCCTTCATCAGATATTTGGCATAGATCTGCGCCTCGACGGCGTAGCTCGGCTGCCAGCCCATGGTCCAGGGGAAGTGCTTCGGATCGTTCCACTTGCTGGCGCCGGTGGCGACGAACAACTGCGGCACCTTCTTGGCGTTCATGTATTTCTGGAACGCGGTGTTCGACGGCGTGCCGAGCGAATTGAAGATCAGCAGGGCTTCGTCGGATTCGACCAGCTTGCGTGCCTGCTCGACAGCCTTCGGCGGTGAATAGGCATCGTCATAAGTGATGAAGTTGATCTTGCGGCCGTTCACGCCGCCGTTGTCGTTGACCATCTTGAAATAAGCGGCCTCGGTCTTACCGATCAGTCCGTAGGACGAGGCAGGGCCGCTATACGGCATGATATTGCCGATCTTGATCTCGGTATCGGTGGCGCCCGTGTCGTATTTCTTCTGGGCGAGAGCGTGGCCTGAGGCGGCGACGCTGAGGGTCGCGGCGACGGACAGCACCACGGCACGCGAACGGATCGACGGCATTTCTAACTCCCGAATTCTGTTTTTCTTTCAGGGCCTTTGCGGCTCCGGTTGAATTCAACACCGTTCGCAGATGCGGAGCAACAGAAAGCCCCTCGCAACCGCGTCGCGAAGGGCTTCTTTATTGGGCAGGGTGAATGCCGCGTGGCGGCAAATGTCAGCGTTCGATCTCGCCTGAGATGACCGGGCCGAACGGTTCCCATTTCTCACCGCTGAAGCGCATCATCTGCAATTGCTCGATCGGGTAATGATCGTTCGCGGATGTGTTGAGCTTCACGCCGGGCAATACGATGTCCGGTACGAAATCCTTCAGGTTCGCTGCCTGCTTCATCACGTTGACACGGGTGAGGTCGTCACCGGCCTGTTTCAGGACCTGCACCATGGCCTGTGCCACGCCATAGCCATAGACCACCGAGATGTCGTTGCGGCTGTAATCGGGGGCATATTTGGTCAGGAACGCTGTGAAGCGCTTCATGCCCTCGTCATTGTCCCATTGCGGGTCCGACCCGTCCTTGGCGTAATAAGCGGACAGGATACCTTGCGAGATGTCGAGGCCGGCGGGCTTCAGTACCGAGCCGACCGACGCGCTCGCATAACCCTGAATGTAGAGCGGTTTCCAGTTCATGGCGGCGACTTTGCGGATTGCCTGCACTGCCGGTTTCGGCGTGGTCACGCTGATGAGCACATCAGCTGCGGATGCCTTCAGGTTGATGACGTGGCTGTCGATGGTCGGCTCGCTCACCTCATAGCTCGCAGCAGCGACGATCATTGAGGCCTTGTCGCCAAGACCGTCCTTCAAGCCCTTGAGGACGTCCTTTCCGAAATCGTCATTCTGATAGAGAACGGCGATTTTGGCATCGGGTTTTTCTTTCAGAATATAGCTCGCATAGATGCGACCTTCGCTCTGATAGGGCGGCTGCCAGGCCATTGTCCAGGGATAGGTCTTGTGATCGCCGAAGGACGTGCCGCCAGCGCCGACGAAGAGTTGCGGCACCTTTTTCCCGTTCAGATATTTGAGAATGGCGGTGTTCGATGGTGTCCCGAGCGGATTGAACACGACGAGCACCTCGTCGCTTTCCACCAGCTTGCGCGCTTGTTCGACCGCCTTCGACGGATTGTAGGCATCGTCATAGCTGATGAAATTGATCTTGCGTCCGTTGATGCCGCCCTGATCGTTGATCATGCGGAAGTAGGCGGCCTCGATGATTCCTGCGGTGCCGTAAGCGGAAGCCGGTCCGCTATATGGCATGATGTTGCCGATCTTGATTTCTGTGTCGGACGCGCCCGGATCGTATCGCTTTTGCGCCGCAGCCGGACCGGCGAGCAGAAGAGACAGCGCGGCAAGTGGGATCGACACGGACGACGACAGGCGGAGCAGCATCCAGATATCCTCGCGGGGCGAGGGGGCGCTGACGTCAGCACCCGAATGAAAAACCCCTCGCGACGCGGTCGCGAGGGGCACTCAGTGTGTGGCAGAAAGATGGTGGCAATCAGCCGCGCCGCATTTTGCTGAACATGGCCTGCACGCTGAAGGCGAGCTGTCGCGCGCCGTTCGGCAACAGGAAGATGATGAAGATCAGGATGACGCCGAATACGGCGCCCGACAGGCCCTTCGACACGTGCTCGGCGATGTTGGGCACGAACACGATGAACAGCGCGCCGGCGAGTGAGCCGGGGAGCCAGCCGACGCCGCCGACCACCATGCCGAGGAACAGTGCGATGGCGAGCTGGATGGTGTAGCCATCCGGTGCCACGAACTGCACGGCGATGGCGCCGAGGCCTCCGGCGATGCCGGTGATGCCGGCGGAGACGCCGAAGGCGAGGGTCTTGTAGAGGGCCACGTCCACACCCATCGCCGAGGCAGCGATTTCGTTGTCACGGATCGACATCATGGCGCGGCCGGAGCGCGACCTCAGCAGATTGACCGACAGCATGTAGATGATGATCGCCACCACGAGGGTGAAGAAGTACAGCCACATATCCTGCGACACCTTCAGGCCCATGGACGCGAAGATTTCCGGCGCGTCCGGCTTGGTGACGACGAGGCCCTGCACGCCGCCGGTCCAGTGCTCGAATACGCCGAGCTTCAGCAGTTGCGGCATCGCCACGGCCAGAGCGAAGGTCGCCAGCGCGAGATAGATGCCGGACAGCCGCAGCGCCGGAAGGCCGAACAGGAAGCCGGCGATGAAACACACAAGGCCGGCGAATGGGAGCGTGAGTGCGTAGTTCATCCCGACATGTTCGATCAGGATCGCTGAAGTATAGGCGCCGAGCGCATAGAATGCGCTCTGGCCGAGCGAGAACTGGCCGCTGGCACCCGTCAGGATGTTCAGGGCCAGCACCGCGATCGCGTAGATCAGAACCATCGTCATCTGGAAGATGATGAAGTTCTTCACGAAGAACGGCGTGATGACCAGCAGAGCGAGCAACACGAGCGAAGCAGCGGGCCCGAGCGACATCGCCTTCTTGGGAACCGCAGCGACCACCGGGGCAGACGAGACTTCTTGCACGGTGCTCATGATCAGACTCGCTTGACGATGGTGCGGCCGAACAGGCCATGGGGTTTGACGACCAGCACGGTGATAATCAGCGCTAGCGCGATGGGCAGCTTGAGTTCATTGCCGACACCCGGAATGTAGGTACCGACGAGGTTCTCGAAGATGCCGACCAGGAAGCCGCCGATCACGGCTCCGAGCGGGCTCGACAGGCCGCCGACGACTGCAGCCGCGAAGCCGTAGATCAGCACGCCGCCCATCATGTTGGGCTCAAGGAACACGACCGGAGCAATCAGCATGCCGGCGATCGAGCCGATCGCAGCTGCCATGCCCCAGCCGAGCGCAATCATCCACGAGGTGTTGATGCCGACCAGACGGGCCGATTCCGGCATCACGGCTGCTGCGCGCATCGCGAGGCCCACGCGAGTGTAGCGGAAGAACAGGAACAGCAGGATCAGCAGCACCAGCGTGACGCCGATCATGCCCGCCTGGTGGGTCGAGATCAGCTGGCTGCCGAGGAACGGAGCCGAGCCGAACGGCGACGGGAACTGCTTGATGGTGAAGTCCCAGGTGAGGCCGGCGACGCTGTTCACGATCGCGAACAGCGCGATGAAGCCGGCCACGTGGGTCAGCACCGGCGCCTTCGCGAGCGGCTTGAACAACGCGCGCTCGATGACGACACCGCCGATGAAGGAGAAGATCAGCACCAGAATGAATGCGATCCAGTAGGGCGTGCCCCACTGCATCAATTGCCAGGCGATGAATGTCGAGAACATCGCCATTTCGCCTTGCGCGAAGTTCAGGTGGTCGATGGCCTGGTAGATCATCACGACCGCGAGCGCCATACAGGCATAGATCGCGCCGGTGGCGATGCCAGCCAGGACTTGATTGGTAAACAGCTCCATGGCTTCCCCCCTCAATATCCCAGATAGGATTTACGGACGTCTTCGTTGTTCGCGATCTCGTCGGCGGTGCCGGACATCACGATGCGTCCTGTTTCGATCACATAGGCCTTGTCGGCGAGTTCGAGCGCGAGCTGTGCGTTCTGTTCGACGACCAGGATCGAGACCTTGTCCTCGCGATTGATCTTGCCGAGGATCTTGAACAGATCCCGCACGATCAAGGGCGCGAGGCCGAAAGAGGGCTCGTCCAGCAGCATCAGGCGGGGACGCAGCATCAGCGCGCGGGCGACCGCGAGCATCTGCTGTTCGCCGCCGGACAGCGTGCCGGCCTGCTGGGTGTGGCGCTGCTTGAGCACCGGGAAATGGTCGTACATGCGCTCGATGTCGTCATCGATCGCTTTGGTGTCCTTGCGGCTGATCGCGCCGAGCTGCAGGTTCTCCTCCACCGTCATGGTGGTGAAGGTGCCACGGCCCTGCGGAACATGCGCGATGCCGAGGCGCACGATGCTCTCGGTGGATTTGTTGTCGAGCTTCTTGCCCTCGAACTCGATCGAGCCGGTAGAGCGCACCATGTTGCAGATCGCCCGCAGCGTGGTGGTCTTGCCGGCGCCATTGGCGCCGAGCAGGGTGGTGAGGCTGCCTTCCTTGAGGTCGAATTCGAGACCGTGCAGCGCCTGGACCTGGCCGTAATAGGCGCGCAGGTCTTTCACGTGAAGCATCGCGGTCATGAATCCTTGTCTCCCAGATAGGCCTTGATGACAGCCGGGTCTTTCTGGACGGCAGACGGCGTGCCTTCCGCGAGTTTCTTGCCGAAGTTGAGCGCGACCACGTGGTCGGCGA
Source organism: Tardiphaga sp. (assembly GCA_030147505.1). Lineage (GTDB taxonomy): Bacteria > Pseudomonadota > Alphaproteobacteria > Rhizobiales > Xanthobacteraceae > Tardiphaga. The sequence goes on from JASBVG010000019.1 coordinate 56,880, forward strand.
TCGACATCACGAGGCCCATGTGATGTTCGACCAGCAGCACGGTGACGTCGCGTTCGTCGCGAATGCGGCGGATCAGGTCACCGAGGATATAGACCTCTTCGTGATTGAGACCGCCGGCGGGTTCGTCGAGCAGCAGGATCTTCGGCTCGGCGGCGAGCGCGCGTGCGAGCTCGACACGCTTCTGGGTGCCGAACGGCAGGCCACTCACAACAGTGTCGGCGACGTCGTGCAGATTGAGATAGCCGAGGATGTCGTTGACGTCCTTGTTGATGGCCGCTTCACCCGCACGCACCCATGGCAGCTTCAGGCTGTCGCTGATGATGTCGCTATTGGTGCGGGCATGCTTGCCGACGCGGACATTGTCGCGAACCGTGAGATTGGGAAACAGCGCGACGTTCTGGAAGGTGCGGCCGATGCCGATCTCGGAGATCTTGTGGGCAGGCCGCGTCAGGATCGACTGGCCTTCCATCAGGATGTCGCCCTTGCTCGGCTGATAAAGCCGGCTGAGACAGTTGAACAGAGTCGTCTTGCCGGCGCCGTTCGGTCCGATCAGGCCGAGGATATGGCCTTTTTGCATGTCGAACGTGATGCCGTTCAGCGCAATGATGCCGCCGAACACGACACTGACGTCGCGGACCTGCAGCAGCGGAGCGCTCGACGCAATGGGTGCTAACCGGTCATTCGCACCTGATGCACGTTGTGCCTGCGTCATGTGCGGTGTCCTTCGCTGCGGCGAAGGCTATCCGAGCCCTTCAACAACACGAGCAACTTTCCCTCCTGATTTATTTTTCTTTGGTTCTGTTTTTTTTGTCGGCGGCGCTGCCAGCCCCCCGAGCGCCGCTTCGATGTTCCTTACCATCGCGAGCAAGCGAGGTCCAATGTCGCTCAGCAAGCGTTCTTCCGTGAAGCGAAATGCAGGCGCGCCGCAATTGAACGCATACGGACCGGTGCCGTCGTTCAAGGTCAATGCAACGCCTGCGGCGTGTACATCGTCCTGCCATTCACCGGCGGAAATCACGAATCCATATTTGGCGACCATCTCGCCCGCGTGCTCAAGTCCGTCGCGCATCTTCGCCCAGCGGCTTCCGTAATGTTCGCGGAACTCGCGTAACAATTGAGCGCGCTCTTCGGTCGGCAATGCCCAGAAATAGGCGCGCCCCATCGCCGTCGTGGCGATCGGGATGCGTGAGCCGACATCAAGCTGGACACCGACCGTCATCGATGAGCGCGATTGCCCGAAATAGATCATGCTCAGTCGGTCGCGCGCGCCGACAGCGCATGCGCCTCCGGTCTGCCGCATCAACTCGTCGCGAAACGGTTCGGAGAGGTGTTTCACGCCCAAATTCGCAAGTGCGGCATACCCCAGGGCCATGGCTGCCGGCGCGAGCTGATACTTCTCAAAGCGCGGAACGGGCGTAAGGTAACCGAGCTTTGTCAGCGTATAGGTGAGACGTGAAATCGTCGGCTTCGGAAGATTGGTGCGTGCCGCGATTTCCTGATTGCCCAGCAATCCGTCATTCGGCCGGAATGCGCGCAGCACATCGAGACCGCGCGCAAGGGCGACGACGAAATTGCGATCGGTCGCCGCTGGTTTTCCTGAACGCTTCACGCTTCCCCGATGATCGTCTCACGCCATCGTGCGCGATGACGCCTTGGTTTTTCCGAGGGTTAGCGCCCAGATTGGTTTTCTGTCATGCGTCCTCGTTGACAACGGACGCTCTTCAAAATAACCCTGCCTGTCAAGATGTGGAATTAAATTTCGCAGTGCGAAACAACAAAAACCAGCCCTGAATTTCGACCCAAGGAGAATGCCGTGAGCGATGTCGTGAAGCTTGAACGTCATGATGAAGTGGCCGTCGTGATGGTCAATTCGCCGCCGGTGAATGCCCTCAGTGCGGCGGTTCGCCGCGGCATCTTCGAAAACGTAAAGGCCGCAAACGCGGACGCTGCGGTGAAGGCGATCGTGATCGCATGCGCGGGTCGCACTTTCGTCGCTGGCGCTGACATCACCGAATTCGGCAAGCCGCCGCAGTCGCCCAGCCTCAACGAGGTGATCGCCGAAATCGAGAATTCCTCTAAGCCTGTGATCGCTGCCATTCATGGCACCGCGCTCGGCGGCGGCCTCGAGCTCACGCTCGGCTGTCACTTCCGCGTTGCGGTGAAGGACGCCAAGCTCGGTCTGCCGGAAGTCAAGCTCGGCCTCCTGCCGGGCGCTGGTGGTACCCAGCGCCTGCCACGCGCGGTCGGTCCTGAGCTCGCCGTGCAGATGATCGTGACCGGTAATCCGATCGGTGCGCCAGAGGCGCTCAAGAACGGTCTGATCGAAGAGATCGTCGAAGGCCCGGCCGAAGGCGCGATTGCTTTTGCGAAGAAGGTGATCGCCGAGAAGCGCCCGCTGCGTGTGCTCAAGAATGACGATTCGAAGCTCGCTGCCGCCAAGGCCGATCGTTCGATCTTCACCAACGCCGCTGCGGCCGCTAACAAGAAGAACCGCGGCATGAACGCGCCGCTCGCCTGCGCCGAAGCCGTGAGCTGGACGCTCGATACGCCGTTCGACGAAGCGCTGAAGAAGGAACGCGAGATGTTCCTGAAGCTGGTCGCCGACGATCAGTCCAAGGCGCAGCGTTATGCCTTCTTCGCTGAGCGTGAGGCGGCAAAGGTCGCGGGCGTGCCAGATGACGTCAAGCCGCGTCCGGTCGAACGCGTCGCCATCATTGGTGCCGGCACCATGGGCGGCGGTATCGCCATGTCCTTCGCCAATGCCGGGATTCCAGTCACGCTGATCGAGACCGGCGAGGAACAGCTCAAGCGCGGCCTCGGCATCATGCAGAAGAACTGGGAGAATACTGCTGCCCGCGGTGGCATCCCGGCCGATGCACCGGCCAAGCGCATGGCGTTGATCGATGGCAAGGTCGGTCTCGACAACGTCAAGGGCGCGGACTTGATCATCGAAGCCGTGTTTGAAACCATGGCGATCAAGAAGGAAGTGTTCACCGCCATCGACGCTCATGCGAAGCCGGGCGCGGTGCTCGCTTCGAACACGTCCTATCTCGACATCAACCAGATCGCCGCCGTCACCAAGCGCCCGCAGGACGTGCTCGGCATGCACTTCTTCTCGCCGGCCAATGTCATGAAGCTGTGCGAGATCGTGCGCGCCGAGAAGACAGCGCCTGACGCGCTGCTGACCGCCGTCGCGATCGCGCGCAAGATCGCCAAGGTGCCGGCCGTAGTCGGCGTCTGTGACGGCTTCGTGGGCAACCGCATGCTCGCGGCTCGCTCCAAGCAGTCCGAGAAGCTGTTGTTCGAAGGTGCGCTGCCGCAGCAGGTGGACGCCGTCGTCACCAAATTCGGCCTGCCGATGGGACCCTTCGCGATGGGCGATCTCGCCGGCCTCGATATCGGCTGGCGCTCGCGTCAGGACCGCGGCATCAAGTCGGAGATCGCCGACGCCCTGTGCGAAGCTGGCCGCTTCGGTCAGAAAACCGGCAAGGGCTACTATAAGTATGAAGCCGGTTCGCGTGCGCCGATTCCGGATCCCGAGGTCGAGAAGCTGATCGACGACACCTGCCGACGCCTGGGTCTGACACGTCGGGCCATCAGCGACCAGGAAATCCTGGAGCGCATGGTCTATCCGATGATCAATGAGGGCGCCCGCATCCTCGAGGAGAAGATAGCCTCGCGTCCGAGCGACATCGATGTGATCTGGCTCTACGGTTATGGCTGGCCGATCTATCGCGGTGGTCCGATGTTCTATGCGGATCTCGTCGGCCTGAAGGAAGTCGCCGATCGCTTGTCGTTCTACGCCAAGCAGACCAACGACCCATCGCTCGAACCGGCCCCGCTGCTGAAGAAGCTGGCAGACGAAGGCAAGACCTTCGCCTCGCTGGGCAAGTAAGCGCTCTTCCTTCCTCTCCCCGTGCGCGGGGAGAGGCCGTTGCTCTCATGCGAAACATGTGAGTGACGGGAGAGGAGACACCCCGTCGCTCCATCTCGCAACATGCGGATTCAACGCGCATGACCACTTCTTATCCGGGTGAGAAATACTATCCGAAAGGCGTGCGTTGGGACGCACCGATCGCGCGCGGCACCTTGCCCGGCCTGCTCGCCGATGCCGCACGTAACTACGGGGCCCGCACAGCCATTGAATTCCGTGGCAAGCCGATCTCCTTTATCGATCTGCAAGCACGCGTCGATATCGCCGCCGCAAGCTTCATGCGGGCGGGCTATGGCCGCGCTGCGACCATCGCGCTCTTCCTCGGCAATACGCCGGATCATCCCGTCAATTTCTTCGGCGCACTCAAGGCCGGCGCGCGTCTGGTGCATCTGTCTCCGCTCGATGGCGAGATTGCGCTGTCGCACAAGCTGACGGATTCCGGCGCCCGTGTGTTGGTGACCAGCAATCTCGCTGCGCTCCTGCCGATGGCGCTCAAGTTTCTCGACAAGGGCCTGCTCGACAAGCTCATCGTCTGCGAGGACGACGACTGGGGTGCGATCGGCACCCCGCAACTGCCTTTGCCGAACGACCCCAGGATCGTCACCTTCAGCAATTTCACCGCAGGCGCCGCACCGCCGGCCGAATGGCCGAACGTCTCGCCCGATGATGTCGCGCTCCTGCAATATACCGGCGGGACCACTGGCCTGCCCAAGGGCGCGATGCTGAGTCACAGCAATCTCACTTCGGCCGTCTCGATCTACGATGTGTGGGGTGCGTCATTCCGCGCCGAGCGCAATCGCGTCGAGCGGGTCATCTGCGTGCTGCCGCTGTTCCACATTTATGCCCTGACGGTGATCCTGCTCGGCCGCATCAGCGTCGGCGACACCATCTCGCTGCACCAGCGTTTCGATGTCTCCGCCGTTCTCGACGATATCGAAAAGAAGAAGGCGACCGTATTTCCCGGCGTTCCCACAATGTGGATCGCCATCGCTGCCGATCGGTCGCTGGAAACCCGCGATCTGTCCTCGCTTGCGGTCGCAAGCTCCGGCGGCGCGCCGCTGCCGGTGGAAGTGGCGCGATTGTTCGAGGGCAAGACCGGTCTGAAGCTTAAGAGCGGCTGGGGCATGACCGAAACGTGCTCGCCCGGTACGGCTCATTCGGCTGAAGGTCTCGATAAGCCCGGCTCCATTGGCCTCGCGCTTCCCGGCATCGAGCTTGATGTGGTCTCGCTCGAAGATCCCTCGCGGGTGCTCGGTATCGGTGAGACCGGCGAGATCCGCATCAAGGGACCGAACGTCACCAAAGGCTACTGGAATCGCCCGCAGGAAACCGCCGAAGCCTTTGTCGGCGATCGCTTCCTCACGGGCGATATCGGTTACATGGACGCTGACGGTTACTTCTACTTGGTCGATCGCAAGAAGGACATGATCATCTCAGGCGGCTTCAACGTCTATCCGCAGATGATCGAGCAGGCGATCTATACTCATCCATCCGTGCAGGAAGTCATCGTCATCGGCGTGCCAGATCAGTATCGCGGCGAAGCGGCGAAGGCTTTCATTACCCTGCGCCAGGGCGCCGAACCGTTCTCCATCGACGATCTGCGCACATTCCTCACCGGCAAGCTCGGCAAGCATGAATTGCCGGCGGCGGTGGATTTCCTGAACGAATTACCGCGCACGTCGGTCGGAAAACTGTCGCGCCACGCCTTGCGCGATTTCTTGGCCACGCCCACACTCGATCAACAACAAACCGTCTCTGGAGGACGCTCATGACCGAAGCCGTAATCGTTTCCACCGCCCGTACTCCTATCGGCAAGGCCTATCGTGGTGCCTTGAATGCCACCGAAGGCGCAACGCTGCTCGGCCATGCCATCGAGCATGCCGTCAAGCGGGCCGGTATCGATCCGAAGGAAGTCGAGGATGTGGTGATGGGCGCCGCCCTTCAGCAGGGCTCCACCGGCGGCAATATCGCGCGCAAGGCGCTGCTCCGCGCCGGCCTTCCGGTCACCGTTGGCGGTACCACCATCGACCGTCAGTGCGCCTCTGGCCTGCAGGCGATGGCACTGGCCGCGCGCTCGGTGATCTTCGACGGCGTCGAGATCGCTGTTGGCGGCGGCGGCGAGTCGATCTCGCTGGTGCAGAACGATCACGCCAACAAATTTCATACCCAGGATCCCGCGCTGCTGAAGATCAAGGGTGATGTCTACATGCCCATGATCGACACCGCCGAGGTGGTCGCCAAGCGCTACAACATCTCGCGCGAGCGCCAGGACGAATACGGCCTCGAAAGCCAGCGCCGCACCGCGGCTGCGCAGCAGGCCGGCAAGTTCAAGGATGAACTCGCGCCGATCTCGACGCAGATGGCGGTCACCGACAAGGCTACCGGCGCCGTGTCCATGAAGGACATCACGCTGTCGCAGGACGAAGGTCCGCGCCCGGAAACGACTGCCGAAGGTCTCGCCGGCCTCAAGGCGGTGCGCGGCGATGGCTTCACCATCACTGCCGGCAATGCCTCGCAGCTCTCGGACGGCGCCAGCGCCACCGTGATCATGAGTGACAAGCTCGCAGCGCAGAAGGGCCTCAAGCCGCTCGGCATCTTCCGCGGCTTCGTTTCGGCCGGCTGTGAGCCCGACGAGATGGGCATCGGCCCCGTCTTCGCCGTGCCGCGCCTGCTCAAGCGCCATGGCCTCAAGGTGGATGACATCGACCTCTGGGAGCTCAATGAAGCCTTCGCCGTGCAGGTTCTGTATTGTCGCGACAAGCTCGGCATCGATCCGGAGAAGCTCAACGTCAATGGCGGCGCCATCTCGGTCGGCCATCCCTATGGCATGTCGGGCGCTCGCCTCGCTGGCCACGCATTGATCGAAGGTCGCCGCCGCAAGGCGAAGTATGCCGTTGTCACCATGTGCGTGGGCGGTGGCATGGGCGCAGCCGGCCTGCTCGAAATCGTTCAGTAATCAAGACACCAAGGAGGATCCGATGGATCTGAGTTTCAACAAGGAAGAAGTCGCATTTCGCGAAGAAGTGCGCGCCTTCTTCAAGGACAATCTCGACCCGGCCGTGCGCAAGAAGCTGCAAGAAGGTCATCACACGACCAAGGACGACCTCGTCAACTGGCAACGCACGCTCAACAAGAAGGGCTGGGCCGTCCCGCATTGGCCGGAGGAATATGGCGGCACCGGCTGGAGCGCGGCGAAGCAGTACATCTTCCTGGAAGAACTGCAGAAGTGCCCGGCGCCGCCACCGCTTCCGTTCGGCGTCAACATGGTCGGTCCGGTCATCTACACCTTCGGCAATGAGCAGCAGAAGAAACACTTCCTGCCGCGCATCGCTAACATGGACGATTGGTGGTGCCAGGGCTTCTCGGAACCGGGCTCGGGGTCGGACCTCGCCTCGCTGAAGACCACGGCGAAAAAGAAGGGCGACACCTATATCGTCAACGGCCAGAAGACCTGGACCACGCTTGCGCAGCATGCCGACTGGATCTTCTGTCTCTGCCGCACCGATCCCGATGCGAAGAAGCAGTCAGGCATCTCCTTCATCCTCATCGACATGAAATCGAAGGGCATCACGCGCCGTCCGATCCAGACCATCGATGGTGGCGTCGAAGTCAACGAAGTGTTCTTCGACGACGTCGTGGTGCCGGCCGAGAACCTCGTCGGCGAGGAGAACAAGGGCTGGGATTACGCCAAATTCCTGCTCGGCAATGAGCGCGTCAACATTGCCCGTGTCGGCATGTCGAAAGAGCGCATCCGCCGCATCAAGGAACTGGCTTCCAGCGTGAAGTCCGGCGATAAGCCGCTGATCGAGGATCCCCAGTTCCGCCAGAAGCTGGCGGCTACCGAGATCGAGCTTAAGGCGCTCGAGCTGACGCAGATGCGCGTCGTCGCCGCCGAAGGCAAGCACGGCAAGGGCAAGCCGGATCCGGCCTCGTCGATCCTCAAGATCAAGGGCTCGGAAATTCAGCAGACGCTCACCGAGCTGTTGCTGGAGGTTACCGGCCCGTTCGCGCTGCCCTTCATGCCGGAAGGCGAAGGCCAGAACGAGGAGACCGACTGGGCCTCGCCGATCGCGCCGACCTATTTCAACTACCGCAAGGTGTCGATCTATGGCGGCTCCAACGAAATCCAGCGCAACATCATCGCGAAAGCGGTGCTGGGGCTTTGATTTTCTCCCTCTCCCCGCTCCTGCGGGGAGAGGGCCGGGGTGAGGGGAGCCTCCGCGGGCTCGGAGCGCGCGGATAGCTCCCTCACTCGAAGCTATCGCTACCCCTCAGGCTTCGACCTCTCTCCGCAAGCGGGAGGAGGTAAAAAAGCCAAGACAATTCACCACGCGCGTCACGCGCGATCCGAGAGTAAAAGAAAATGGATTTTGATCTTTCCGAGGAGCAACGCCTCCTCAAGGACAGCGTCGATGGCCTGCTGAACTCGTCCTACGACTTCGAGGCCCGCAAGAAATATCGCGCCGAGAAGGGTGGCTACAGCAAGGATGTCTGGAGCAAGTTCGCCGAACAGGGACTGCTCGGCCTGCCGTTCAGCGAGGAGGATGGCGGCTTCGGCGCGGGTCCCATCGAGACCATGATCGTGATGGAGGCACTTGGCCGCAATCTCGTGGTGGAGCCCTATCTCGACACGGTGGTGCTCGGCGGCGGCTTCCTGCGCCATGGTTCGGCCGAACAGCGCGCCGCACATCTACCGGGAATCATCGATGGCTCGAAGACGCTGGCCTTTGCCCAGGTCGAGCGCGATTCGCGCTATGACCTCGGCGATGTCTCGACCTCCGCCAAGAAGAACGGTGCGGGCTACACCTTGAATGGCGAGAAGTTCGTCGTCGGCCATGGTGACACCGCCGATACGCTCGTCGTCACCGCGCGCACCGCGGGCGGCCAGCGCGATGCCAAGGGCGTCGGTGTGTTCCTCGTTCCCGCCAATGCCAAGGGCGTGGATATCCGCGGCTATGAGACCCAGGACGGCAGTCGGGCCGCCGATATCAAGCTGAACAATGTCGAGGTTGGCGCTGATGCCGTGATCGGCGATGCCGAGAACGGTCTGTCGATCGTCGATCAGGTCGCTGACGACGCCCGCATCGCGCTCTGCGCCGAAGCGGTGGGCGCGATGGAAGAAGCGCTCAAGGTCTCGGTCGAGTACATCAAGGAGCGCAAGCAGTTCGGTGTCGCCATCGGCTCGTTCCAGGCGTTGCAGCACCGCGCCGCCGACATGTTCACAGCGCTGGAGACCGCGCGCAGCATGTCCTATCTCGCCTCGATGGCGTCGAGCTACACCGACCTTGCCGAGCGTTCCAAGGCGGTGGCCGCGGCCAAGGTGCAGATCGGCCGCTCCGCGCGCTTCGTCGGCCAGGGCGGCGTTCAGCTGCATGGCGGCGTCGGCGTCACCATGGAGTACAAGATCGGCCACTACTTCAAGCGGCTGACCATGATCGAGCAGCAGTTCGGCGATGCCGATTTCCATCTTCGCCGCGTCGCCGCGGCCGGTGGCATCACCGAGTAAAAGCTGCGCTCTCAAAATGCCCGGCTTCCTGCCGGGCATTTTTCATTTAGGGGGATGCTCAGACGTCCGGCCCGCGCGTCTGCCGCAAGGCTTCGCCGAGCGCCATCGCCACCGTCATGGCAAGGTTGATCGAGCGCAGGTTCTCCCGCATCGGGATGACGATCCGGCTATCCGCCGCCGCAGCAACATCCTCCGGCACGCCCGCGCTCTCGCGACCGAAAAGCAGGATCTCGTTGTCGTCATAGCGATGCGTGAGATAAGGCTCCGCACCCTTGGTGGTGAAGAGCGCCAGCTTGTAGCCAGCCTGGCGCCGCCATTCCTCGAAATGTCGCCATGAGATGTGCCGGACGATCGAGACCCGATCGAGATAGTCCATTCCGGCGCGGCGGAAGTGGCGATCCGAGATCGGAAACCCCGCCGGCTCGATGATGTGCGCCTCCACGTCGAGGCATGCGCAGAGGCGCAGGATGGTGCCGGTATTCTGCGGGACGTCGGGTTGGTAGAGGGCAATGCGCATCGTATGCCGATAGCGCGCCGCTTTGCGAACGACAAGCGGGCAGGCGCATGTGCCCGCCCGCAAACCGTCACGTCATAGGTTCAGAAATTGAACGTCGTCGACAGCAGATAGGTACGCGGAGCACCTACCGTGACGGCACCGCCGCTATAGGCCGAGGCCCAATAGCTCGCATTGGCGACATTCTCGACATTGGCGCGAATGACGATCGGCTTGCCGTTCCAGGGCGACAGGAAGGTGTAGCGCGCTCCGAGATCGACACGCGTCCAGCTCGGCAGCAACTGGGTGTTGCCCGCATCGACATATTGCTCGCCGGTATGGATGACGCGTCCCGTGAGCGTGAAGCCTGGTACGAACGGTGTATCCCACTCCAGGCCGAGATTGACGTTGACCTGCGCGACGCCCGGCGCCGGCTTGCCGTCGTTGAGCCCACCTTGGGTTCTGGTTTGACGGGCATCGATCAAGGCGACGCCGCCGAGCAGGCGAAGGTCCGGAGCGAGTTCGCCGAACACGTTCAGCTCGACGCCGCGATTGCGCTGCTCTCCGGCGAGTTCCTGCCGCGGCAGCGGCACGCCAGCGACCGTTAGCAGATTGGGTTGCGAGATCTGGAACAGGCTGAAGGTCGCGATCAGGCGGCCGTAATCGACCTTGGCGCCGATCTCGGTCTGCTTCGACTGGTAGGGAGGGAACATCTGTCCCGAATTGCCGTAGCCGGGCGCAACCGTCGCTCCCGGCTGCAGACCTTCGATGTGGTTGGCATAGAGCGATAGGCGATCGAAAGGCTTCACCACCAATGCATAACCGGGGCTCCAGACCGACTCCTCGGAGGAGGTCGCGACCGTGGTGCCGAGATCGAATGACCGCTGCGCCACCGTCTGCCGCCGCGCGCCAACGGTCAGCTGAACGCGCTTGTCCAGGATCGACATCGTGTCGGCAAAGCCGATGCTGGAGGCTTCGGCGGTCACGATGTTCCGGTACAGCGGCGTGCCGGTCGTTTGTGCGGCGACAAAACGCGGGCTGTAGATGTTGGAAGTCACCGTCGTGCCGACGGAGAAGTCGTTATAATTCGGCTGATCGGTGTAGGAGTAGTTGACGCTGAGCGCATGATTGACCGGTCCGGTATCGACATTGGCGCGGACGCCGGTCTCAGCCGATGTGCTCTCATAGATGGAATAGCCGATCAACGGGCGCGACTGATAGTCACCTGCGAGGTTGCCGACGCCTGGCGAGACCGAAATGAAATCGAGTGTCGCCTTGCGATAGCCGATGGCGCCATACACGGTGGCCCAATCGGTGACATCCACCTCGGCGCGGCTCGCCACGAAGGTTTCGCGCGGGCGCCAATGGGCCCAGGGGACGATAAAATTGGTGCCGGCGTCGGGCGCGCGCGGCACGGGCATGCCGGGGAGGAAGGACATGAAGCGCATCGCGGGCGACAGGTTCTCAGCCTGATAGCCGGCATCCACCGATACGCCAAGGCGCTCGCCGCGATAATCCAGCCCGAGCACGGCATTGCCGAATTCATCGCTCTGATTGTCGAACGCCGTGTTGCCGTTGCGATAGCTGCCGTTGAAGCGGACGCCCCATTCCTTCTGCTCGCCATAGCGGCGGGCGATATCCACCAGCGTTCCGAACTGGGACCTTGAGGCATAGGTTGCGGTCAACTGCGTGATGTCGAAATCTGGTGCCTTCTTGGTCACGACATTCACGCTGCCGCCCGACGTTCCGACCGACGGCATGCCACCAAGGAGTGCGCTAGGGCCCTTCAGAACGTCAACCCGATCGACGAAGTTGGCCGCGATCGCAAAGTTCGGCGCAATACCGTAAAGGCCGTTCAACGACGTCTGGCCGAGACCGTAATAGAAGCCGCGGATATAATATGCATCCTGACCGCCCCCCGATGTGGTGACCATGCGTACCGATGGATCGTTCGCGAGAACGTCCGCAATGGTGCGAGACTGCTGGTTCGCGATCAATTCCGATGTGTAGCTGGTCTGGTTGAACGGCGTATCCATCACGCCGCGATTGCCGAGCAGGCCGAGTTGCGCGCCGCTCGCGACCTGACCACCCGCATAAGCGGCGGGAGGTGAGCCTATGGTGCCAGTGGATGGCGTGACGTAACGCACAGGCTCGGTTCGTTGGAGGGGAGCAGCTGTGCGACGCGCGGTGGCTCGTGTGGTCGGGGCGCGTCGCACAACGGTTGTGCGGGCCTGGCGCTGCTTCGGTGCATCCACGGTGACCGCAGGCAAGGTCGACTGCGCGATTGCGATATCTGCCGCCGTGAATGAAAGTGCGATGAGGCTTACCGAGCCGAGCGCGATGAAGCGCGCCATTCCAAGAGTCTGCATAATCTGGATATTCCCCCCAACCTTGATTCAGGCTTCTGTGAGGGTGATATCCAAGCGCATACAGCGATGCACTGCATCGGCGGTTAGAATTAGTTCAGAATGAGCATCGCGTGGACGCGTGTTGCCGAACAAGCGCATATTCTGCAGCCGAAGATGGATTTTGCTTCGGCTGCAATCGTCGAGTTGTGCGGTTGGTTTCCGGTCTCCCGCATTCTAGAGACGTTGATACTCACTCCGCCGGTGCGAGTCGCGTATTGGCGTTTGCGGTGCTTGCCTCACGCACGCGCACGCGAGCGCGCCGTTTCTTCCACCAGATCACCACGCCAGTCACAGACAGCGCTGCGACCACGAGACCCATCAGCGATATCAGGATACGGCCGGGCAGGCCGAGGATGCGGCCTGAATGCATTGGGAATTGCATCTGCACGAAAATATCCGCAGCGGTGCCGACCCATGGCAGCTTCTCGCCGAGTGGGCGACCGTCTTCGCTGTCGTAGTAAAGCTGCGCGGGACCGACGCCGGCGGCGCCGTGGTCGTCGCCGGGATTGAAGAACCCGACCTGATAGATGCCATGCGCCGGTCCGTAGAACAGGGAGCCGACAGGTGTCTCCCAGCCGCGCGCCTTGCCGTCGGCCTTCGCACGCTCATAGATCTGCGCCCATGTCATCTTCGGTTCGACCGGATTGTCGAGGTGACGATATTCGCGCTGCTCATAGGGCGTTGGCGTGTAGTTCGACACTGTCTTCATCAGCGGCGAAAATACTTCAAAATAGAGGTTCAGCGAGAACGCCGTGAAGGCGACGATGAACAGCACGCCCCAGGTCCACAGGCTGAAGGCGCGGTGAATGTCGAAATTGATCCGATAGGCGCTGCCCGAAGTCTTGATCATCCAGGCCGGCTTCCAGCGAGCCCAGAAGCCTTTCCCCAGTTCGCGTGCGACCGACGGATCTCGTCCGGCCCTGGCGCGTTTTCGCGACGGCAGCGTCAGATAGAAACCCACGAAACAGTCGATGGTCCAGATGATGGCGATGACGCCGAGGATGCGCATGCCCCAGCGATCGCTGCCCCAGAATTCCGGAATGTGCATCGTGTAGTGCAGCTTGTAGAGGAACGAAACAAAGTTCTCGCGGGTGATCGGCCACACCGCCCCCCAATAGCGCCGCCCGAGTTCCTCGCCGGTGTTGGGATCGAGGAATATCTGATTGTAGTCGAGCGTGTAGCGTTTCTGAGTCGCCGGATCGATGCGCGGCAGTACGAAGAAGGATAGCGATTCGTTCTTCTCCGGCGTCATGGTCATATAGATCACGCGCGCTCGCGGATCGCGTTGCTCGATCAGATTGGCGAGTTCAATCGACGGTTTTGCGGGGCCCTGGGTGGTGACGTCCTTCAGCTTGCTGTTGAGCAGATCGTCGAGCTCGTGATCCCACGAGATGATCGCGCCGGTGATGCCAGAGAAGAACAGGAAGGCAGCGGTGAGTAGCCCTGCCCAGCGATGCAGGCGCCCGAAGATCGATCTCATGGCGTTCCGCCTCTCTCAATTTGACGCGATCTGACTACCAAGAATGCACACCGCCGGTCGAGGGACCGGCGGTGGCAGAATGTCGCGATTTATAAGGGTTCTAAACTTACCAGCGATAAGTGAGCTTCGCGATCGCCTTGCGGCCTTCGGCATAGAAGCAGCTGCTGTAGCCGTAGCACGCCGCCACATAACGGGTGTCGGCGATATTGGTGACATTGAGTGCCATGCGCCAGTTGTCCTTGGTGTAGGCAACGAGCGCATCGATGGATGTGGAGGCTGGAACCAGGAAAGTGTTGGCGTCGTCTCCGGAACTCGCGCCGACATAGCGGATGCCGCCGCCGATCTGCACGCCGCGGAGCGGTCCGCCCTGCAGCGTATAGTCGGTCCACAGTGAGAAGCGATTGAGCGGGACAGTGGTCGGAGCCTTGCCGACATTCACCGGATCCTTGGTGATCGTCGCGTCGATATATGAATAGCCGGCGCGGATGTTGAAACCTTCGGTCAATGTCGCGGTGCCTTCGAGTTCGATGCCACGCGAATTGATCTCTCCGGTCTGAACGGCTGCGAATGTCGGCGGCGGGAAGGTCACGACGTTGGCGCGGGTCAGGTCGAACGCGGCGACCGTGATCAGTGCGTTGATGCCGGCCGGCTGATACTTGATGCCGACTTCATATTGCTTGCCTGTTTCGGGCTTCAGCAGATTGCCGAGTCCGTCGGTATTGAGCACCGGCAGGAACGACTCCGAATAGCTGAAATACGGCGCGACGCCGCTGTCGAAATTATACATGACCGCAGCGCGGCCCGTGAAGGCGGAGGCATTGGTCGAGGCCTTCGCATTGAACAGCGAGGCATCCACATCGGTGGTGACGAAATCCTGTCGCCCGCCAAGCTGGAACGACAGATTGCCGAGCTTGATCTGGTCCTGCGCATAGATGCCGATCTGCGACTGTTTTACGCCGGTGTCGTCTGCTGGTCCCGTATTGACCCAGGCATTGGTATAGACCGGGTTGAAGATGTCGATTTTGCCCGTGGTATAGCCGTTGGCCCGGTCGCGGAATGTGGTGTTGCGATAGTCGATGCCGAACAGTGTCGTATGGCTGAGAATGCCGGTCGTAAACTTGCCCTGCAGTTGATTGTCGACGGCGAAGGAGTTGATGGTTGAATCTCCGGCGCTGCCGCCGCGGCCCATCAGGCCTGCAGCCTCATCGGCGGCCGTCGCATAGCCGGTGCCGTAGAAGCTGGCCTGCTGGTTATACATGTAGGAGTAGCGCAGGTTCTGCTTGAAGGTCAGCGCATCATTGATGTTGTGCGAGAACAGGTAGCCGACCGAAGCTTGTTCGGTGTCGAACTGGTTCATGCCCGGCTCGCCACCGAAGCGGCTAACCGGAATGGTCCGGCCATTGTTGGACCACACCGTGCCCGAGGGCGGAAAGAATTGCAGACCCCATCCCGCTTTGTCTTTTTGATAGTTCGACAGGAATGTGATGCTGGTGTCTTCGTTCGGCTTGAACGTGACGGCTGGCGCGATGAAGACGCGATTGTTCTTCGAGAAGTCGACTTGGGTGTCGCTGTCGCGCACCACGCCGGTTAAGCGATACAGCACGGTGCCTTCCTTGTTCGCCGGACCGCCGAAGTCGAACTCGCCCTGGAGGCGATTGAAGCTACCGCCGAGGATCGATACCTCGCCGAATTGCCGGGCCGTCGGCAGTTTGCTCACATAGTTGAGCAGGCCGCCGGTGCCACTGCCGCCATACATCGCGGAGGAAGGGCCCTTCAGCACTTCGAGCCGTTCGGCACCGTAAGGCTCGAGGCCGAGGAAGTGCACATACTGGCTGCTCGGCAACCGCAGACCGTCGAGATACAGGCCGGGCATGGTCATGTCGAAGCCGCGGATCTGCAGGCCGCCGAAGCGTGTGTCGGAACCACCATTGACGTCGCCGCTGACGCCTGCGGTATAACGTAGAGCCTCGCCGATCGAGCCTGCACCCTGATTGACGATTTGATCGGTAGTCACCACCGATATCGACTGTGGGGTCTCGATCAGCGGCGTGTCGGTCTTGGTTCCGGTGCCGCTGCGGGTGGCCACGAAGCCGACGACAGGTCCCCCGGCACGCTCGCCCGCATTCGGATTGGTTGCGGCGGCGACGGGCGCCGCCCGCGGCGTGCGGACGGCGCGATTGCCGCGCGCGGCCCGACTGCCGCTGGACGCGCGTTGTGCTGGCCGCGACGCAGCGGGGCGTACGCGCTGCTGGGGTGCGTCCACGGTCACGGCTGGCAGTGTCGATTGCGCCTGGGCAATATCGGTGGGGAGGATTAAGGCGAGGCCGCTGACGGCATACAGGCAGAATGTGCGGATCGTTGAAACATGCGCGATAGGTTGCGAATGGTGTGCTGTCGTCATGGCCAAGATGCCCCTGGAGCTGGAGCCGGCTTCTGCCGGTATGGTTTTTTGGTGTCATCCGGCTCTAGCGAAGGCATCGCGGGAGTACAGTCTTCGGCCGTTAGAATAGCTACAGGGCTGGGCTTCCAGTTACGGGTGTTGCCGAGACGGCGCATAAATTTTCACATTCGGAGACGTTTTCCGCGCCTTGGTTGTGGTCCACTGCGTTGCACGGACTGATCGGGCGGAGGCAGGGTGGCGACGCAGTCATCGGTGCGTGGGCTGCAAGATAGTTGCTCGAATCATCGGACTGTCATCGTGCGCCCACGGCCAAATTCTCCGCCTCGCGGAACGGCTGCGAATCTTGCGTGCATCGCATCCGGTTACCCCGTTCGTAGGCTTGCGATGCCGCGGAAGGGATGCAATAGAACGATTCTGGACTGCGGATTTTGCCTTCACGGTAAGGGCGCAGGCCACGCCGCCGTGGGGAGGAACCGCGGGCACCGGTCATTGCTCCAGGTCAACGCAGATGCGTTGTGGGACGGGCAAGGACAGGGAGCAGATAAGAAAGGGTTGGGATCGTGACGACAACGTCTTCGGCGCAGCACACGCGTCGTGATTTCCTGTATGTGGCCACCGGGGCAGTGGCCGCTGTCGGTGCTGCAGCCGCCGTCTGGCCGCTGATTTCTCAAATGAATCCAGATGCTTCGACCATCGCGGCGGGTGCGCCGATCGAGGTCGATCTCACCCCGATTGCCGAGGGGCAGGACATTAAGGTGTTCTGGCGCGGCAAGCCGATCTACATCAGCCATCGCACCAAGAAGCAGATCGAGGACGCCCGCGCGGTTCCCGTCTCCAGCCTGCCCGATCCGCAGACCGACCAGGCCCGCGTCAAGGAAGGCCACGACCAGTGGCTGGTCGTGATCGGCATCTGCACCCATCTCGGCTGTATCCCGATTGCGCATGAAGGCGCCTATGACGGTTTCTTCTGCCCCTGCCATGGTTCGGTCTACGACACCTCCGGCCGTATTCGTCAGGGACCGGCTCCCGCCAACCTGCCGATTCCCCCTTACGCCTTCGTTTCCGACAGCAAGATCAAGATCGGCTGAGCCGTCCGGCTCGCCTCGAGACCTTGCGCCGATAGTGTCGTTTCTTTCTTCAGGATCGCATCATGAGCGGACCATCCACCTACCAGCCCTCCCATCCTGCCCTGCAGTGGTTCGAAAAGCGCCTGCCGCTGATCGGGCTGATCCATTCGTCCTTCATCGCCTATCCGACGCCACGTAACCTGAATTACTGGTGGACGTTCGGCGGTATCCTCTCCGTCATGCTCGGCGTGCAGATCGTCACCGGCGTGATCCTGGCGATGCACTATACGCCGCATGTGGACATGGCCTTCAACTCGGTCGAAAGCATCGTCCGTGACGTCAATTACGGCTGGCTGCTGCGCTACCTGCATTCCAACGGCGCATCGATGTTCTTCATCGCCGTCTACATCCACATGCTCCGCGGTCTCTATTACGGCTCCTACAAGGCGCCGCGCGAAGTGCTCTGGATCCTCGGTGTCATCATCTATCTCCTGATGATGGCGACGGGCTTCATGGGCTATGTGCTGCCCTGGGGCCAGATGAGCTTCTGGGGCGCCACGGTCATCACCAACCTGTTCTCGGCCATCCCCTATGTCGGCGAGAGCATCGTGACGCTGCTGTGGGGCGGTTACGCCGTCGGCAACCCGACGCTGAACCGCTTCTTCTCGCTGCACTATCTGCTGCCGTTCGTGATCGCGGGCGTCGTTGTCCTGCACGTCTGGGCGCTGCATGTGGTCGGCCAGAACAATCCGGCCGGCGTCGAGCCGAAGACCGAAAAAGACATGGTGCCGTTCACGCCTTACGCCACCATCAAGGACGGTTTCGGCATCGTCTGCTTCATGATTTTCTATGCCTGGTTCGTGTTCTACATCCCGAACTATCTCGGCGATCCCGACAACTACATCCCGGCCAATCCGGGCGTGACTCCGGCGCACATCGTGCCGGAATGGTACTACCTGCCGTTCTACGCGATCCTGCGCTCGATCCCGTCGAAGCTCGGCGGTGTCATCGCCATGTTCTCGGCGATCATCGTGCTGGCCTTCCTGCCCTGGCTCGATAGCGCCAAGACCCGCTCGTCGAAATATCGTCCGCTGGCGAAGCAGTTCTTCTGGATCTTCGTCGCAGTCTGCGTGCTGCTCGGCTGGCTCGGCGGCAAGCCTGCGGAAGGCGTCTACATCATCGCCGGCCGCGTGCTGACCTTCTGCTACTTCGCCTACTTCCTGATCGTGCTGCCGATCCTCAGCCGCATCGAGACGCCGCGCGCGGTGCCGAACTCGATCGCCGACGACGTGCTCGCGAAATACGGCAAGAAGACCGCATCGGCGATCGCCGTGATGTTGCTGGCCGGTGGTCTGGTGATGGGCGGGTCGCAGAATGCCAAGGCAGCGGAAGGTGGACCGACTCCGCCGTCGTTGTCATGGAGCTTTGCCGGACCTTTCGGCACGTTCGACCGCGGTGCGTTGCAGCGCGGATACAAGGTCTACAAGGAAGTCTGCGCCACCTGCCACTCGATGAATCTGCTCCACTTCCGCAATCTTGCGGACCCCGGCGGTCCCGGCTTCTCGACAGCGCAGGCGCTGGCGGTGGCGTCGGACATCAAGGTGCAGGACGGCCCCAACGATGCCGGCGATATGTTCGAGCGTCCGGGCCGTCTCGCCGACAAGTTTCCGTCGCCGTTCCCGAACGAGAACGCGGCGCGTGCGGCCAATGGCGGCGCCTATCCGCCTGACCTGTCGCTGATGGCCAAAGCCCGCAACTACGACCGCGGCTTCCCGCAATTCATCTTCGACTTCTTCTGGCAGTTCCAGGAGAAGGGCCCGAACTATATCGACGCCCTGTTGCAGGGCTATGTCGATCCGCCGAAGGACTTCCAGCTGGCGCAGGGTGCCTACTACAACAAGTACTATCCCGGCCACGCCATCAAGATGCCGAAGCCGATCTCCGACGATCAGGTGACCTATGACGACGGCACCCCGCAGAAGGTCGAGAACTATGCCAAGGACGTGGCGACCTTCCTGATGTGGACCGCGGAGCCGCATCTCGAGGCCCGCAAGAAGCTCGGTCTGCAGGTGATGATCTTCCTGATCATTTTCGCCCTCTTGATGTATTTCACCAAGAAGAAGGTCTGGGCCAACGCCCATTGAGGCGCGGCTGCAAACCGGAATGAAAAGCCCCTACGGGGGCTTTTTTGTTGGGCTCTCTCTTCTTTCGCCTGGCATCCGGCTGTCGTCACCCGGCTTGACCGGGTGACGCAGTAACGCCGGCGATGATTGATGAGCCACAGGTCACCAGAACCGACTGCTCATACTGGATCGCCCGGTCAAGCCGGGAGATGACAGGTCGAGTTGATGGCGCGTGATCCGATCATCCAAAGCCGCATTTGCGTTGTCATCATCTCGACGCCAAAATGGGTTCAACCCAATCATCTCAACGCTCTCCCGGAGGACACCATGGGAACATCGATCAGCTTCAAGCGCCCGGACGGCAAGGAAGCCAAGGGCTATCTCGCCAATGCCCAGGCCGGCAATGCGCCGGGCGTCGTTGTGATTCAGGAATGGTGGGGTCTGCAGGAGCAGATCAAGGGCCTCGCCGATCGCCTCGCGCTGGCCGGCTTCGATGCGCTGGCACCGGATCTCTATAACGGCGTGGTCGTGCCCTATCATGACACGGACGCAGCCGGCAAAGAGATGAACTCGCTCGATTTCATGGATGCGACCACGCAGACCGTGCGTGGTGCCGCGCAGTATCTCGCCCGCAATGGCGCCAAGGTCGGCCTGACCGGCTTCTGCCTGGGCGGCGCGGTGACCATCATCGGCTCATGCAAGATTCCTGAACTTGGTGCTGCGGTGGCGTTCTACGGCATTCCGCCGGAGCAGGCGGCCAAGCCCGCCGATGTGCAGGTACCGCTGCAGGGCCATTTCGCCAATCGTGACGACTGGTGCACGCCGGCGGTTGTCGATGCCTTCGAGCAAGGCCTGAAGGCCGCCGGCAAGTCGGTCGAATTCTTCCGCTATGAAGCCGACCACGCTTTCGTCAACGAACAGCGCGCCAGCGTGCACGACCGCGAAGCCGCGGAGCTGGCCTGGGGCCGGGCGACGGCGTTCTTCAAGAAGCATTTGGGATAAGGCTGTTTGATCGGATGCTGATCCGCAAAGCGCGATTCGATGAGGCGGCCAAGGCATGTGATGTCTTGCGCCGTTCCATCGTCGAGCTTTGCGGCGCCGATCACCATGACGATCCCGCGATCATCAGGCGCTGGCTTGCCAACAAGACGCCGGCGGCAGTCGGTGGCTGGATTGTCGATCCGGAGAATTTCGCTCTCGTCGCGGTCGAGGGAGAAACAGTGCTCGCCGTCGGCATTGTCAGACACGATGGCGAGATTACGTGCAACTACGTCTCGCCGGATGCCCGGTTCCGGGGCGTCAGCAAAGCCATGCTGGCGCAGCTTGAGGCGACCGCACGGGACCATGGCAACGATGTCTGCCATCTGATCAGCACCGAGACGGCCCATCGCCTCTATCTGTCTGCCGGCTATGAAGACTGTGGAATGCCGCAGGGAAAATTCGGCACGACGTCATCCTTTCCCATGCTGAAGCGGCTTGTCGTCCAACCCACCCAATCATGACGTGTAGTCCGGTGTCAGCTTGCTGCTGCGTGGATCGCGCTGTAGGTCGGGTCCCATGACAAGCGATTTCATCATCTCCGATCTGCGCCGGCGGCCCGATTTTTTCGACATCGTGGCCGAGCGCATCTGGCGGGCGTGGTGGAAGCGCCATGGCGTGCCGGAGGCCTATATCGTCGAGCGGCTGCGTGAAAACATGGTCGGGGCGGACTTGCCGATCGCGCTGGTGGCGCATCGTGATGGCGACTTTCTCGGTACCGCTTCACTGCTGGTGTCCGATCTCGACGAACGTCCGCAATATATGCCCTGGGTGGCTGCGGTCTGGACCGAGCCCGAAGCCCGCCGGCAGGGTGTGGCTCCCGGGCTGATCGAGCGGGCTTGCCGGGAGGCGTTTGAGCGCGGGCATTCGCGCGTCTACCTCTGTGCCGCCCCACCGCGTCGGGCCTATTACGAGCATCTCGGCTGGACCCCTGTCGAGGATGAGGTCGGGCCGCTGAAACTGACGGTATTCATGCGAGAATGGCCGCAAATCTCCTGACCCCTTGACCTTCCCGTCCAGCCATGGCTCATTGCCGGCCATGAGCACCCCTGTCCGCAACTTCCGTCGTTGGTGGCGCACCTCCTAACAGAGGTGGTCGGTGCGATTTGCTCTTTTCCCAATCGTCGAAGGCCGCCATCGCAGTGCGACGGCCTTTCTCGTTTGTCCTGTGTGGCGCTTCCGGCTTGCTCCCTTAAGAGGACACGATGAACAGGACGATCTTTTCTCTCCCCGCTGACAGCACGTACAAGACCGCTGGCGGCCTGACCGTCACGCGCCATGCCGAGATGTTCACCGGCGGCACGGCGCTGGACGACCTGATTTCGCGGCTCGACCATCATCGCGGCGTCGTGCTGTCGTCCGGCACCACGGTACCCGGCCGCTATGAGAGTTTCGATCTTGGCTTTTCCGATCCGCCGCTCATGCTGGAGACGACGGGAACGGAATTCGCCATCACTGCGCTCAACAAGCGCGGGCAGGTACTGATCGCCTTCATCGCTGAGACACTGCGCGATCCCTGCGTGGTTCTCGACGCCCGCACCATGGCCAAACTCAAAGGCCATATCGTCCGTGGTGAGGCGCCGGTGGAGGAAGACCAGCGCACCCGTCGCGCCAGCGTGATGTCGCTGATCCGCGACCTCGTTGCACAGTTGTTCTCGTCCGCCGATCCGATGCTCGGCCTCTATGGCGCCTTTGCCTATGACCTCGTCTTCCAGGTCGAGGACCTCAAGCAAAAGCGTGCGCGCGAAGCCGATCAGCGCGACATCGTGCTCTACATCCCGGATCGCTTGCTGGCCTATGACCGCGCGACCGGCCGCGGCGT
>JASBVG010000026.1 GCA_030147505.1 Tardiphaga sp.
AACAAACCGCCCCGGAAACCCCGCAATCCAAAAATCATGCGCCAAGCGCCCTTATCATTCCAGTACCGCCGGCCCGCACCCCTACGGACAGACAGAATCCCTTGAGTTGCCCAGCTTGTAGCCAATTTTACCCGAGTGGCAAACGACCATTCGCCGAAGTTTTCTAATTTCATTCCAAGACGTTGCCTTCCGGCCACGATATCCCCATCCCCAACTTCGTCTGGCATCATGACCCGGCTAAGTGAAGAATGTCGTTATAGGTCGCGAAAACCATCAACATCAGCACCAGACCCAGTCCGATCCGGAACCCCATTTCCTGCGCACGCTCGGAAAGTGGACGACCGCGCACCGCCTCCACGGCATAGAACAGCAGATGCCCGCCGTCGAGCAATGGAACCGGGAACAGGTTCAACAGGCCGATGGAGATCGACAGAACCGCCGCCAAATGGATCAGCGCGGTCAGGCCGATGGTCGCCACCTGCCCCGAGATCTGGGCGATTCGCATCGGACCGCCGATCTGGTCGGCCGCCTCACGGCCGGTGAAGACGCCGCCGATATAGGAGAAGGTGCGGTCAACGACGAACCAGGTCTCCCTGACGCCCAAGACGAACGCCGTGGCCGGATCGACCCGCTCGGTGGTCGCCTCGCCCGCCGTGGTGGCGCGGGTGATGCCGAGCACCCCCAGGCGGTGAACATTGCCGAAATTGTCCTTCACCTCGCGCTGCTCCGGCGTCGCCTTGAGGTCGACGCTGGCATTGCCGCGCTTGACGGTGACGTTCAGTTGCTCGCCAGCGCTGATGCCGACGATGCGTTGCATGTCGGAGAAGCTGGTAATGGCCTTGCCATTGATCGACGTGATGACGTCGCCCGACTGGAAGCCCGCCTTCTCGGCTGCGCTGCCGGCCTGAATGCTGTCCACCTTGGCGGCGGTGCTCGGCTTGCCGAAGAACGTGAACAGTGCCGTGAAGATGACAATAGCGAGCAGGAAATTCGCGATCGGACCGGCGGCGACAATGGCTGCACGCTGGCCGACCCGCTTGTGATGAAACGCATCCTTGCGCTCGGCTGCAGTCATGTTCTGAAGCGCTTCCGCCGAGGGTGTGGAAGCCTCGCTCTCGTCGCCAAAAAATTTCACGTAGCCGCCCAGCGGAATCGCCGAAATCCGCCAGCGGGTGCCGTGGCGATCATTGAAGCCCGCAAGCTCCGGGCCGAAGCCCAGCGAGAAGGTCAGAACCTTAACGCCGTTCCAACGCGCGACCAGAAAATGGCCGAGCTCGTGAAAGAACACGACGATGGTCAGGACGAACAGGAACGGCACGATATAGCCGATCAGGCCGTGGCCCAGCTGACCGATGCCGTTCTGGAAAAACTCAATCATCCCAATCCCCTATACGAAGCCATACAGCTTCGTCCCTAAATCTCTACGAAGCCTTTGCGGCAATTTCAGGCAAGAGGTCCGCCGCTAGTTTTCGCGCTTTATGGTCAACGGAAATCGCATCGTCGGCCGACGACAGCGGCGCCAGATTACCGGCGCGCACCCACCCGTTCATGGTGGTTTCGACCAGCCGCGCAATGGCACCAAAACGGATCTTGCCTGCGATGAAGGCGGCAACCGCGATCTCGTTGGCGGCGTTGTAGACCGTGGTCGCACCGCTGCCGGTCCGCAATGCATCATAGGCGAGCTTTAGGCCGGGGAAGCGCGCATAATCGGGGGCCTCGAAGGTGAGCGAGCCGATCTTCGCGAGATCGAGCGGCGCCGCGCGGCCCTTTGAAATGCGGTTCGGCCAGCCGAGGCAGTGGGCGATCGGGGTGCGCATGTCGGGCGTGCCGAGCTGAGCGACGACCGAGTAGTCGGTGAATTCCACCATGCCATGGATGATCGACTGCGGGTGCACCAGCACATCGATCTCGTCCGGCGACAGCGCGAACAGATAGGACGCCTCGATCACTTCGAGGCCCTTGTTCATCATCGAGGCGGAATCGATGGTGATCTTCTGACCCATCGACCAGTTCGGATGCTTGAGCGCCTGCGCCAGCGTCGCCTGTTCGATATCCTCGGCCTTCCAAGTGCGGAACGGACCGCCCGAGGCCGTGATGATCACGCGGGTCAGCTCGTCCCGGCTGCCGGAGGCCAGCGCCTGGAACAATGCATTATGCTCGGAATCCGCCGGGAGAATGCAGGCGCCTGCCTTGGCCGCGCGGTCCATGAAGAAATCGCCGGCACATACGAGGCATTCCTTGTTCGCCAGCGCAACCGTTGCGCCACGATCGACGGCGGCAAGCGCCGGCTTCAGGCCTGCGGCGCCCGAAACGGCGGCCATCACCCAATCGGCTGGACGGGCAGCGGCCTCGACGATCGCACTGTCCCCTGCCCCGGTCGCGATCCCGGTACCGGCCAGCGCCGCGCGCAGCTCCTCGCCCTTGCTTTCATCGGCCACGGCGACGAAACGGGCATTGAATTCCCTGGCGAGCTTGGCGATGCCCTCGACATTGCCGTTCGCGGTCAGCGCCTCGACGCGATAGCGCTCGGGCGCTGCACGGATGAGGTCCATGGTGCTGTCGCCGATCGAACCGGTGGCACCGAGGACCGTGACGCTGCGGACGGTAGCCTCGGCAGCTTTTTCGTTACGCAGGGGAACTGGGCTCATCACATCACCAAACCATAAGACCGCGGCCGACGCCATCGGCGCCGCCACGCAAAAGACCGATCGCGGCGGCAGCAACCACCGCGAACACATAGCCATCGAGCCGGTCGAGCAGACCGCCATGGCCCGGGATGATCTGCCCGGAATCCTTCACGCCGAAGCGGCGCTTCACTGCGGATTCGAACAGGTCGCCGATCTGGGACAGCACCGTCAGCACGATAGCGAGCAGCACCAGCGGCGCCGTCTTGCCGAGACTTGACGAGGCAAAGCCGATCGCAACGATAATGCTGAGCACTGTGCCGCCGATTGCACCGGCCCAGGTCTTCTTCGGGCTGACACGCGGCCAAAGCTTTGGCCCGCCGATCATGCGACCGAAAGCGTAGCCGCCGATATCAGTCACCCAGACCACGAGAAGAATGAAAATCAGCGCTGCAAATCCCCACTCCGCATCCCGGCGCACCAGAACGGAAGCCGCAAGCGCAGCGAGCGCATAAACGAGGCCGACGGCAATCCAGCCCGGGCGTTGACCGACGATGCTGCGCCATTCGAGAAACAGGCCGACCGACACCAATGTCACAAGGCCGCCCCACAGCCAGCCACCCGCATAGGCCGCGCCGAGCGCCAGCGGGATCAGGACGAGCGCGGCCAGTACGCGCAACACGAGATTGCGCGCACCGCGATCATCCGCCTGTTGCGGCGCACCGTCTGGGGTTGTGTTCGTCACGAAGCGGTTTTCGCAACCAGGCCGCCGAAGCGGCGTTCGCGGGTCGCATATTCGGCTATGGCGCCTTCCAGCGCCGCCTTGTCGAAGTCCGGCCAATGGAGCGGCACGAAAACGAATTCGCTATAGGCGGCCTGCCACATCAGGAAGTTCGACAGCCGCTGTTCGCCGGAGGTGCGGATGATCAGATCCGGATCGGGAATGCCTACCGTGTCGAGGGATTGATTAAGCGTCTCGGCGGTGATGCTCTCGGCCGTGCGCTTGCCCTCGGCGACTTCACGCGCGAGACGCTGCGCGGCCATCGCGATCTCATGGCGCGAGCCATAGTTGAAAGCGACGACCAGCGTGAGTCTGGTGTTGTTGCGGGTGAGATCTTCGGCTTCGCGCAGCAGCGAGGCGATGTCGCCTTCGAGCCCCTGCCGCTCCCCGATCACGCGCACGCGTACGCCGTCGCGATGCAGCGTGGCAAGGTCGTTGCGGATGAACCGACGCAGCAGGCCGAACAAGTCGCTGATCTCGGAGGCGGGCCGCGACCAGTTCTCCGATGAGAACGAGAAGATGGTCAGATACTGGATGCCAAGTTCGCTGGAGGCCCGAACCACACGGCGCAATGCCTCGACACCGCGGCGATGGCCTTCGGCACGCGGCAGACCGCGCGCTGCCGCCCAGCGCCCGTTGCCGTCCATGATGATCGCGACATGCGCCGGCGAGGATCGGTCAGATCCCTCAGTGGCTGGCGCGGCGGCATTCGACATCGATTGAAATCCCCGAGCGTCTGGTCCGACAGATCTATGGCCGATTTGCGGACCAAACGCTTTGTAATTGGTTTAAGCGCGAATAATCGCGGCCTAGACCGTCATGATTTCCTTTTCCTTGGCGGCGAGCAACTGATCCACTTCGGCGATCACGGCATCAGTCGCCTTCTGCACCTCGGTATCATGGCGCTTCTGGTCGTCCTCGGAAATCTCGTGAGCCTTTTCGAGCTTCTTGATGATGTCGAGACCATCGCGGCGCACGTGGCGGACGGCAACCTTCGCCGCTTCCGCATATTTATGCGCGACCTTGACGAGTTCCTTGCGGCGCTCCTCGTTGAGTTCCGGAACGCGCAGACGCAGCGTGGTGCCTTCCGTCGCCGGGCTGAGGCCAAGATTGGAATCGACGATCGCCTTCTCGACCGCCTTGACCATCGACTTGTCCCACACCTGGACCGAGAGCATACGCGGCTCCGGCACGCTGATGGTCGCAACCTGATTGAGGGGCATCAGGCTGCCATAGGCGTCGACCTGCACCGGCTCGAGCATCGAGGATGCCGCACGTCCGGTGCGCAGCCCGCCCAGATCATGCTTCAGGGACGCGATTGCCCCCTGCATGCGGCGCTTCAGGTCGTTGATGTCGAATGGGGCCAGAGCGGCCATGGAAGCTCTCCTTGCAACCTGTCGGCAAGGACCGCCGCGGCCCTCGCCTATATTGAAGATCAACCCGCGACGATGGTGCCGCGGCCGGTACCCGTCAGAATGGCGCCGATCGAACCGGGCTCGGCGATAGAAAATACGATAATAGGCAGGGATGCCTCGCGCGCCAGCGCAAAGGCCGTCGCGTCCATAACCTTGTAATTCCCTTCGACCGCCTGTGAATGGCTGAGGCGCTCGAAACGGGTTGCGGTCTTGTCCTTCTTCGGATCTGCGCTGTAGACGCCGTCCACATTGGTCGCCTTCAGCACCGCAGCCGCGCCGATCTCGGCGCCGCGCAGCACGGCAGTGGTGTCGGTGGTAAAGAACGGATTGCCGGTGCCGCCCGCGAGCAGCACGATGCGACCCTCGGACAGATATTTATGCGCGGTGGCGCGGGTGAACAGCTCGCAGACCTGCGGCATCACCATGGCTGACAGCGTACGCGCCGGCACGGCCTGGCGCTCGATGGCAGCCTCCAATGCGAGACAGTTCATGACGGTGGCGAGCATGCCCATGGTGTCGCCGGTCGGACGCGACACGCCGCGGGAGGATACCTCGACACCGCGGAAGATATTGCCACCCCCGACAACGACAGCGATTTCGACGCCGAGCCTCTGGGCTGCGATGAGGTCGCTGGCAATGCGGTCGATGGTAGGCTGATCGATGCCGAATGGCTGTCCGCCGGCGAAGGATTCGCCCGACACTTTCACGACGACGCGACGATAGAGCGGCTCAGCCATGATGCGATCGCTTCCTTTCGAGGCGGCAGCTCCCGGCAGTGGTCTGCCGGGAGATCTTTGCTATCGAAGCATTCTTGAGAACAAGAATTGGCTTCGATCTTACTTCTGTCCGGAGGCCGCGGCGACTTCCGCCGCGAAGTCCGAGGTCGCCTTCTCGATGCCCTCGCCCAGCGCGTAGCGGACGAAGCCCTTCACGGCGATCGGCGCGCCGACCTTACCTTCGGCTTCCTTGACAGCCTGCGCCACCGACTTGCCGGTGTCGTGGATGAAGGCCTGGTCGAGCAGGCAGACTTCCTTGTAATAGGTCTTCAGGCCGTTCTCGACGATCTTTTCGATCATCGCGTCCGGCTTGCCCTGCTGGCGATACTTGTCCGCCATCACTTCCTTCTCGCGGGCGACCACGGCCGGATCGAGACCGGCCGAATCCAGTGCCTGCGGATTGGCGGCAGCGACATGCATGGCGATCTGCTTGCCGAGGGCGGCGAGCTCGTCGGCCTTGCCGGTGGATTCCAGCGCAACGATGATGCCCATCTTGCCAAGACCTTCGATCACGGCGTTATGCACGTAGCTCGACACGATGCCGGCGGAGACTTCCAGCTTGGCGGCGCGACGCAAGGTCATGTTCTCGCCGATGGTGGCGATGGCCTCGGTGATCGCGGTTTCGACGTTGGAGTCACCGATCTTGTGAGCCTTGATGGCCTCGACGTCGTCACCGACCTTCAGCGCGACCTGGGCGATCATCTTCACGAGGCCCTGGAACTGATCGTTACGGGCAACAAAGTCGGTTTCCGAATTGACCTCGACGACAACACCCTTATTGCCTTCGGTCAGGACGCCGATCAGACCTTCGGCGGCGACGCGGTCGGCCTTCTTGGCGGCTTTGGAGAGGCCCTTGGCGCGCAGCCAGTCGATTGCAGCCTGCATGTCGCCATCGGTGGCGGCCAGCGCGTTCTTGCAATCCATCATGCCGACACCCGTGGTCTCACGGAGGTCTTTGACCATCGCTGCGGTAATCGTTGCCATTGTAGAGCCCTCTGCCTGTCGGGGTGAAACGCCGCGGCCGGTGCCGGGTTCACCACAGGAACTAACATCAAGAGAATTGTAGATACGGAACGTGCGGCCGACATGACGGCCGCACGATTTTCTTCGACATAGGCGCGATGTCCAGAAGCCGGACAGCTCGCGGAATCGCGCCTTGCGCCTACTCGGCTTCCGCGGTCAGCGACTTGGCCTGGGCAACCCAGGCATCGGCGCGGGCCGGCAGACCGACTTCTTCGCCGATCTTGTGGGCAGTGTCGTGGTCGAGTTCGGCGAGCTGCCAATAATGGAAGACGCCGAGGTCGTTCAGCTTCTTCTCGATCGCGCCGGACACGCCGGTAAGCTTCTTGAGATCGTCGGCAGTGCCGCGCGGACCGGCCAGACCCTGGAAGCCCGAAGCCGGGAGCTCTTCAGCAGCCGGAGCCGACGAAGCGCCGACATCGTAGCCCGAGTCGCCCTGGTTGCGCGAAATGCCGTCGATGACAGCGCGGGCGACGAGGTCGCAGTACAGCGACAGCGCACGGCCGGCGTCGTCGTTGCCAGGAACGACGTAGGTGATGCCCTTCGGGTCCGAATTGGTGTCGACGATCGCCGCCACAGGGATGCCCAGACGCTGGGCTTCCTGGATCGCAATGTCTTCCTTGTTGGTGTCGATCACGAAGATCAGGTCAGGCAGACCGCCCATGTCCTTGATGCCGCCGAGCGAACGATCGAGCTTGTCGCGCTCGCGCTGCAGCGTCAGACGCTCCTTCTTGGTGTACTGAGCGGCATCGCCCGAGTTCAGCACTTCCTCGAGGTGACGCAGACGCTTGATCGAACCGGAAATGGTCTTCCAGTTGGTCAGCGTGCCACCGAGCCAGCGCGAATTGACGAAGTACATCGCCGAGCGCTTCGCAGCTTCAGCGACGACATCCTGCGCCTGGCGCTTGGTGCCGACGAACAGGATGCGACCGCCCTTGGCAACGGTGTCGCTGACAGCCTTCAGCGCGTTGTGCAGCAACGGCACGGTCTGCGCGAGGTCGATGATGTGGATGTTGTTACGCGCGCCGAAAATGTATTCGGCCATCTTCGGATTCCAGCGGTGCGACTGGTGACCGAAGTGAACGCCGGCTTCGAGGAGCTGGCGCATAGAAAATTCAGGTAGTGCCATAGTGATAGTTCTCCGGTTTGTTCCTCCGGAAGCGTGTGAGCAAAGGGTTGTGCGGACAGGTGAATCTGCCTGCAGCCCGGTGCCACCGGACGGCGATTAAGCCATGCTTCCGTGTGAGATGGGGCGGCTTATAGCCGGATTCTGAGGATAAGCAAGGAATTCCGCCGAATTCTGAAGGATTCAATCCTTCCGGTCCAAAACTGAATCCTCGCCTTTCCTTACAGGGTTTCGACCATCTCCACACCTGTCACCGCCTTGATGGCCCCTGCGATCTGCGGCGAAACCACGAAACGGCCGTCGAGCTTGAATTCGACCTCGGTCTGCAGATCGAGCCGAAGGACGATCGAGACGTCGCCGCCTCCACTGCCCGGACCAGTCTGCCGCTGAAGTCGTTTTTCGAGCGAATCCAATGCCTTGGTGTCTTTCATGACGATCCGCAGGCCTTTCTGGGTCTTGGCGGCGGCGGCATCGAGCGGTTCAGCATGGACGACGCGGGCGCGGACGTCTTCGCCCTGGAGTTCCGCGCCGAGCTGCAGCAGAACCGCGGCGCCGGGTTCCAGGACCTCGCGGTATTGGGCAAGGCCCTCGGAGAACAGAACCGCCTCGAAATGACCGGTCGGGTCCGACAGGCCCATGATACCCATCTTGTTGCCGGTCTTGGTACGGCGCTCCTGACGCGACACCACGGTCGCCGCGACCTTGCCTGCGGTCTGGCCGCTCTTCACCGCCTTGCAGAAATCGGCCCAGCTCTGCACCCGCAGCCGCTTCAGGGCGGTGGCGTAATCGTCCAGCGGATGGCCGGACAGGAAGAAGCCGATGGCGTCGTACTCCTTGCGCAGCTTCTCGGCGGCAAGCCAGGTGTCGATCTGCGGAAGCATGACCGTTGGCGCATCGGTGGCACCGCCGAACATGTCGTTCTGCCCCGACATCGCCGCTTCATTGGCGCGCTGGCAGGCTGCGAGAATACTATCCGCGCCGCCATGCACACGCGCGCGGTGCGGATCGAGCGTATCGAAGGCGCCGGCCGCCGCCAGCGTCTCGATGATACGCTTGTTGACCGCCTTGGGGCTGACGCGCGAGGCGAAATCGGCCAGCGAAGTGAACAGCCCGTTCTTGTTGCGCTCCGCGACGATCTGCTCGACCGCGGCGGCGCCGACTCCTTTCAGCGCAGCAAGCGCGTAATAGATCGTGTTCTCGCCGACCTCGAAGGTGACGCCGGAGCGATTGATGTTCGGCGCCTCGACCTTGATGCCGAGCCGCTGCGCCTCGGCGCGGAATTCCGAGAGTTTATCCGTGTTGCTCATGTCCAGCGTCATCGACGCGGCGATGAACTCCACCGGATAATGCGCCTTCATATAAGCGGTGTGATAGGACACCAGCGCGTAGGCGGCGGCGTGGCTCTTGTTGAACCCGTAGTCGGCGAATTTGGCGAGCAGATCGAAGATCGTATCGGCCTGCCCTTTCGGCACGCCGTTCTTCACCGAACCTTCGACGAAGACCACGCGCTGCTTTTCCATCTCGGCGCGGATCTTCTTGCCCATGGCGCGGCGCAGCAGGTCGGCATCGCCGAGCGAATAGCCGGCCATTACCTGCGCGATCTGCATCACCTGTTCCTGATAGATGATGACGCCGAACGTCTCCTTCAGGATCGGTTCAATGATCGGGTGCAGATATTCCGGCTCCTCGTCGCCGTGCTTTCGCGCGCAATAGGTCGGGATGTTCGCCATCGGACCGGGGCGATACAGCGCGACCAGTGCGATGATGTCCTCGAACCGATCGGGCCGCATATCCACCAGCGCGCGCCGCATGCCTGCGCTTTCCACCTGAAACACGCCGACCACCTCGCCGCGTGCCAGCATCTCGTAACTCGCCGCATCGGTAATGGGTGTCGTGGCGAGATCGACATGGACGTCGCGCTGCTTGAGCAATTTGCATGCGACGTCGAGCACGGTGAGCGTCTTCAGGCCGAGGAAGTCGAACTTCACGAGGCCCGCGGGCTCAACCCATTTCATGTTGAACTGGGTGACCGGCATGTCCGATTTCGGATCGCGATACATCGGCACGAGTTCGGACAACGGCCGGTCGCCGATCACGATGCCCGCCGCATGGGTCGAGGCGTGCCGCGTCAAGCCTTCAAGCTTCTGCGCGATGTCGAAGGCCTTGGCGACGATCGGGTCCTCGTCGCGCGCGGCCTGCAGCTTCGGCTCGTCTTCGATGGCCTGTTTCAGCGTGACGGGCGCCGCAGGATTCTGCGGCACGAGCTTGGTCAGCTTGTCGACCTGGCCGTAAGGCATCTGCAGCACGCGACCGACGTCGCGGAGCACGCCGCGGGCCTGCAACGTACCGAAGGTGATGATCTGCGCGACCTGGTCGCGGCCGTAGCGCTCCTGCACATAGGAGATCACCTCCCCGCGGCGGTCCTGGCAGAAGTCGATGTCGAAGTCAGGCATCGACACGCGCTCCGGATTGAGGAAGCGCTCGAACAGCAGATTGAACTGCAGGGGATCGAGATCGGTGATGGTCAGCACCCAGGCGACCAGCGAGCCGGCACCCGAACCACGGCCCGGCCCGACCGGAATGCCCTGCGACTTCGCCCATTTGATGAAGTCGGACACGATCAGGAAGTAGCCGGCATAGTTCATGCGGGCGATGACGCTCAGCTCGAAATCGAGCCGCGCGCGATAGTCCTCCTCGCTGCGCCCCTGCGAAAGGCCATGCACCTTGAGCCGGCGCTCCAGACCTTCGACGGCCTGCCGGCGCAATTCGTCGGTTTCCTCCTGCGCAGCCGCTTCGGCATTGCTGCCGGCGCCGACGGTGAAGCGCGGCAAAATCGGTTTGCGCGTGCGCGGGCGATAGGCGCAGCGTTCGGCGATCTCGACGGTGGACGCCAGCGCTTCCGGAATGTCGGCGAACAGCACCGCCATTTCGGCGCGCGTCTTGAAGCGATGATCGGGCGTCAGCTGCTCGCGGTCGCTCTCGGCGATGATCCTGCCGCCGGCGATGCACAACAGCGCGTCATGCGCCTCATGATCCTCGGCGGTGGCGAAATACGGCTCATTGGCAGCAACGAGCGGGAGGCCCTTGGCGTAAGCGAGATCGATCAATCCCGCTTCGGCACGGCGCTCCTTCTCGATATTGTGGCGCTGCAATTCGATATACAGACGATCGCCGAACAGTCCGGCCAGCTGCTCGCAGCGCTGCGCGGCGAGCGCGGCCTGATCGGCGATCAGCGCCTGCGACAACGGACCGTCCGGACCGCCGGTGAGCGCAATCACGCATTCGGCTTCGTCCTTCAGCCAGTCGAGCTTGATATGCGGGGTCTGGTGGACCGGCGTTTCGAGGAAGGCGCGTGAATTGAGCCGCATCAGGCTCTGATAACCGCGCTCGCGGGTGGCGAGGAACACCATGCGCGGCTGCACGATATTGAGCGCGTTGCGCGCATTCGGGTCCTGATCGCCGAAATCGACGGCGAGCTCGACGCCGACGATGGGCTGGATGCCGGAGCCGGCCAGTTTCTCGGAGAATTCCAGCGCACCGAACATGTTGTCCATGTCGGTCAGCGCCAGTGCCGGCTGGTGGTCGGCCTTGGCAAGGTCGGCGAGCTTGGCGACCTTGATGGAGCCCTTCAGCAGCGAATAGGCAGAGTGAACGTGCAGATGGACGAAGCCGGGCGTGGTTGCGGCTGGGCGTTCACTCATGGAGCATTCCGGGTCGGTCATATCGGGAAACGCGGCGGTCACACACGGCCGACTCGCCCCCTCATGGTGGGCTTCCAACCCTCCCGGCGCAACCCGAAGCCGGACAGCTTCCCCGCTTTCCCGACGTCAACCTGCGTTGCTGACCTGGTTCCGGCTGGCACATCCGCCACCGGCCAGACCAGCCTCAGAGCTGGGGGATGACTTGCGCCCAAACGGCGATCATCCCCACGAAAAGAACGATCGATGCCAGTGCAGCGGCTTCTTCAACAAAGGTCTTCAGCATGTCAGCCTCCGTGATCCATCTCGGAACAGATGCAGAACAATGTTCTCATTCCGTTCCAAGAGTCAAGGATAGCGGGCATAAGAACAGAACGAGCACGGAGAGATGGTTAAGATCGGGATCGAAGGCCCGGTCTCATGCGCCGCCTGAAGCCAATAGCGGGGCTGACTTACTGATATTCCTGGGGATCGTCGACCTCGGTGCTGGCCCACAGGCCCAAGGAAACGAAAATGATCGGCACGAGGCACAGCCCCAGCGCCATCCAGATCACAATCAGTGCCGTGTTCAGCATTGCGATAGCTCCCTGATCTTTGCCTGGGACCGGGCTTATCGTCGTGGGCATGGCGAGGTGTGAACGCCAGATATCAGTCTACCGGACGAACGTCTCAATCTTTTCTTAACCTCAATGCCACGCACTTTTTGGTAGACACACATTGATCGTCACACGCCGCGGCTGCGCGCATTTGCACAACCGGGGAAATCGCATGTCCAAAGATTTCTCGAAGCGTCATTGAAGCGCGGCAGCCGCTTTGTGAGTTGACGAACGGGCATGCGACCGGCTTTGTGCTCCCAATGACATTGACCGCCGGCAGCGAGTCGGCAGGGAGACCCTTGATGCGCGTAGCTCTGTTTGCCTTGCTGGCCCTTGGCGCCACTTCAGCCCTCGACGTCACGCCCGCCGCGGCACAGCGTTATAATCCCGGCCCGTTCTCCTTCTACACGCCGTCAGGCTATCCGTTCTGCATGCGCTCGCTCTATGGCGACGACGATTGCAGCTATTCGACCTATCAGCAGTGCTTCAATACGGCCTCGGGCATCGGCCTGAGCTGCTTCCAGAACCCCGCCCTCGCTTATGCGCAGCAGCCCGCTTCTGACGACGTGCGGCCCGCGCCGCGCAAGCGCAAGAAGCAGCGCAATTACTGAGCATATGTGCAACTGAACGATCGAACGGCCGGCTTTGCCGGCCGTTTTGCGTTACGGCCACAGGTCGGCATTCTCGCGGCGCCAAAGGCATCCGAGGTTTGAGCAATTCTCCCCTCGCAACATGAGGGGAGGCAGCACGCCGTAAGGCGCACTTGGGTAGCACTGGCGCCGCTCCGACAGGCTGGATCGCCAGCCGGCCTGAGCCGCGCAACGCCTTACGGCGCGCCACCGCGACGTTTTTCCAGTCGAAGGACCGTTCTTCCGGGTACTGGGCAATCCCTCGCAAGGAATTCATCCGACGGATTTCTCCGCCTTCGCCCGCACCGCGTCCAGCCGCGCTCTAGCGGCAGACCCCCGTAGTGGGGTCGGACGGTGACCCTCGACCACCCGAGTGCGTGAGGCCGCGTGAGCCTCCCGCCCGCAGGCGCCGCATCTTGTCCCACTCAAAGACGCCTCATGAGAGCGCCCCTTGCGAACAAGACGGGAGGGAATATGGACAAGAATGGGAATTTTGTCAAGAACAAAATGGGAACAATGGGATTTCAGAGTGTTCCGATTGTCATCGCCCGCGAAGGCAGGCGATCCAGTAGATAGCGGCCAGGCAGCCCAAGCCGAGACGTCCGTGTCTACCGGGTTGCCCGGTCAAGCCGGGCAACGACAGGAACAGTGCAGGCAGATCAGCCGCTCAGCTTCGCCATCAAGGCTTCGGAGATTTCGAAATTCGAATAGACCTGCTGCACGTCGTCATGGTCGTTGAGCAGGTCCATCAGCCTCAGCAGCTTTTCGCCGGTCTCGTCATCCACCGCGATGGTGTTTTGCGGCTTCCAGGTCAGCTCGGCCTTGCGGGCCTCGCCATATTTGGCTTCCAGCGCCTTCGAGACTTCATGGAAACCGTCAGCCGAAGCATAGATTTCATGGCCATTCTCGCTCGACACCACATCGTCGGCGCCGGCCTCGATGGCAGCCTCAAGCATGTCGTCGGCACTGGCCTTGTCAGCGGGATATTCGATCAGCCCGACGCGATCGAACATGAAGGACACTGAGCCGGTTTCACCCATATTGCCGCCCGACTTGGTGAAGAAAGAGCGGATATCCGAGGCAGCGCGATTGCGATTGTCAGTCAGCGCCTGGACGATGACGGCCACACCGCCGGGGCCGTAACCCTCGTAGCGGATTTCATCGTAGTTCTCGCCGTCATTGCCTGCCGCCTTCTTGATGGCGCGCTCGATATTGTCCTTCGGCATGTTTTCACCGCGGGCCGCCAACACGGCGGCGCGCAAGCGCGGGTTCATCGCCGGATCCGGCGTTCCCAGCTTGGCCGCCACGGTGATTTCGCGAGCCAGCTTGGAGAACAGCTTGGACCTCTGGGCGTCCTGACGGCCCTTGCGGTGCATGATGTTCTTGAATTGGGAATGTCCGGCCATGCGGGTCTCTCGATCGTCCGACTTGAAATGATGGGCTGTGGCGCGGGGTTATAGGCCGCGAATCCGGCAAAATCAAAAAAATGCAACAGATTAAGGAAGATCGGCCAGCCCTGCGGGATACCGCTTAACGATCGTTTCATCGGTAGGTGCAAGGATACTCGCATAAATTGCATAAAGTCGGGGGAGGCATGGCGATCCAACTGTTTCGCAAGCGGCTGGCAGAGACGACCGCGCCGGCAGTTGATGCCGCAAAACCTGCCATTCCTGCACCGCCATCGATTCCCGAACCCGACCCGGCCCGCGACATCCTGGAGTTGCTGGAACTCGAACTCGGCGGCCTCGTGCGTCAGCTCGAGAAGGCCGCCGGCTCGGTGGCAGGCGGCGCGGAATCGACCGCGGCGACCCTCGCCGCGATCCGCACCCGCACCGATGCACTGACCCATCGCAGCACGGACGCGCAGGCGACGGCCGCAACCTTCTCCCATGCGGCCGACAAGTTCACCCATTCGGCGCAGGCGATCGGCGCCCAGGTGCGCGACGCCGGGAAGCTGGCGGATGAAGCGGGCGCCGCAGCGCAGGAAGCGAGCGCGAATGTAGACCGCTTGCGGGAATCATCCGCAGCCATCGGTCATGTGCTCGAACTCATTGCGCAAATCGCGCGGCAGACCACCATGCTGGCGCTGAATGCGACCATCGAGGCCGCGCGCGCCGGCCACGCAGGCCGCGGCTTCGCTGTGGTTGCGACCGAGGTGAAAGCGCTGGCGGTTCAGACGCAGGGCGCCACCGAAGAGATCAGGCGCAAGATCGACACGCTGCAGCGTGATGCCACGAATTCGGTCGAGGCCGTGCATCGCATCTCCACGGCGATCGAGGCGATCCGCCCGGTGTTTTCCCATGTGAATGGCGCGGTAGCCGAGCAGAATACGACCACCGGCCAAATGGCGAGCAATGCGGCTTCGGCCTCGCAATTCATCGCCGCAGTGGGCGACAGCGCGCAGGAAATCGATGCGGCGGCGAAGGAAGCCGCGGTGCACGGCGAGGAAGTCGCCCGGGCCGGCGCCGCAGTGACATTGTTTGCCGCAAAACTGAAATCGCGCTGTGCGGTGCTGCTGAAGCAGGATGCGGCCGGCGACGAACAGCGCAAGCGCGAGCGCCTGCCTTGCCATCTGGAGATCGTGGTGGAAACACCGCGCGGGCGGCTGCGTGCGCCCGTCTATGAGATCGCCATGGATGGCCTGCTGATCGGCGGACCGGATACGGCGCGACTGCCGCTGCATCAGGTGCTCGCAGCGGAGTTCGGCGAGATCGGCGCCTGCCGGCTGCGCATCGAGGAGCACGGCAAGAACGGCACGCAGGCGCGCTTCGTTGCGCCCGATGCGCATGTCATCAGCCGCATCGAGGACCGGCTCTGGGCGATCCATGACGAGAACACGGAATTCGTGACGCGGGCCCTCGATGCAGGCGCGGCGCTCAACAAAATCTTCGCTGACGGGATCGCATCGGGCGCGATCACCATCGATGACATGTTCGACGAGGACTATGTGGAGATCGCAGGCAGCAATCCCGTGCAATATCGCACGCGGATACTGCCCTGGGCGGACCGCGCGCTGCCGGAATTCCAGGACGCTTTTCTCGCCAGGGATTCGCGCATGGCGTTCTGCGCGGCGATCGACCGCAACGGCTATTTGCCGGTGCATAACGGCATCTATTCGAAGCCACAACGGCCGGGCGACATTGCCTGGAACACCGCAAACTGCCGCAACCGACGTATCTTCAACGATGCGGCAGGCCTGGCAGCGGGGCGCAATACCCGCGCCTATCTGATGCAGAGCTATGCCCGAGACATGGGCAATGGCGTGACCGTGATGATGCGCGAGATCGACGTACCCCTGCGCGTGCACGGACGGCACTGGGGCGGATTCCGGACAGCGTATAAGCTGTAATCCCAGTTCACCGCACACACCATCCCCATCCTCAGGAACCGCGCAGGCTCCGGCGCCCTCCATCTCATGGTTCGAGACGCGCGCAAGGGCACGCTCGTCACCATGAGGGGCTCAGTGGGGAACACATGTCATACCAGTGACATTCGATATTGGTTCAACCCGGTTGGACCGACTTTGATTACCCATTCCCATTTCCCGAGGCGACCATGAACGAACTCTCCCCCGACAATGCAAAGGCCATGCATGACCGCGTGCGTGAGGAGATGCTCGACGCCTTTGACGAGGAAATGGAACTCGAACTCGACGAGGACCGCATCGACCAGATGGCCGACGAGCTGGCCGGCCAGAAGCTGACCTCGTCCGTCGATCGCCGCACCTATTTCAAGGAACTGTTCCGCCTGCAGGGCGAGCTCGTGAAACTGCAGAGCTGGGTGCAGCACCAGAAGCTGAAGGTCGTGGTGATTTTCGAGGGCCGCGACAGCGCCGGCAAGGGCGGCGTGATCAAGCGCATCACCCAGCGGCTCAATCCGCGCGTCTGCCGCGTCGCCGCGCTGCCCGCACCAAACGAACGCGAACGCACGCAATGGTACTTCCAGCGTTATGTCTCGCATCTGCCGGCCGGCGGCGAAATGGTGCTGTTCGACCGCTCCTGGTACAACCGCGCCGGTGTCGAGCGCGTGATGGGCTTCTGCACCGAAAGCGACGTGGAAGAGTTCTTCCGCTCGGTGCCGGAATTCGAGCGCATGCTGGTGCGCTCGGGCATCATCCTGATCAAATACTGGTTCTCGATCACCGACGAGGCGCAGCACTTGCGCTTCGCGATGCGCATCGCTGACCCGCTCAAGCAGTGGAAACTGTCGCCGATGGACGTGCAGGCGCGCGCGCGCTGGGAGGCCTATACCAAGGCCAAGGAAGCGATGCTCGAACACACACATATTCCGGAAGCCCCGTGGCACGTGGTGCAAGCCGTCGACAAGAAGAAGGCGCGCCTGAACTGCATCTCGCACCTGCTCGAGCAGATTCCGTATCAGGACGTGCCGTATGAGCCGGTGCTGCTGCCGGAGCGCGTGCGCAACCCCGACTATCATCGCGCCCCGGTGCCGGAGGAGATGTATGTGCCGGAGAAATACTGAGGCGTAGCGGATTGCCGATCGCGCACCGAAGTTGAATCAGAATGCAGCGCCGGCCCCTCGCCGGCGCTGATGTCTTTTGCGGCGGCCTCTGCGGAACAGATGGCTTCGCCAGCCACACCGGAACGTGTATAGTCGCTGCGCTCTATACACCTGCTTTCTAACGTCCAAATACCTGACCGGCGACCGTGACGGGCGGCTCCGCTCGCGCTTCGGATCTGACCGGCCGGTCATTCCGGAGGCCTTGCAATGACCATCGCAGAGCGCATTCTCCCGAACCCGGTATCTCCCGACCAGACATCTCGCAGCCTGTCGCGGCGCAGCCTGCTCGGCGCCGGCATCGCCGGCACATTCCTGTATGCCTTCCACATGCCGCTTCGCGCAGCAAGCGACGCCGCAGCCGTTGGTGGTGACTTCGCACCGAAT
The DNA here is from genome assembly GCA_030147505.1 of Tardiphaga sp. Lineage (GTDB taxonomy): Bacteria > Pseudomonadota > Alphaproteobacteria > Rhizobiales > Xanthobacteraceae > Tardiphaga. The sequence goes on from JASBVG010000026.1 coordinate 17,571, forward strand.
GCTTTCATCCGCATCGGTACCGACGGCAGGACCACGCTGATGATGCCGCAAACCGAAATGGGCCAGGGCATCTACACATCGGTGGCCATGATCCTCGCCGAAGAACTCGATGCCGATTACAAGCAGATCGCGCTGGAGCATGCGCCGCCGGACGAAAAGCGCTTCGCCAACCCCCTGCTCGGCATCCAGGCGACCGGCGGCTCGACCTCGATCCGCGCCTTCTGGAAACCGCTGCGCAGCGCCGGCGCGACCGCACGTGCCATGCTGATCGGCGCTGCCGCCGCGCAATGGCAGGTGACGCCGGCAAGTTGTTCCGCAGCCGATGGCGAGGTGATCCATGCAGAAAGCGGCCGCAGGCTGGGTTATGGCGCGCTGGCGGACGCTGCCGCCAGGCAGACGCCGCCGAAGGACGTGGCGCTCAAGGACCCGCGGGACTTCAAGATCATCGGCCAGTCGCTGAAGCGGCTCGACACGCCGGACAAGGTCAACGGCAAGGCGATGTTCGGCATCGATGCCACGGTCCCGGGAATGACATTCGCCACGCTGAAGCAGTGCCCGGTGTTCGGCGGCAAAGTACGCAAGGTCGATGACAGCGCCGCCAAAGCACGGCCGGACGTGAAGCAGATCGTGGTGCTGGACGATCTCGTCGCCGTGGTCGGCGACACGATGTGGGCCGCCAAAGCGGGCCTCGACGCCTTGAAGATCGACTGGGACGAAGGTCCGAATGCGAAAATCGGTTCGCAGGAAATCTGGGCCCACCTGCGCGCTGCCACGCAGAAGGACGGCCTGGTGGCGAAGACGGTCGGTGACATCAAGACGGGACTCGCCACCGGCACGCGGCTGGACGCCGAATACGAGATGCCGCTGCTGGCGCACGCGACCATGGAGCCGCTGAACTGCCTGGTGCATGTGAAGGCCGACAGCTGCGAGGTCTGGACGGGGACACAGGTCATCGCCCGCGCGCAGTCCGTTGCAGCGCAGGCGGCCGGGCTGCCGGTGGAGAAGGTCACCGTCCATCAGCATCTGATGGGCGGCGGTTTCGGCCGGCGGCTCGAAGTGGACATGGTCGCTACCGCGGTGCGCATCGGCAAGCAGGTGAACGGGCCAGTGAAGGTCGTCTGGACGCGCGAAGAAGACATGCAGCACGACATCTATCGGCCGCTCTATCGCGATATCGTTTCGGCGACGCTCCTGGACGGCAAGGTGGTGGGCTGGAAATACAAGGTGGCCGGCGCGTCGATCCTGGCGCGCTGGCTGCCTCCCGCGTTCCAGAACGGTATCGATATCGATGCCGTCGATAGCGCCGCGGATATGCCCTACGACGTGCCGCATTTCCATGTGGAATATCTGCGCGTCGAACCGCCGGCCGTGCCGACCGGTTTCTGGCGCGGGGTGGGGCCGAACAACAATGTGTTCGCCATCGAGAGCTTCATGGATGAGCTGGCGCGCAAGGCCGGCAAGGATCCGGTCGCGTTCCGCCGCGCCATGCTCGGCAAGACGCCGCGCATGCGCGCCGTGCTCGATCTCGCCGCGGAGAAGTCCGGCTGGGGCCAGCCGCTGCCGCCGCGCACCGGCCGCGGCGTGGCGCTGCAGCCGACCTTCGACACATCGATCGCAACCATCGTCGAGGCGGAAGTGGACCGCGCCGGCGAGGTCAAGCTGCATCGTGTGACGCTGGCGGTGGATTGCGGCATCAACGTCAATCCCGACACGATCGTCGCGCAGATCGAGGGCGGCGTGATCTTCGGCCTCACTGCCGCTCTGCATGGCGAGATCACCCTCGACCGCGGCCGCGTGCAGCAATCGAATTTCGACGACTATCGCATGCTGCGGATCGACGAGGTGCCGAAGATCGACGTGCATCTGATCAAGAGCGGCGAAGCGCCGGGCGGCATCGGCGAGACCGGCGTGATCGGCGCACCGCCCGCGCTGCGCAACGCGATCTATGCCGCCACCGGCGTCGCGTTGCGGCGACTGCCGATCGACCGCGATGCCATTGCGGAAAAGAAGCGGGTGTAAGGACGCCCGAGATTGGAGAAGGCGGTGAACGATACTTCGCTCATCCACCTTCCAGCTCCGCCGAAGCCTGCCGCGGTAGCAACGCGCAGGCTACGCCGCCCAGAGCAGATGCTCGTGCGGCGACCGCGAATGACGGTGCAAAACCAGATACCGCTGGTTCTGGGCAGCGCCGAGTATGGCGACACCGTCGATCAGCCGCGCTTTCCTCCCAGCGATATGAAAGCCATGAGGCAAGGCTCTTCCAGCGGATTGCGCCAGCGATGGCGAGTGCCGTTCTGCACGATACAGTCGCCCTAGCGCAGATGGACTTTCTGTCCATCGTCCAGCTCCAGCGTCATCTCGCCACGCACCACGATCCCGTAGTCGATCGTATCCGACGTGTGCATGCCCGGAGCGTTGCGTTCGAAATGGTCGCCCATGCCGGGGACTTTGTCCGACAATTCGCGAAGTCCGCTTTCCATGGTGACGCCCGGCGGTGGCTTCCAGCCTTCGGGGCGCTTCGGCGGATAGGAAATCAGGCGAAACAACGTGCCACCCGGACCCGGAAAGGCTTTCGTCCCTGCCAGCATAGGGTCCGGCTCGCGGCCGGTCAGTTGCGGCACGCCCTCCGTCATGTAGAGTTCGTAGAATGTCAGGCCTGGATTGGCATCGATCTCCACCACCTTGGTCGTGACATCGAACGACTTGAAGACCGACTTGCCATTCTCATCGCGCCCCGTCACGACGCGCTTGGGCGGCGGTAGATCGCCCGCTCCTTTCGCCTGCGTGGATGACGATGTCATCATCATAACACTGCCGCCGAGCAGCGCGGACAAGGCCTGCAGCAGTTGGCGCCGGTCTCCGCCCGTGAAGCGGTCAGGATGCGACTCCGATGGCAGGCAACATCTGGCAACGCTCTCGGGCGCGCGAGAAGCATGCGTCAGGCGCGCATTTCGACAGGATGGCTCTGCCATTCGCGCGGGTGCGCTGCGTTTGCACGGCTCTCGACATAACGACGAAGTCAGCTCACCAGAAATCCGGCACGGCCTGCGACAGCCGCCCGCCAAGACGCACCGGCGCAATCTGCGTCGCGAGCCCCGTCTTGTCATCCGTCTCCACCGCGACACCCGACAGCGTTGCCGGGCCGAAGGCCGGCTCGAAACGGCCGGACGGGATGCCGGTGACGAAGCGGCGCACCGGTTCTTCCTTCTGCATGCCGATCACGGAATCATAGTCGCCGCTCATGCCGGCATCGGTCATGTAGGCGGTGCCGCCGGACAGGATCTGGTGATCCGCAGTCGGGATATGCGTGTGCGTGCCGACCACGAGGCTGACGCGGCCGTCGCAGAAGTGGCCCATGCCCTGCTTCTCGCTGGTGGCCTCACAATGGAAATCGACGACGATGGCATCGGCGGCATCCACGAGCGGACAAGCTTCGATCTCCTTGTTGATGGCCGCGAAAGGATCGTTCAGCGGCTCCATGAAGATGCGGCCCATGGCATTGATGACAAGTGCGCGGGCGCCGTTCTTGGCATCGATCAGCGCGGCGCCGCGTCCCGGCGTATGGCGCGGGAAATTCAGCGGGCGGATCAGGCGCGGCGCGCGCTCGATGAAGACCAGCGCTTCCTTCTGGTTCCAGGCATGATTGCCGAGCGTCACCGCGTCCGCGCCGGCATCGATCAGATCGTTGTAAATGGCCTCGGTGATGCCGAATCCGCCGGCGGCGTTCTCGCCATTGATCACGACGAGATCAAGCTTCCAGTCGCGGATCAGGCCGGGAAGCTTCTCGAGGATCACCACACGGCCGGTTTTGCCGACCACATCGCCGATGAAGAGAATACGCAACGTCATTTGCTCCGGAAGTCGATCACACGCGTCTCGGTTAGCACATAATCGAGGGCGACGTCGTGCGGTTGCATGGGGATGGTCCCGATCTCCTGGGTATCGAAAGCGAGCCCAATGGCAGTGAAGGGTTTTATCCCGCGCAACCGCGCGAAGGTGCGGTCGTAGTGGCCGGCGCCGTAGCCGATACGATGGCCGGCGCGGTCGAAGGCCGCGAGGGGCACCAGCAGGATGTCGGGGATCAGTTGCAGCGCGTCCGGCGACGGTTCGAGGATGCCGAGCGATCCGGCGACAAGGGCATTGGCGGTGTCCCAGGCGCGGAATAGCAAGGGCTCGTCGCGGGCGATGATGACCGGCAACGCAAGCTCCGCGCCTCGGGCGGCGAGCGACTGCATCAATGGCACGGGATCGATCTCGCTGCGGATCGGCGAATAGCCGGCGACGATGGCGCCGGGCGGCATGGGAAGCGGAAAAACGTGATTGGCAAGCGCGCGGCCTGCGGCATCGCGATAGGCCTCGCCCAAGGCGGAACGCCGCGCGAGGGCGGCAATGCGAAGTTCGATCTTGGTCTGAATCGGCGGCGTATCGGACATGCCCCAAGATAAGCTGCCAGCCGCCAGGGCAAAAGTGGCCCGATGCGATAGCTCATTTATTCCGAGCGCTGAGGTTAAAGCCCGCTCTGACAGGGGCAGTAAAGTTAAAGTGCGAAGCCGCGGTGGCCGTTGAAGCGGTCGATCCCGGGACGCCTACGAAAGTAGGTGGGCGCCGTGTGTCCAGGTCCACGGACCTGGCCAGGGACAGCTCCCTTAAGGATCGATAAGGCCCCGGGGATATGTGGCTCCTGACGCGCGACGCAGCCTCGCAGCGGCAATGTAGGGGTTATGAGGCGCCTGCGCCAGTGGGTCGCTGTCGTCCCGGCGGACGCCGGGACCCATACACACAGGCGATATAGGGAAACGCTGGCGTTGAGGCTTTGCGTTTCAATTACGACGTCGGAGGTTATGGATCCCGGCGTTCGCCGGGATGACAAGGGGCGGGACGACCAGTTCACCCGATCGCCACGCCGCCACCGATGGTGCGGTTCAGGACCTGCGTCGTCTTCTCGATGCGTTCGGCTGCGGCGTTGAGCGCGGCGGCGACAGCAGTCTGCGTCGCGCGCGCGCGATCGGCGGCAACGACACGGACATCGCGCAGCGCCATCAGTTCTTCCTGCAACGCGCGGATCTGCTGATTGGCATCGACGAGTTCGTCGGCGACCATCAGCGCGGCCATCACGGTCAGGCGCGCATCGCCGATTTCACCGAATTTTCCGCGCAGATTCGTTACGCGGGATTCGAGACTTTCCGCGAGACGCAGCAGGCGCGTCTCCTGCCCTTCCTCGCAGGCCATGCGATATTGGCGGCCATTGATGGTGACGTTGACGTGGGTCATATCGTGCTCACTCACGGCCCTGCTCCGCCAGCACGGTGCGAATGGTGCCGATGGCCGTGTCGAGCGTGCCCGCGATCTCGCGGTTGGTACGCTCGAGCTTGCGCGTCTTCACCAGCGAACCATCGAGTTCATCGGCGAGGCGCGAGCGATCCGCGCCGAGGGCCTGAATGCGGGCAGCGAGTTCGTCCTCGTCGCGATCCGCCTCGCGGCGACGCTCCACCGCGCTTTCCAGCGCGTCCAGCGCGCTCATCAGCCGCCGCGTCGCGGATTCGATCTCCTGCACCCCGGCATGGGCGGGATCGGAGGCCGAGAGATGGGCGGGACGTTCGATCATAGCGGGCGGCTTGAAACTTGAATGTGGGAACCTGACGAGTGGGCACGACGCCAAAAAGCACGTCGCGGCAAGGTTTTACGGCTCGAAATCTAGGCGGATGGCACGCCCGGCGCAACGCCGGCCCAAAACCTATGCACCGTAAAGCGGTCAAAAACCGGCGGTAGGTTCGATCATGACACCGCTTCCGGCACCGCCTTGGACTCTCAGGAACCGAGGTGCTATTCCCCGGTTCTCCATTGCGATGCCGCATACACTGCAAAACCGCTGTTCCAGCGGAGGCAGGCCGGTTCACAGCTTTCAAGTCACACGGAACACGACATGACGCAGGTTGATCACTCGAAAATGGCCAATGCCATCCGCGCCTTGGCCATGGATGGCGTGCAGAAGGCCAATTCCGGACATCCCGGTCTGCCGATGGGCGCCGCCGATGTCGCCACCGTGCTGTTCAGCCAGTTCCTGAAATTCGACGCTGCCGATCCGAAATGGCCGGACCGGGACCGCTTCATCCTCTCGGCCGGCCATGGCTCGATGCTGCTCTATGCCCTGCTCTATCTGACGGGCAACAAGGAGATGACGCTCGACCAGTTGAAGAATTTCCGCCAGCTGCATTCAGCGACGCCGGGTCATCCCGAGAATTTCCACACCTCCGGTGTCGAAACGACCACGGGCCCGCTCGGCCAGGGCGTCGCTACCTCGGTCGGCTTTGCGCTGGCCGAGCGCATGCTCGCCGCTGAATATGGCGATCTCGTCGATCACTACACTTACGTGCTATGCTCCGACGGCGACCTGATGGAAGGCGTCAGCCATGAAGCGCTGGCGATGGCTGGTCATCTCAAGCTGTCGAAGCTGATCTTCCTCTATGACGACAACGGCATTTCCATCGACGGCCCGCTGACTCTCGCTGACAGCGTCGACCAGGTCGCCCGCTTCAAGGCGCATGGCTGGAACGCCGTGCAGATCGACGGCCACGATCCGGTAGCGATCGCCAAGGCGATCAAGGACGCGCAGTCATCGGATCGTCCGTCGCTGATCGCCTGCAAGACAACCATCGGCTTCGGCTCGCCGAAGAAGGCCGGCACGTCGAAGGCGCATGGCGAGCCACTTGGCCTCGAGGAAATCGCGGCCACCAAGAAGGCGCTCGGCTGGGATTACGGCCCGTTCGAAATTCCGGACGACATCCTCAATGCCTGGCGCGATGTGGGCAAGAAGGGCGCTGCTGCACATGCCGACTGGAAGAAGCGCTTTGATGCGCAGCCAGCCGACAAGCGCGACGAATTCACCCGCCGCAACGATCACAAGCGTCCGGTCGCGATGGAAGATGCGATCCGCGAGCTGAAGAAGAAGCTGGTCGCCGAGCCGCAGACCGTTGCCACCCGCAAGGCCAGCGAACTCGCGCTCGAAGCGCTGGTGCAGGTCGTGCCGGAAATGGTGATCGGCTCGGCCGACCTCACCCCGTCGAACAATACCCGCACCAAGCATGCCATCGAAGTGAAGCCCGGCGACTTCAAGGGCCGCTATATCCATTACGGCATCCGCGAAATGGGCATGGCCGCAGCCATGAACGGCATCGCGCTGCATGGCGGCTTCATCCCGGCCGGCGCCACCTTCATGTGCTTCACCGACTATGCGCGCCCGGCGATGCGCATCTCGGCGCTGGCGCAGATTCCAGTCATTTACATCATGACCCACGACTCGATCGGTCTCGGCGAAGACGGACCGACCCACCAGCCGGTGGAGCATCTGGCCGCCATGCGCGCGATGCCGAACATGCGCGTGCTGCGTCCGGCGGACACCGTCGAGACCGCCGAGTGCTGGCAGCTCGCGATGGAGAAGACCAACGGGCCGACCATGCTGGCACTGTCGCGCCAGAATCTGACCCCGGTGCGCACCACGCATCACGCCGACAATCTCTGTGCCAATGGCGGCTATGAACTGGTCGCTGCCAACGGCAAGGCGGCCGTGTCGATCTTCGCGTCGGGTTCGGAAGTCGAAATCGCTGTCGCTGCGCAGAAGACTCTCGCCGAGAAGGGCATCGCGACCCGCGTTGTCTCGGTGCCGTCGCTCGAACTGCTGCTGGAGCAGCCGGAAGAGAAGCAGAAGGCCATCATCGGCGATGCGCCGGTCAAGATCGCCGTCGAAGCCGCCGTGCGCTTCGGCTGGGATTCAGTGATCGGCCACGATGGTATCTTCATCGGCATGAAGCATTTCGGCTCCAGCGCGCCGGCGAAGGAGCTCTACAAGCTGTTCGGCATCACGCCGGAAGCCGTTGTGGAAGCTGCGATCCGCAAGCACAACGCGGCTTAACGCTAGCGGAACGCTGGCGAACTGACACATTGCGCCAGCGTTCCATTCCGGGCATGAAATGTCCGCAAACGGGACTATATAGAGCCCTCACCCAAAGGCAGGGCCCAACAAGGAGAAAGTGAATGGCGATCCGGGTTTCGATCAACGGTTTTGGCCGCATCGGCCGCAACGTGCTGCGGGCGATCTACGAGTCGGGCCGCACCGACATCGAAGTCGTCGCCATCAACGATCTCGGCCCGGTTGAGACCAACGCTCACCTGCTGCGCTTCGACTCGGTGCATGGCCGCTTCCCCGGCGAAGTCACCGTCGATGGCGACAGCATCAATCTCGGCAAGGGCAAGATCAAGGTCACTGCCGTACGCGATCCGAACACGCTGCCGTGGAAGGAACTCGGCGTCGATATCGCATTGGAATGCACCGGCATCTTCACCGCCAAAGACAAGGCTTCGGCCCACCTCACCGCCGGCGCCAAGCGCGTGCTGGTTTCGGCTCCGGCCGACAATGCCGACCTCACCGTGGTCTACGGCGTCAACCATGACAAGTTGACCAAGGATCACCTCGTCGTTTCGAACGGTTCGTGCACCACCAACTGCCTCGCCCCGGTCGCCAAGGTGCTCAATGACACCGTCGGCATCGAGACCGGCTTCATGACCACGATCCACGCCTATACCGGCGACCAGCCGACGCTGGACACGCTGCACAAGGATCTCTATCGCGGCCGCGCGGCTGCGATGTCGATGATCCCGACCTCGACCGGCGCCGCCAAGGCCATCGGCCTCGTGATGCCTGAACTGTCGGGCAAGCTCGACGGCGTGTCGATCCGCGTGCCGACCCCGAATGTCTCGGTCGTTGACCTCAAGATCGTCGCCAAGAAGGCCACCACCAAGGAAGAGATCAACGAAGCCGTGAAGAAGGCTGCCGCCGGTCCGCTGAAGGGCGTGCTCGGCACCACCATTCATCCGAACGTGTCGATCGACTTCAACCACGATCCGCACTCTTCGACTTTCGCCTTCGACCAGACCAAGGTGCAGAACGGCACGCTGGTGCGCGTGCTGAGCTGGTACGACAACGAATGGGGCTTCTCCAACCGCATGGCCGACACGGCTGTCGCGATGGGCAAGCTGCTCTAAGCCAGGCGAACTAAATGTCCCGGACGCTCGTGCGTCCGGGACATTTTTATAATGCGGCGGTCCCGCTCACGGTCGATCGCCCCTCTTCCTCCGCGTTCGGGACAATCACCATGACCAATTCTTTCCGCACCCTCGATGATGTCGATGTGAAGGGTAAGCGCGTTCTCGTGCGCGTCGATCTCAATGTCCCCATGGACAGCGGCAAGGTCACCGACGCGACAAGGCTCGAGCGCATCGCGCCGACCATTACGCAGATTTCGGACAAGGGCGGCAAGGTCATCCTGCTCGCGCATTTCGGCCGCCCTAAGGGCCGCGACGAGAAGAACTCGCTGAAGCCGGTGGCGGCCGCGCTCGCCAATGTCATCAACAAGCAGATCGCCTTCGCCGACGATTGCATCGGTGAGCCCGCCGCAAAGGCCGTGGCCGCGATGAAGGATGGCGACATCCTCTGCCTGGAAAACACCCGCTTCCATGCCGGCGAGGAAAAGAACGATCCGGCTTTCGTGGCCGAACTCGCTGTTCTCGGCGACATCTGGGTCAATGACGCGTTCTCCGCCGCGCATCGTGCACATGCGACCACCGAGGGCCTCGGCCACAAGCTGCCGGCCTATGCGGGCCGCACGATGCAGGCCGAACTCGATGCCCTCGGCAAAGCGCTGGATGCACCGAAGCGTCCGGTCATTGCCGTCGTCGGCGGCGCCAAGGTCTCGACCAAGATCGACCTGCTGGAGAACTTGGTCAGCAAGGTGCAGGCGCTGGTGATCGGCGGCGGCATGGCCAACACCTTCCTGCACGCGCAGGGCATCGGCGTCGGCAAGTCGCTGTGCGAGAAGGATCTCGCCTCCACCGCGCTGCGCATCCTGGAGAAGGCGGAGGCCGCAGGCTGCGCCATCATCCTGCCAGTGGACGCCACCGTCGCGTTCAAGTTCGAAGCCAATACACCGTCACAGGCCTACGGCCTCGATGCGATCCCGGAAGAGGGCATGATCCTCGATGTCGGCCCGCAATCGATCGAGCGCATTCATGCGGCGATCGATGATGCCGCGACGCTGGTGTGGAATGGCCCGGTCGGCGCGTTCGAAATCGCACCATTCGATCGCGGCACCGTGGTGGCGGCGAAGCACGCTGCGAAGCGCACCAAGGAAGGCAAACTGATCTCGGTGGCCGGCGGTGGCGACACCGTCGCTGCGCTGAACCACGCGGGCGTGGCCAACGATTTCACCTATATTTCCACCGCCGGCGGCGCTTTCCTCGAATGGATGGAAGGCAAACCGCTGCCGGGCGTCGAAGTGCTGAAGAAGTAATTTCAGCAACTATAGGTTGCCGTTGCACGCTCGTGCGTTTATGATACGTTCTCACCAGCAGCGCGGACGTATCGGCCATGAGCGACAACGTGGAGAATGCGGTTTTCGAAATCCTGAAGAGGATTCAGGGCGACATCACTTTAGGTCGCTCTGAAATGAAGCAATTCAGGCAAGATGCCGAGACGCGTTTCGAACGGTTGGAGACGCTCGTCCGCAAGCAGCGTAGGGATGGCGCTGCGATGCTCGTCATGATGCGTGCGGCCGCCGGTGATTTCGAAGAACGCCTTGCCGTCGTCGAACAGCAACTTGCAGCGTTTGAAGCACGCGAGCACTAAATTCAGCTCTTATTTCCGCACACTGGAACACCTACCCGCTTCGGCTATTAATGCTGCGTGCTCGCGCGACCTATGGCGTCTTGGATTCGCCGTGGGCTCGCGCTAAGAGCGATAATCCCCGGCGTGGAACCCACGCCGCCTCATCAAAAACTATCCATCAAAGAAGGAGTCTCCCGCATGGCCCGTATCACGTTGCGTCAATTGCTCGATCATGCAGCGGAAAACGATTACGGCGTGCCGGCCTTCAACATCAACAATATGGAACAGGCTCTGGCGATCATGGAAGCCGCCAACGGCGTCGATGCGCCGGTGATCATCCAGGCTTCCCGCGGCGCCCGCTCCTATGCCAACGACATCATGCTCAAGCACATGATGGACGCCGTGACGGAAATCTATCCGCACATCCCGGTGTGCGTGCATCTCGACCACGGCAACGAGGCCGCCACCTGCATGACCGCGATCCAGGCCGGCTTCACTTCGGTGATGATGGACGGCTCCCTGAAGGCCGACGGCAAGACTCCGGGCGACTGGGACTACAATGTCGGCGTCACCAAGGCCGTGACGGACATGGCGCATCTCGGCGGCATCTCGGTGGAAGGCGAGCTCGGCGTGCTCGGCTCGCTGGAGACCGGCGAAGGCGAGGCCGAGGATGGCCACGGCGCGGAAGGCAAGCTGTCGCATGATCAGCTGCTGACCAACCCGGACGAAGCCGTGAAGTTCGTCAAGGAAACCCAGGTCGACGCACTGGCGATCGCCATGGGCACCTCGCACGGCGCCTACAAATTCACCCGCAAGCCGGACGGCGATATCCTCGCCATGAATGTGATCGAGGAAATTCACCGCAAGCTGCCGAACACGCACCTCGTGATGCACGGCTCCTCGTCGGTGCCGCAGGACCTGCAGGACATCATCAACAAGTTCGGCGGCCAGATGAAACCGACCTGGGGCGTGCCGGTGGCCGAGATCCAGCGCGGTATCAAGCATGGCGTCCGCAAGATCAATATCGACACCGACAACCGCATGGCGATGACCGGCCAGATCCGCAAAATCCTGTCGGAGAACCCGAGCGAGTTCGATCCGCGCAAGTATCTGAAGCCGGCGATGGAAGCGATGACCAAGCTCTGCAAGCAGCGCCTGCAGGAGTTCAACACCGCCGGCCAGGCCAGCAAGATCAAGCGTGTGCTGACCATCGCCGAAATGGCCAAGCGCTACGCTTCCGGCGAACTTAACGCCAAGATCGCGTGACCGCGCGTATCTCGCCGGGATACACGCATGCCTTGCGGACCAGGGCGACCTTCGCTATGTTACATGTAACGGAGTGGAGATCGTCATGGCTACAGGCGCCGAACGAGTCCGCAAGCACCGCGCGAAGATGAAGGCCGCCGGCCTGAAGCCGGTGACCATCTGGGTGCCGGATGTGAATTCGCCGGAATTCAAGGCACAGCTTGAACGCGATATTGCAATCATCAATGCCGATCCGGAGAGCAGGCAGGTGATGGAAGACATGCTCGAACTCGCAGATTTCACCGATTGGAAATGAGGCGCGGCGACCTGGTTACCGCAGTACTCGGAAGAGATTTCGGCAAACCACGTCCCGCAATCGTTGTTCAGGCGGATATCTATCTCGGGCTAGAGTTCATCACTTTGGTCCCTCTGACATCGCATGTTTTGGCATTTGTCACTCTCCGCATCTTGCTCGAGCCGAGTCCAACGAACGGCCTTCGCCGCGTGTCTCAGGCGATGATCGATAAAGTAGGCGCGGTGCCCCGCGAGAAGGTTGGCCCCGTTATCGGTCACCTGTCGGATGACGATATAAGCCGCGTTAACCGCGCCCTCGCGGTTTTCCTCGGATTTGCCTGACATCCGTCGTTATTGTCCGTAAGAAGCAGCTATCTTTCAGGACCACTCCGATGAACCTCGCCGATCTCAACAAAATCGCCCGTGCCATGGTCGCGCCGGGCAAGGGCCTGCTCGCGGCAGACGAGTCCTCGGGCACGATCAAGAAACGGTTCGATGCCATTGGCGTCGCCTCCACCGAGGACAATCGCCGCGACTATCGTGAGATGCTGTTTCGTTCGCGCGAGGCGATGAGCCAGTCCATCTCCGGCGTCATCCTCTATGACGAGACGATCTGGCAGGATGCGCAGGACGGCACGCCGCTGGTCCGTCTGATCGAGGAAGCCGGCGCCATTCCCGGTATCAAGGTGGATGAAGGCACACAGCCGCTGCCGAACTGCCCCGGTGAACTCGTCACTGTCGGCCTCGACAAGCTCGCCGAGCGACTGCCGAAATATTACGAGCGCGGCGCACGCTTCGCGAAGTGGCGGGCAGTGATCGATATCGGCGCGGGTATCCCGTCGATGACCGCGATCTCAGTGAATGCACATGCACTGGCGCGCTATGCAGCGCTGTGCCAACAGGCGCAGATCGTGCCCATCGTCGAGCCGGAAGTGCTGATGGACGGCGATCACGACATCGACCGCTGCGTCGAGGTGACGACGCGCGTACTCAACAAGACGTTCCAGGAACTGCGCGTGCAACGCGTCGCACTCGAAGGCATGATCCTCAAGCCGAACATGGCGATCTCCGGCAAGAAATCGAAGACGCAAGCCAGCGTCGGCGAAGTGGCGGAGAAGACCGTGCGCATGCTCAGGAACTGCGTGCCCGCCTCTGTGCCCGGCATCGCCTTCCTGTCGGGAGGCCAGTCGGATGAAGAAGCCACCGCGCATCTCGATGCCATGAACAGGATCGGTGGCCTGCCCTGGCCGCTCACCTTCTCCTACGGACGCGCGCTACAGGCTGCGCCGCAGAAGGCATGGTCCGGCAAGGCCGAGAACGTCGCGGCCGGCCAGAAAGCCTTCACACATCGCGCGCGGATGAATTCGCTCGCCGCATCCGGCACATGGACCGCCGAACAAGAGAAAGCTGCATAATCTTGGCTGCCAAACCACCAGCGCCGCCCGCCCCGCGCCTCTATCTTTCGACCCCCGTGGTCGATGACCCCGCAGCGCTGCTCGCCGGCCTGCCGGACCTGATCCGCAAGGCCGACGTGGCCGCCGTGCTGCTGCGCCTCGCCTCGTCCGATCCGCGCACCCTCACAACACGCATCAAGGCGGTGGCCGCGCCGGTGCAGAAGGCCGACGCCGCGCTGCTGGTGGAAGGCCATGTGGATCTCATCGCCCGGGGCGGCGCCGATGGCGCGCACCTGCCCGGCCTCGCGCCGCTGCAGGAAGCCTTGCCCGCGCTGAAGCCCGATCGCATCGCCGGCTGCGGCGGCCTGACGACGCGCCACCACGCCATGTCGGCCGGCGAGGCCGGCGCCGATTATGTGCTGTTCGGCGAGCCCGATCCGAACGGCCAGCGCCCCTCGGCGGACGCTATCGCGGAGCGGCTGGAATGGTGGGCCGAACTGTTCGAGCCGCCCTGCGTCGGCTATGCGGCCTCGCTCGACGAGGCGGAGCGATTTGCAGCCGCCGGCGCGGATTTCGTGCTAGTGGGCGAGCTCGTCTGGAACGATCCGCGCGGCGCAGCTGCAGCCCTGGTCGATACCGAGGCGGCGATCAAGCGCGGCCATGCGGCCGTGCTCGAACGCTTCAAGGCGGCACAGGGCTGATCGTGGTGACGACGCTGCGCGCATTGCTGCTGACAACGACCTGCCTGTTTGCAACGGCCGCGGCCGGACAGATGTCGCTGACACCGCCAGCCGCGCAGGCGCCAGCGAAGCAGGCCCCCGCGAAGGCGGCGCCCAAGCAGACACCAGCGAAAGCACCGGAGGCTGCTAAGAAGGCCCCCGAAGCTGCCAAGAAATCACCACCAGCAAAGCAGCCGGAGAAAGCGGAAGAGCCGGTCGATCCCCGCGCCGATCTCGTCTACGGCGCCTATCAGCGTGGCTTGTACAAGACCGCCCTCGACCTCGCCACCAAGCGCGCCACGGAGAACAACGATCCGAAGGCGATGACCATGCTCGGCGAACTCTATTCCAGCGGGCTCGGCATCAAGCGCAACTATCAGCAGGCCGCCGAATGGTACAAGCGCGCCGCCGACCGCGGTGACCGGGAGGCGATGTTCGCGCTCGCAATGCTGCGCCTGTCCGAGCGAATCAATCCGGGCGGACGGGACGAAGCCGTGAAGCTCCTGGCATCCTCCGCCAAGCTCGGCAATCCCAAGGCCGCCTACAATCTCGCGCTCCTCTATCTCGACGGCCAGACCCTGCCGCAGGACATCAAGCGTTCGGCCGAATTGCTGCGGCAGGCCGCCGATGCCGGCAACCCCGAAGCGCAATATGCACTGGCAACCTTCTACAAGGAGGGCACCGGCGTCGAGAAAAACATCGACAAGGCGGTGCGGCTCCTGCAAGCGGCCTCGATGGCCGACAATGTCGATGCCGAAGTCGAATATGCCATAGCGCTCTATAACGGCACGGGAACCCCAAAGAACGAAGTTGCGGCCGTGACCCTGCTCCGAAGGGCCGCCCGGCAAAACAGCCCGATCGCGCAGAACCGTCTCGCCCGGGTGCTGGCCATGCGCACAAATACCGAAGACCGGCTGGAAGGCCTGCGCTGGCACATCGTCGCCAAAACGGCCGGCAAGGGAGACCTGATGCTCGACGAGCTGCTGGCTCAGGCCAGCCCGCAGGAACGCGCCCAAGCCCAGCAAGCGGCCAATAAATGGCTTGGCTCTACCCTGAAATGATCTCCTGAAGTGATCTTGCCTTGACGACATGGCCCCCAAAAGGGCACCCATCGCCCCAGCAACCCCAATTCCAGAGACCTGACGACAGGTCGTCGCGAGACGAAATCATGATCAATTCGGCCCTGATGAATGTGATGGTGAAGGCCGCGCGCCGCGCCGGCCGCAGCCTCAAGCGCGACCTCGGTGAGATCGAGAACCTGCAGGTATCCACCAAGGGCCCTGCCAACTTCGTCTCTCTCGCCGACAAGCGCGCCGAGGAAATGCTCTATACGGACCTCAACAAAGCCCGCCCCGGCTACGGTTTTCTCGGCGAGGAAGGCGGCACCCGCGAGGGCACCGATAAGAGTCATACCTGGATCGTCGATCCGCTCGACGGCACCACCAATTTCCTGCACGGCATTCCGCAATTCGCCATCTCGATCGGCCTCGCCCGCGAGGGTCAGGTGATCGCCGGCGTGATCTACAATCCCGGCAATGACGAACTCTACATGGCAGAAAAGGGTGTCGGCGCCTTCCTCAACGACACCCGCCTGCGTGTCTCGGGGCGCCTGCAGCTGCATGACTGCGTCATCGCCTGCGGCCTGCCGCATATCGGCCGCGGCGATTTCGAACAGTCGCGCAACGAAATGGCGGCGCTGCAGCCGAAGGTCGCGGGCCTGCGCCGCTTCGGTGCCGCCTCGCTGGACATGGCTTTTGTGGCCGCCGGCCGTCTCGATGGCTATTGGGAGCGCAACCTGCAGCCCTGGGATGTCGCGGCCGGCATCATCATGATCAAGGAAGCCGGCGGTCTCGTCAGCGATATCGATGGCGGCGACCTGCTGAAGACCGGCGACGTGGTGTGCGGCAACGAAGTCGTGCACAATTCGCTGGTGAAAATCCTGCGCCCGCTGTCGAAGAAGTAACGGGCGCCGCTCTCAATACACGAGGCCTGTCTCTCGATAGAACGCCGCTAGCTCCTGCGGCGTTCTCAGCATCACCTTTGGCACGCTTACGCGCGCAAACATCTCGTCATAGCGCTTCCGATTGGACCGCGTGGTCACGGCGATGTGGTGGATCATCGACCATTTCACGCTGTCCTTTCCGCCTTCCAGCGCACCACGTCGATCGCGCTCGAACCAGGAACGCCGGAAATAACGGAACAGGCTGATCGTTGTCGAAACATCGAGCAGGATGAAGCCCGTCGCGCGCGAGAGACGCTGCGGGAGCGTTCCCGAATAGTTGCCATCCATCACCCAGCGCGGGGCCTCAATCGCCGCATCATGCAGAGCGACGAACTCCGCTCGCGCCCGTGGCTGCCAGTCGGTATCGGGCAAATGATAGAGCTGATCGAGATGAACAAGCGGCAGATCACGCGCACGACCGATGGCCTCAGCCAATGTCGATTTGCCGCTGTTCGATGGGCCCAGAATGCAGATGCGGGGACCGAGACCGTCGAGGATCATGGAAGGCGTCCGGCTCGCAGGGATTGAACACCATGCGGTGTACCAGCCGAAAATTAGCCCAGATGCAGCGAAGTGCAATCCGAGCCAAGACCTGTCTTAGTGCGAGGGAGCCGGTTTTCCGGCCACATCGGCATCATCTGCTGTTTTTGTCTCTTCGCCAGGCGTCGGCTTGTCCGGCGAGAACAGCCGCTGTACGGCCACAAAGAACACCGGCACGAATAGCAGCGCCAGCACCACCACCGCCAGCATGCCGCCGGCAACGCCGGTGCCGAGCGCCTGCTGGCTGAGGCCACCGGCGCCGGTCGAGATTGCCATCGGCAACACGCCGCAGATGAACGCAACGCCAGTCATCAGGATCGGGCGGAAGCGCAGGTGGCACGCCTCCATCGTCGCATCGACCAGCGATTTACCATGAGCCCGCAGATCCTTGGCGAATTCCACGATCAGAATGGCGTTCTTGGCGGACAAACCGATGATCGTTATCAGACCAACCGTGAAATACACACCATTGGGCATATCGCGTAGCGTGGATGCCAGCACCGAACCGACGATACCGAGCGGCACGGTCATGATGACGGCAACTGGAATGGTCCAGCTCTCATACAGCGCCGCAAGGATCAGGAACACAACCAGCGCGGAGAGACCGAGCAGCAACGGCGCCATCGACCCCGATAGTTTCTCCTGCAGCGACTGCCCCGTCCATTCGTAGCCGAACCCACGCGGCAGCTTGCCGGCAAGGCGCTCCATCTCATTGATGGCGTCGCCCGACGTGTAGCCGGTCCGCGCCTCACCCGAGATGCGGACTGCCGGATAGTAGTTGAAGCCGGCAATCTGCGTCGGCCCCTTTGCCCATTCCACCGTCGCGAAGGAGGAGAATGGCACCAGTTGGCCACGGCTGTTCTTGACGTTGTAGTTCAGGATCTCGTTGGCGCTCATACGGCTTGCGGCTTCCGATTGCACCACCACGCGCTGCATACGGCCGCGATTCGGGAAGTCGTTGACGTAGTTCGAGCCGAGATTGGTCGAGATGGTGTTGTTGATGTCCTCGAAAGTGACGCCAAAGGCTCCGGCCTTTTCGCGGTCGATCTCAAGATTGACGATCGGCGCCGGCGGCAAGCCTTCGACATAGACTTTCTGCAGGATCGGACTGGCATTGGCCTGCGCGATCAATTGCTCCGACGCCGCAATCAGTGCGGGAATGCCTTTCTGACCGCGATCCTGCAAACGGAAGCTGAAGCCCGACGAGTTACCGAGATTGTCGATCGGCGGCGGCTGAAGCGCCGAGATCTTGGCGTCCCGGATCGAAGACAGGTTTCTGTTGATGTCGTTGGCAATGGCCTCAGCCGAATCCTTGGCGGGACGTTCGGACCAATCCTTGAGCGTGATGAAGGCCTGTGCGGTGTTCATGCCCTGCCCCAGGAAGCTGAAGCCGGTCAGAAACACGACATTCTCGATGCCATCGCGCTTCGCGAGATAAGCTTCGACCTGCTTAATCGCATCTTCTGTACGGGCGTAGGACGAATCCGACGGCGTCTGCACGTCGGTCGTGATGAAGCCCTGGTCATCGATGGGCAAGAAGCCGCCGGGCATACGCATGAAGCCCCAGCCGAGACCGACCAGAAGAGCGACATAGACGAGCAGCATGCGGCCGGTGCGCGACAGCGACCAGCGCACCGTGCCGGTATAGCGATCGCGCACATTGTCGAGACCGCGGTTGAACCAGCCAAAGAAGCCGCCATGCGCATGGCCGTGCCCCTGTTTGACAGGCTTGAGCATCGTGGCGCACAGCGCTGGCGTGAGCGACAAAGCGAGCAGCGCCGAAAAGGCGATGGCGGTGACCATGGTCACCGAAAACTGACGATAGATGATGCCGACAGAGCCCGGGAAGAACGCCATCGGTACGAAGACGCCGATCAGCACCAGCGTGACACCGATGATGGCGCTGGTGATCTGCGTCATGGCCTTCTTGGTGGCCTCCTTCGGCGGAAGGCCCTCCTCGCTCATGATGCGTTCGACATTTTCGACCACCACGATGGCATCGTCGACGAGAATGCCGATCGCCAGCACCATGCCGAACATCGTGAGCATGTTGATGGAATAGCCGACGGACAGCAGCACCGCACAAGTGCCCGCAAGAGCGACCGGCACCGTGATGATGGGAATCAGCGTGTATCGGAAGTTCTGCAGGAACAGGAACATCACGATGAAGACGAGGACGATGGCCTCGATCAGCGTATGAATCACCTTGTTGATCGCGGCGCTGATCACCGGGGTGACGTTATAGGGGATTTCATAGGTAATGTTGGCCGGGAAGAAGTTGGACAACTCCTTCATCTTGGCTTCGATGGCACTGGCCGTTGCCAAGGCATTGCCCTTTGGCGACATCAGGACCGACAGGCCCGCCACCGGCTTGCCGTTGAGACGGGTGTTGAACTGATAGCTGTAGCCGCCGACCTCAACCCGCGCCACATCACGCAGGCGCACGGTCGAACCATCGGAATTGGCGCGCAGCACGATCGCTCCGAATTCCTCCGGGGTCGTGAGCTGGCCTTTGACGAGGACCAGCGACGACGTCCGGGTGGTCGCCGTGGACGGTTCGGCGCCGACGCTGCCCGACGCGACCTGGGCATTCTGGGCCGTAATGGCCTTGTTCACGTCTTCGGAGGTCAGCTGATAGCCGACCAGCTTGGCAGGATCGACCCAGACGCGGAGCGACCGTTCGGTCGAATAGAGCGACGCACGGCCGACGCCGGGAATACGCCGGATTTCGCCGAGCACGTTGCGGATCATGAAATCGCCGAGGCCGACTTCGTCGAGGCTGCCGTCGGTCGAGGAAATGGTGATGATGTTGAGCACCGCTGCCGAAGCTTCTTCGACCAGGATGCCTTGCTTGATGACCGCGCGCGGCAGGCGCGCTTCCACGCGCTTGAGACGGTTCTGCACTTCCACCGAAGCCTGGCTGGTATCGGTGCCGGGCTGGAAGTTCGCGATGATTTCGACGGCACCGAGCGAGTCGCTGGTGGATTCGAAATTCAGAATCCCTTGCGCGCCGTTGAGCTCTTCTTCAATGATACGGGTGACGCTGTTGTAAAGATTTTCCGGCGATGCACCCGGATAGGAAGTCGAGATCGAAATCGATGGCGGCGCGATGATCGGATACTGAGCAACCGGCAGCTGCGGAATAGCAATCGCGCCGAACAGACACAGAAAAAGCGCGACGACCCAGGCAAAAATCGGCCTGTCGATGAAAAAACTCGGCATCAATCAATCTCAGCGTGTTGCTTGCGCGGTGGGCTGACGCCCTGCACCGGGCGACGCGTCGCCCGCAGCCGCATAAGGTTGTGGCTTCACCTTGTCGCCTGCCGCAAATTTCTGGAAGCCCTCGACAACGACACGCTCGCCACCCCTCAGGCCCTCGGTCACGAACCACAGACCGTCCTGCACCGCGCCGGTCTTGACGGCCTGTACGGCGACATGGCCATCACTCTTGACCACGAACACTTCGGCCCCGCCGCCGCCATTGCGCTGGACCGCCTGCTGCGGAACCGCGATGGCGTCGGTGTCGATGCCCTGCTCGATCTGCACACGGACATACATGCCGGGCAGCAGTTCACGCTTCGGATTCGGAAATTCGCCGCGCAGCGTGACCTGACCGGTAAACGTATCGACCTTGGCCTCCGAGAACAGCAACTTGCCGACCAGCGGATAGATCGAGCCATCGTCGAACACGAGGCGCACTTTGGCCGCGTCCGGCGCGATGCGCTCGAGATCGCCAGTCTCGAAAGCGCGACGCAGATTGTTCATCTCTGAAACCGACTGGGTGAAGTCGGCATAAATCGGATCGAGCTGCTGAATGGTGGCGAGATTGGTCGTGTCGTTCTGCGCGATCAACGTGCCCTCGGTCACCAACGCGGCGCCGACGATGCCATCGATCGGCGCGCGAATGGTCGCATAGTCCAGATTGAGACGCGCGCGCGCGACATCCGCCTTGCGCGCGGCAATCTCGGCTTCCGCCTGGCGCTGGGCGCCGATAGCGCGCTCGCCTTCAGCTTCCGAGACGGCCTTCTGCTGTGCAAGGCCAGTGATACGCTTCGCCTGCATGGTCGCAAGGTCATAGGCGGCCTCGGCCTTGTGCAGCGATGCTTTGGCGGCTTGCAGTTCCACTTCGAACGGCTTCGGATCGATACGATAGAGCGTGTCGCCAGCCTTCACTTCGGTTCCCTGGTGGAAAGCGCGCTCGATGATGATACCCGACACGCGCGAGCGAACGTCGGCAACGCGGGTCGGCGCGATGCGGCCCGGCAACTCGCGCACGATGGCGCGGGCCTGCTGCTTGACGGTGACAACGCTCACCTCAGGGGCCGGGTCTTCCGTCGGCGCTGCCGCCACTGCATCCTTCGGTTCGTTGCATCCAGCCAGCACAGGCGCTAACCCTGCCAGCAGAAGCGCGAAGCCTGCAGCACGTGCATTGATGATCGTCATCGATTTCGATTTCCCAATTTGCAATTCGAACAAGGATCGACAACTGCACGAGACATTATCGCGCTTCACATGCAGCCGGATCTATCGAACATGATGCAAGCAAAATAAAAACCGGCCTGTTGCGGCGCAACGTATATCGAGGCGGCGCATTGCCACACGGCCTATCGTGTTGAAAACAAATGCGCATTCTCGCTTCACGCGAACGTGACGCCTAGGGAACTCTTACCATTCGGTTAACAGCGGTCATGCGGTAATGACTGACGCCCCACTCGCTGCCATCGGCATATCCGAACAGGCCCTGTGTCGCGAGAAAGAACCAGCGCCAGCGCCGCATCCACAATGCGGTGTCGCGTCCATAGACCGGTTTGAAAATCTGCTCGATCGCATCGCACCGGCGATCGAAGTTGGCGAGCCAATCGGTCGCGGTGCGCGCGTAATGCGTGCCGCTCCACGCCCATTCCTTCTCAACAGTGAGAATGTCGCGATACTGCCGGATCAGCGAATGGCTTGCCATCACCCCGCCGGTGAAGAAATGCTGCGCGATCCAGTCTTCCTTGTCGCTGCGATCGAACAGATAGGTTCCGACGCGATGGGTGAAGATGTGCATGAAGAAATGTCCCTCCGGCGCCAGCCACGAGTGGACGCGCGTCATCAGCTCGCGCCAGTTCATCATGTGTTCGAACATCTCCACCGAGACGATACGATCGAACTTCTTCTCCGGCTGAAAGACGTTCATGTCCCGGGTCACAACGCGCAGGTTCGAATAGCCGCGCTCGGCGGCCTGTGCCTCGATGTAGGCGCGCTGCGAATGCGAATTCGAAACAGCGACGATCCGCGCATCGGGAAACTGCCGCGCGATCCAGAGCGACAACGAGCCCCATCCGCAGCCGAGTTCGAGAATGGACTGACCGTCCCGCAGATCCGCATGTTCGACGGTCTGTCGCAACGCTTCTTCTTCGGCTTCCCGCAAGGTCGTGGCCTGCTCCTTGTAGAAGCAACTCGAATATTTGCGGTTGGGGCCGAGCACGAGGGCGAAGAATGCTGCCGGGACTTCGTAATGCTGCATATTCGCATCATCGGCGTGCTCGGCGACGGCGCGCGTCGCCATCTCGCGCGCGAAGGCTGCGTCGGTCTCGGCGTTGCATTCGGCGAGCTTCAGCGCGGTCCGCGCGCAGAGCTGCCGAATGCCGGCACGGATCACCAGATCGGGCAACGACACGCGCTCGGCCGCCTCGATCACGCGCGCGACAAAGCTCATGCGGCCGCTCCGCGATTGCGCGGCGGCAGCGGGAAGAAGACGCTGGTTCGGGCCTGATAGTCGCGATAGCGATCGCCACGCGATTTGAGCATCTGGTCTTCCAGCGGCGGCACGCCGGTGACGTGGCGCAGAATCCAGTACATGAACAGCGGCGCCAGCAGCGTTGCGAGGCTCCACGGATAGCCCGACGACAGCGCGATCACGGGATAAGCCAGCCAGCCGAACCATTCGAAGAAATAATTCGGATGCCGCGACCAGCGCCACAGGCCGATGTCGCAGACACGGCCCTTGTTCGCTGGATCTGCGCGGAAAGTCTTGAGCTGACGATCCGCCAGCGCCTCTCCGGCAATTCCGGCGAACAGAATGAGCGCACCGAGATAGTCCTGCCAACGAAGCACTTCGGAGGGGAAGCGCGATGCAACGAAGATCGCAAATACCAGCGGGATCGAGCCGAGCGCCTGGTTCTGCAGAAAGACGAACATCTTCCGACGCGAGGCCGCGCCCCATTCCTGTGCGAAGGCCGCGTAGCGGGGATCGTCGGCGATGCCCGCGCTGCGCACTGCGATATGCAGGCCGAGGCGCAGAGACCAAGCGACGACAAGCGCAGTCACCAGCCATTGCCGCGCGTTGGGCTGGTGATCTGCAATCGGCCACAGTGCTGCAGCGGCACCGACAAGACCGAGCGAGAATGTCCAGATCGTATCGACCCAACCGGAGTTGCCGCTGCGTTGCTGCACCACCCAGGCAAGAGCCATCAGCACCGACAATGCCACGGCCATCGCCAACAACGCCTGCAAGTATACGATCGTCATCGGAAACCTCGTAAATGGCTCATTGCAAAGGTCTTTTGCAGATACGCGGGTCGTCAAACGCGGTTTCACCCTGAAGTTCCGGACAACGTCGCCGATTCCCCAGTATCCGATCTTTTTTTGTCGCCCGGCTGTGCCATATTGCTCGCCTGACCTCGATCCTCCCCAAGCAGATGAAGCACCCATGGCGACCGCTCCCTCTTCCCGCTCCGCGATAGAGATCGAACTGACCAAGCTGTCATCGCCGCGGATATTCCTGGTCCGCATGTTGGTGTTCCTGGTGCTGTGCGGGCTGATCGCCACGGTGCTCTACAAACAAATCGTCACCGCCTTCTTCGCCAATCCGGGACTCAACGCGCTGATCGGCGGCGTCCTGCTGATCGGCATTATCCTGTCGTTCCGCCAGGTGGTCCGGCTCTATCCGGAAGTGCGATGGGTCAATAATTTCCGCATCTCCGATCCCGGCCTCGCGATGGACCGGCGTCCGACGCTGCTGGCGCCGATGGCGGCCATCCTCGGCGGCGAACGCTCGGGGCGGATGTCGATCTCGCAGCAGACCATGCGGCATCTGCTCGATTCCATCGCCACACGCCTCGACGAAGCGCGCGACATCTCGCGCTACATGACCGGCCTCTTGGTGTTTCTCGGCCTGCTCGGCACTTTCTGGGGCCTGATCGAGACCGTTGGCTCGGTCGGCAAGGTGATCGAGGGGCTGAAGGTCGGCGGCGATTCGGGCTCGCTGTTCGACACGCTGAAGGAAGGCCTCGCCGCGCCGCTTGGCGGCATGGGCATTTCATTCTCGTCCTCGCTGTTCGGCCTCGCCGGCTCGCTGATCCTCGGCTTCCTCGATCTGCAATCGAGCCAGGCGCAGAACCGTTTCTATACCGACCTCGAAGACTGGCTCGCCTCCACCGTGTCGGAATATTCCGGCACTCCTGTCGTCGCTGCTGCCTCCGCTTTGCCAGCAGGCGCACCGCCGGAGCTGCTGGAGGCCATCGAGCGGCTGCGCCGCTCCGTCGAGGACAGCGGCAATCGCAGCACATCGACCGCCATGGCCAATCTCGCCGACGCCATCCAGGGCCTTGTCGCCCATATGCGCAGCGAGCAGGAAATGATCCGCGAATGGGCTGACGGCCAGGGCGAGCAGAGCAAAGAGATCAAGAAGCTGCTGGAACGCATGTCGCGCCAGCCGGAGAAGAGCTAATCCATGGCGCTCGCACGAGGTCGACGCGGCTCATCCGAGATGAACTACTGGCCGGGCTTCGTCGATGCCCTGTCGACGCTGGTGCTGTCCATCGTCTTCCTGCTGTCGGTCTTTCTCGTCGTGCAGTTCTATCTGTCGCAGGAAGTCAGCGGGAAGGACAAGGCGATCGACGAGCTGAATGCCAAACTGGCACAGCTCAGCGATATGCTGTCGCTGGAAAAGCTCGGCAAGATCAATCTCGATGAGCAGCTGACATCGCTGCGCGCCGGCCTCGCCGCTGTCCAGGCCGATCGCGACCGTGTCAAAGGGCTCTATGACGGCCTCGCCGGCGCAGGCGCCGATGCGCAAGGCCGCAACAACGAACTCAACAAGGCGCTCGACTCCGAAAAACAGGTTTCGTCGCGCGCGCTGGCGCAGATCGAGGTGCTGAACCAGCAGATCTCCGCACTGCGCCGCCAGCTTGCCGCACTGGAAGAAGCGCTCGATGCCTCCGAAAAACGTGACAAGGAATCCCAGGGCCGTATCGCCGATCTCGGCCAGCGCCTGAATGTGGCGCTGGCGCAGCGCGTGCAGGAGCTGTCGCGCTATCGCTCCGAATTCTTCGGCCGATTGCGCGCCATCCTCGGCAGCCGCCCGGATATCCGCGTGGTCGGCGACCGTTTCGTGTTCCAGTCGGAAGTGTTCTTCGATGCCGGCAAGGCCGACCTGCTGCCTGAAGGGCGCGCCGAACTCGACAAGGTGGCCAGCGCGCTGACCGAGCTCGACAAGCAGATCCCGCAGGAGATCAACTGGGTGATGCGTGTGGATGGCCACACCGACTCGCGCCCGATCCTCAACAATCCGCTGTTCAAGACCAACTGGGAACTGTCCGCCGGGCGTGCGATCTCGGTGGTGCAGTATCTCGTCTCGCTCGGCGTGCCACCACAGCGACTGCTTGCTGCGGGCTTCGCCGAATTCCAGCCGCTGGATGCGGCGCAGACGGAAGACGCCTACAAGCGCAACCGCCGCATCGAGCTGAAGCTGACCGAACGCTGAAATGGTGACGCTCCGCCCCTATCGTGCCGAGGACGAGGATGCCTCCATCGCGCTTTGGCTGCAGACGTGGAAGCTCGCCTATCCCTCGATCGATTTCGACAAACGAGTCGACTGGTGGCGCGAGCGCTGGCGGACCGAGCTGGTGCCGGTCGCGCAAATCGTGGTGGCCGAACAGGACGACGCGATGGTCGGCTTCGTCACCATCGATGCAACGGGGTATCTCGACCAACTGGTCGTCACCCCCGCGCAATGGGGGAGCGACGTGGCACGATTGCTGATGGACGAGGCCAAGCGGCTGTCGACCGGAGGCGTGACACTCAAGGTGAACGCGGACAATCTTCGCGCGATCCGGTTTTACACCCGCAATGGCTTTACCAAGACCGGTGATGAAGTGAATTCATCAGGCCGCGCAGTCGATGTCATGGAATGGCGGCCGTAGCCGCGCACGCGCGGCTGATCTCACACCTCGAACTGCAAGCGCGCCAACCTTGCATACAACCCGTTCGCCGCAACCAGCGAAGCATGAGTGCCCTGCTCGACGATGCGGCCATGCTCCATGACAAGGATGCGGTCGCAGGACAGCACGGTGGCGAGGCGATGGGCGATGACCAGCGTGGTGCGCTGCTTCATCAGCTCCTCCAGCGCGGTCTGGACCAGCGTCTCGGATTCCGCATCGAGCGCCGAAGTCGCTTCATCCAGCAGCAATAACGGCGCGTTCCGCAGGATGGCGCGGGCGATTGCGATGCGCTGGCGCTGGCCGCCGGACAGCGTCACGCCGCGCTCGCCGAGCGGGGCCTCGAAGCCGCCAGGCAAACGGCGAATGAATTCGGTCGCGTGCGCGAGATCCGCGGCACGCTCGACTTCGGCATCGCTCGCATCGGGCCGACCGAAACGGATGTTTTCGCGGGCCGTGGCGGCGAAGACGACCGAATCCTGCGGCACCAGAGCGATACGAGCACGAAGGTCCTGCGGATCGGCGTCGCGGATCGGCACGCCATCGACGGAAATTGTGCCAGCTTTCGGATCGTAAAAGCGCAGCAGGAGGTGAAACAATGTGCTCTTGCCGGCCCCCGATGGGCCGACAATGGCGACCTTCTCGCCGGCCTTCACCGATAGCGAGACACCGGCTGCGGAGAGGACGCCCGGGCGCGTGGGATAGGCGAAAGAGACGTTGTCGAAGGCGAGGTCGCCGCGCGCCGGCGACGGCAATGCGCGCGGCTTGGCCGGCGCGGTCACATCCGACTTCACATGCAGGATTTCGAACAGACGCTCGGCCGCGCCGGAAGCCGCAGAGATTTCACCCCAGACTTCGCTGAGCTGGCCGAGACTCGATGCGGCGAAGGCGGCATAGAGCACGAACTGGCCGAGACGGCCCGGCGTCATCTCGCCAACCGAGACGTCGTGCGAGCCGACCCAGAGAATGCCGACGACACTGGAGAACACGATGAAGATGATGATGGCGGTCAGCACCGCGCGGGCGCGCGTGGCGCCGCGCGCGGCGTCATAGGCCTGCTCGACCTCGCCGCCGAAGCGCGCATTGGCGAACGCCTCATTGGTATAGGCCTGGACTGTGCGCATGCCACCGACCAGTTCGCTGGCATAGGCCGAGGCGCTAGCCAGCGTGTCCTGCGCATTGCGCGAGAGCCGTCGCACCCAGCGGCCGAAGGCGACCAGCGGAATGACGATCAAAGGGATCGCCGCGAGCACGAAGCCGGAGAGCTTGGGGCTCGATATCACCATCATGGCGGCAGCACCGAGGAACAGCACGATATTGCGCAGCGCGATGGAGACCGAAGCGCCGACGGCCGACTTGATCTGCGTGGTGTCTGCGGTGAGGCGCGACACCAGTTCGCCCGAGCGCGACGTATCGAAAAAGGCCGGAGAGAGAGCGGTGAGATGCGCGAACACATCGCGGCGGATATCGGCGACGATGCGCTCGCCAATGGTCATCACAAGGTAATAACGCGCGGCACTTGCCACCGCGAGCACGACAACCACTGCGATCATCACGCTGAAATAGCTGTTGATCATCGCGATGCCTTCGGGGCTGAAGCCGAAGTCGATCATCCGCCGGGCAGCAATCGGCACGACCAGCGTGGTGACGGCGGCGATCAACAGCGACACCAGTGCGAACAGCGCGCGGCCGCGATAGCGCGCCACATAGGGCGCGAGCATCAGCAGCGGTCGCAGCTTCGCGCGGCTCGGTGCCGGCGGGGCGACCACGGTATCGGCCAATGTGGGCTCTTCCAGCACGGGCTCCGGCTGCGAAACCGGCGCCGGGGTGCCGCGGGGTTGGTCGAGCCGTTCGACTGCACTCATGATCTATAACCGTTCTTGTCGTTGCGGCCTCAGATAGGCCGATGCGCGCCAGCTGGCAAATGACTTACGTCAATTGCGACAAGTCCTTGTCGGACGGGGCGTCCTGCGATATAGACGCGGCAAATCCGCCATCGAAAACCGTAAGATTCAGGCGCATCCGCGCCGAAGGAACCGTCATGAAAGCCGAAATTCACCCGGATTATCATAACATTACCGTCGTGATGACCGACGGCACCGAGTATCAGACCCGCTCGACCTGGGGCAAGGAAGGCGACAAGCTGAACCTCGATATCGACCCGAAGTCGCACCCGGCCTGGACCGGCGGCACCACCCAGATCCTCGATCGCGGCGGCCGCGTCTCGCGCTTCCAGAAGAAGTTCTCGGGCTTCCTCAAGAAGGACTAAGCCTTTCTGGGCTTCTCCGACCGACCATCTCGAAACGCCCTTGCCCACGCAGGGGCGTTTTTCATTGCAGGCCACTTTGCGCCGCTGTGGTACCTTAAAACCGCCTCTGTTGCCTTCGCATAAACGCGCAGCATCACATCCTGCGCGGGGGCGCAATTCAGCCATGCCGGCCGATCGAAGGCACCACCGCAAGACGCCGCGGCAGGCGCGCTCGCTTGTGACTGTAGGCATCATCCTCGATGCCGCCGCGCTGGTTCTGGTCGAGGAAGGCTACGACCGGGCGACGACCAATCGGATCGCCGAACGTGCCGGTGTCAGCATTGGCTCGCTCTACCAGTATTTTCCAAATCGGGATGCCCTGCTCGGTGCGCTGCATCGCCGGACCGATACGCAGATTTCGGACGGAATCTGGCGAATTCTGGGGGAGCGCGACGAGACCCAGCCCATGCGCGAGATGCTGAACATCGGCGTGCGGACGACGATCCATCAGCACGCGCACTTTTTACCGCTGTTGCAGGTGCTGATGGAGACAGCCTGGAGGCGGATTCCCGTCGAGTGGCCGGCCGAGCGCTGGCCGCAAAAACACGCCGTCATCCGCAGCATCCTCGATAAACGCGCAGGCGAACTGCGCTCCGACTTCAATATCGAGGCCGGCGCTCTGCTGCTGCCAAGAATGGTCGGATCGGCGATCGACGCCGCTATTGCATTCCGTCCCGACGCCCTCGCCAGCGGCGAGCTGGAGCGAGAACTGTCGACGATGCTGTCTTACTATCTGATGGGCGAGCGCTAGGCACGCAGCGCCCCGCGCTCAAAGGTGTCCCGCGCGGTGCTATCGCACGCCGACATCGAAGGAATAGGCAACACCAACGCCGTAGGTCACCTGGTTGGTCGATCCGCGCAACCGCACCAGCGGGCTGTCGGCGATGCTGCCGAGCAGCTTGTCGTATTCGACATAGCCGCGGACCTCCCATTGCGGATCGAACTTGTAGCGGAGCTGTGCACCGGCGCCGACCGAGCTCGAGCCGCCCTTTGCGTCATAGATTGGCAGCCCGGAGGCCAGTGCCTCGATGCTGCTGACGCTGAAATAGGTCTCGGCATATTTCGCGTCGGTCACGCGGTAGCGCGGGCCGGCAGCGAAGGTCATGCGCTCATTGATCGGCACGATCACGTCGGCTGCAAAATCCGCCACGATGCCTTCATGGCCGCCAACGCCGCGACGGAGTTCAGCGCGCAGGCGCAGCCAGTCCATTGCGTAATATTCGGCGAAACCACCAAGCTCGACGGCCCAATCGACATCGCGCAGCCCGCGTAGTTCGGCGTAATCGGCGGCCTTACGCGACGCCTTGTAGCTGCCGACAGGACCGGCGCGGAAGCCGCCGACATCGATCAGAGCGAAACTCGCATTGTCGCGCATGCTCTTGAAGCGCTCGGGGGTGCCGGCACGGCGGATTGAGATGATCGGCTTCGGAGCCAGTTTTGAACTGCTGGCACCTTCATAAGAGGGTTGCATCTCACCGCCGATGCCGACAGTCACCGTCCAGCCACCGGAGGCCGAAGGCAAGAACGGCACCGATGGGAGTGTCACGACCGGATCGGCCGCCCATGCCGCCGCTGGCAACGCCAGAACACCGATCACACCGAGTAGACCACGGGACACAAACATCAAATTCCAACCTCTATTGGCGCGAGATCTCAGTGCGCCGCGCATCCATGTCACATCGTTGCAGTCCGCCTCGTGTGACAAGGCGTCACCGCAACGTGATCAGAATAGCTGCAGCGAACCGCTATCCAAACTCGCATTGCTGCAGTGACAACGATCTGGCACGATGCCCGAAAAGCCTATGGCTGCAGGGCTTTGCGCGAAGCGCAGCAATCAGCGGAGCGGCGTCACTCACATTTCCGGATAGTGTGGCGATAAACTCTCAAGGAATCGTCCGATGCCATCTGCGGCATCGCGCCACAGCGGCCGTCGCATTGGTTACGACGGTCAGGCCTTCGCCGGCACCTCGCTCTGGCGCCGGGCGAAATGCCGAGCAATCCAGTTGCGGCCGGGCATCTCGATCAGACGATAGCTCACTTCCGCCAGCGCCCAGATCAGGGCGAAAGCTACCAGCGAGGCGGCGAGGTAGACCCAGTCGACCTGGCCGAAATGGCGCCAGGTACGGATGGCGAAGCTCACGAAGAGCGGGTGGATCAGGTAGATCGAATAGGAGATAATTCCGAGCCGATACACGAGCCGATTGCCGAACAGGAGCTGAGCCATCCGCCCGTCGCGGGACAAAACGGCGACCAGCGGAATGTAGAGCAGATACATCAGGCGATCGCTAGCCTCGGCGATGCCGACAGCGATGATGGCGAGCGGCAGCGCTATCACGAGAATGTCCTGCATTGTCCCCGACAGGTGATCGACAAGATCGCCGAAGCGGAAGATGACGAGACCAAGCGCAAAGCCGCACACCGCGCGCAGCATCGGATAGAGCGAATTGCCATTGACCACATCGAGCGGCCCACCCGAGCCACGGCCGGTGATGCTGACCGCATAGATGCCGACCAGCGCCGCGATCACGGCGAGCAGCGCGATCCATCTATGCTTGCTCTGCGTCCATGGCATCAGCAGCGGCAGCAGCAGATAGGAGCCCATCTCGGCGCTTGCAGCCCAAGCGACGCCAATGATCGGAAAGATATAGAGGCCCCAGCCTGACAGCATGAACAGATTGCCGAACCAGTCCCATGCCGAATACATCTCCAGCTTCTCGCCCGATAGGCCGGCGGCGATCTTGGCGACATAAAACAGACCGATGATGAAATAGGCCGGATACAGGCGCGCCACGCGCTTGAGCATGAAGCTGGCGAACACCTTGCCAGTGAGGTGTCGGAACGTCTCGCGATAGTTCAGCGCCATCACGTAACCGGACAACATGAAGAACATGTCGACCAGCAGATAGCCGTAGGGGATGCGGAAGAACGAACCGGTGCCGCCGGTGGAGAGTTGAACGTCGCCAAAATGATAGACGACGATGACCGCAGCGGCCACTCCGCGCACGCCGGTCAAGGCCCTGATATCGTCAGCCATATAAAAAGCCCCTGCTCTACAGGCTCATGTGTAACGCATGAACGGCAGGCAGGGGCGTAAAATCTTGCGTATGCGAGATCGCGCTCAGCGCTCGAAAGCAGCGCGCAGGCGGTTGAGCTGTGGCATCAGCGGATTGCCGATCGGCGCCGGTTCGGCGGCAGCGTGAATGTTGGTGTCGAGACGGCGCACCTTGGTCTGCAGCGTCATCGAGCGCGCGATCAGGACCTGGAGCTGCTCCGGCAGCTTGATCAGCATGTCTTCCGGGCTCGGATCGGCGGCGCTGAGCTTGACCTTGGTCTTCTCGCGATTGGCCTGCGAGAGCGTCATCTCACCTTCCTTCACCGCACGATGCAGCAGCAGCCACGAGGCAAGTTGCATCAGGCGCGTTGTGAGGCGCATGCTTTCGGTCGCATAAGTGAGGCTCACAGAACGATCGAGCGCCTTGGCTTCGGTGCGGCCGATACCGTCGAGATAGGCCGCGGTCTCTTCCACGAGGTCCATGCCCTCACGGAACAGAGCACCGAAGGCG
Organism: Tardiphaga sp.; assembly: GCA_030147505.1. Taxonomy (GTDB): domain Bacteria; phylum Pseudomonadota; class Alphaproteobacteria; order Rhizobiales; family Xanthobacteraceae; genus Tardiphaga. The sequence continues at coordinate 49,496 of JASBVG010000026.1, forward strand.
GCGGAATTGGTCAGCCGCTCGCTGAGCTGAACAAGAGCAGGTTCGCTCTGCAGACGATCCGTCATGGTTAACGCCTCACGCAAATGATTGCGGCCGCCTTTTTTTACGGCCGTCTTATAATGAACAAATCATTGCGCGTGCGGTTGCCAGAGTCCAGCCGCCAAAAAATTAAAGAAAGGTTTATGGTTTAAATCGAGGAGAGCCCATGACGCCAAAAAAGAGCCGCCGTTGCCGGCGGCTTTAAAGTTGATAACAGGGAGGCGTCAAACAGAGTGGACAGGAGCCACTCGGTGTCCAAACAAGGACAATTTGAGTAATATGCGAGAAAGCTTAATTGCACGTAAATCCGTGGGCATTTGTTCGCTATCGCAGCGTGTCCATATGTACCGGAATGGGACGCTCGCGGATGTGTGATTGAAAAGCTACTCGGAATTTGTAGCCCGGATGAAGCGAAGCGCACTCCGGGCCAAGGGCTTCACACGATCATCACGACTTGCATCACGACTTGAAGAACCGATCCGCCGCATCGCGAGTGGCGCGCTTCAGGTTCATGCTCGACTGCAGACGGGCAATTTCGCCGTTCAGCAGCTCGATCCGGGCCGCCAATTCTTCCACAGACAATTGTGAAAGATCCTGCCCGATCTCGTGACTGCTCTGCTTCTTCGGCCGTTCGCTCTCATCGAAAGCCATTGTCGTCTCCTCCTCGCCGTCTACCTGGCCCGCGTGAGCGCAGCGACATGCGGATAAACGCCCTCCCGGAACAACGCCCCTGCATGTCGCGGCGCGCTCGTAGCAAACTACCGGCTCCAGCCGGTTGCCAGCGTCCGGCCGGCTCACTAATCAAGTAGGCACCTCATCTCGCCGCAAGGACAAATCATGGAAAAGCTGCCCGCGCAAATGACCGTCGTCGCCATCAGCAGGCCGGGTGGCCCCGAGGTGCTGATCCCGGAAACGCGCAATCTGCCGAAGCCCGGCCCCGGCGAAATCCTGGTGAAGGTCGCTGCAGCCGGCGTCAACCGTCCGGACGTGGCGCAGCGGTCCGGCAGCTATCCGCCGCCGCCCGGCGCCAGTGACCTGCCTGGCCTGGAAATCGCCGGCACCGTGGTAGCGCTCGGTGACGGGGTCACCAAACACAAGCTCGGCGACAAGGTGATGTCGCTGGTCGCCGGCGGCGGCTATGCGCAATATTGCATCGCGCAGGACGCCCAGGCGATGACGGTGCCGGAAGGCTTCTCGATGCTGGAAGCCGGTGCCACCGCCGAAACACTGATGACCGTCTGGCACAATGTGTTTGAGCGCGGCGGCCTTGTGGCCGGTGAGACGCTGCTGATCCATGGCGGCTCCTCAGGCATCGGTACCATGGCGATCCAGCTTGCCAAGGCACTTGGCGCGAAGGTCATCGTCACCGTCGGCTCGCAGGACAAGGCGGAGGCCTGCCTCAAGCTCGGTGCAGACCACGCGATCAACTACAAGACCGAGGATTTCGTCGAGCGGGTCAAGGAAATCACCAAGACCGGCGTCGAGTTGATCCTGGATATGGTCGGCGGCGACTATGTGGAAAAGAACTTCGATGCTGCAGCCGTCGACGGTCGCATCGTCCAGATCGCGGTGTTGAACGGCCCCAAGGCGACCATCAACGCCGCCAAGATCATGGTAAAGCGGCTGCATTATACCGGCTCTACCCTGCGCCCGCGGACCAATGAGGCGAAGGCCGCCATGGTCGCCGCCATCGAGGCCAAGGTCCTGCCGCTGCTCAAGAGCGGCAAGGTCAAGCCCTTGATGGACAGCACTTTCCCGCTGAAGCAGGCCGCCGACGCCCACAAGCGGATGGAAACCAGCGCACATATTGGCAAAATTGTGTTGGAGGTTTAGCGCGGGAGAACAGCGTTAAACCCTTTGATTTGTTGCGCTTTCGTGTCATTTATCGAGCCTTCGATAAACGACCCGCAGATGACTTGCCTCCGGGCTTCGGCGAGGTCCACGGATTGGTGATCGCGGAACATGTCATTGCGTTTTGTCAGGTGGCTGGCGCCCCTCGCGCTCGGCCTCATGATGTTGGTCGCCGCAGGTCCTGCACGCGCCGTTGATGCGGTCAGCGTCCGCGGCGACGCGCCCGCCATCGATCTCACTGGCATCCTCGATTTCCAGCACAGCGAAACCGATCGCATCCAGGTGTCCACTGCGCCCGGCACCGACGGCATCGTCCGCCGCATCGAGGTGCGCGGCCGCGAGGGCGGCCAGAACTGGGTGGTGTTCGCGCTTGCCAACAACACCGACGACCAGCTCGACCGCCTGATCGTCGCGCCGCATTACCGCATGGTGAATTCCGGCTTGCTGTGGCCCGATCTTGGTCTCTCGCGCATCGCGACGATTACGCCCTCCACCGGCGATCGCCCCGAACGACAGGATAGCGCCACCGCCGACGTGTTCCGCGTCACGCTCGATCCCGGCGCTGTCATCACCTTCGTCGCCGAACTGCGCACCGACAAGCTGCCGCAGCTCTACCTGTGGGATCCCGAAGCCTACAAGGACAAGGTCAACTCGTTCACGCTGTACCAGGGCATTGTCATCGGCATTTCCGGTCTACTGGCGCTGGTGCTGACGATCCTGTTCGTGGTGAAGGGCAGCATCATGTTTCCGGCAGCGGCAGCGCTCGCCTGGGCCGTGCTGGTCTATATCGGCGTCGATTTCGGTTTTTGGGGAAAGGTGCTCGACATGTCGTCGGGCGCCGAGCGCGTCTGGCGCGCATCGGGCGAAGCCATCCTGGCAGCGACGCTGCTGGTGTTCCTGTTCGCTTATCTCAATCTCAATCGCTGGCATGTGCGCTACTCGCACATCACCGCAGCGTGGCTGGTGTTTCTCGGCTCGTTGGTCGGCCTCGCGCTGTATGATCCCGCCGTCGCCTCCGGCATCGCCCGCATCTCGCTGGTGCTGATCGCCGTCGCCGGCTTCGGCTTGATCGTCTATCTGTCGACCCACGGCTTCGACCGCGCGGTGCTGCTGATCCCGACCTGGTTCCTGCTGGTCGTATGGGTGGTGGCATCGGGCATGGCCGTGGCCGGCGCCGTCACCAACGATATCGTCGGTCCCGCTCTCCTTGGCGGCCTCGTGCTGATCGTGATGCTGATCGGCTTCACGGTGATGCAGCACGCTTTTGCCGGCGGCGGCGCCAGCAACGGCATCGTCTCCGACGTCGAGCGCCGCGCGCTGGCACTGACGGGCTCTGGCGATTTGATCTGGGACTGGGACGTCTCCGCCGACAAGGTGTTCACCAGCGCCGAGACGGAAGCGCTGCTCGGGCTGAAACGCGGCACGCTGGAAGGCCCGGCCTCGGACTGGCTGGAAATTCTCCATCCGCTCGATCAGGATCGTTTCCGCGCAGCGCTCGACAGTGTTCTCGACCAGCGCCGCGGTCGTCTGGTGCAGGATTTCCGCCTGCGCACCCCCGACGGCCACTTCATGTGGTTCGCGCTGAAGGCGCGCCCGGTGGTCGGCTCCGATGGCGAAGTGACCCGCGTGGTCGGCACGCTCACCGACGTCACCGAGATCAAGAATGCCGAAGAGCGCATGCTGCACGATAGCGTGCATGACAACCTCACCGGCCTGCCGAACCGCAAGCTGTTCATCGACCGCCTGAACGCGCTGGCGAACTTCTCCAAGACGCTGCCGACACCGTTGCGGCCGACCATCATGGTGATCGACCTCGATCGCTTCAAACAGGTGAATGATAGCGTCGGCATCGCCGTCGGCGACTCCATCCTGCTCACGCTGGCGCGCCGCCTGACCCGCATTCTCAAGCCGCAGGATACGCTGGCCCGCATCGCCGGCGACCAGTTCGGCCTGATCCTGATGTCCGAACAGGACAGCGCCAAGATCACCGCCTTCGCCGAGACCATCCGCAAGACCATCCGCGCGCCGATCGCGTTCAATGATCGTGAGATCTTCCTCACCGCATCCATCGGCCTCGCGCTGTCAGACCCGGCGACACCCGTCACCGACGAACTGATCAAGGATGCAGAGCTGGCGATGTATCACTCCAAGCGCATCGGCGGCGATCGCATCGACGTCTACAAGCCGGCGATGCGCGCGCGGAAGACCGACCGCCTGACGCTGGAATCCGAACTGCGCCGCGCGATCGAGCGGCAGGAAATCACCATCCTGTACCAGCCGATCGTCCGTCTCGAGGATCGCAGCATCGCCGGCTTCGAGGCGCTCGCCCGCTGGGATCATCCGAAGCTCGGCCGTATGTCGCCGGTGGAATTCATCGCGATTGCCGAAGAGATCGGCTTGATCATCGATCTCGGCATGTTCGTGCTGGACCAGACCGCGCGACAGCTCGCGATCTGGCAGCGCGCCATGCGTGCACGCGAGCCGATCTTCGCCAGCGTCAACGTTTCCTCGCGCCAATTGCTGCGCCACGATCTGTTGCACGACATCCGCACTGTGCTGTCGCGCTCCTCGGTCGCGCGGGGCACGCTGAAGCTGGAGCTGACGGAATCGCTGGTGATGGAGAATCCGGAGCATGCGGCCCAGATGCTGCAGCGGATTCGCGAACTCGGCACCGGCCTGTCGCTGGACGACTTCGGCACCGGCCATTCGTCGCTGTCCTATCTGCAGCGCTTCCCGTTCGACACGCTGAAGATCGACCAGTCCTTCGTCCGCACCAATGGCCGCGGCGCCCGTCCCGTCATCCTGAAATCGATCATCGCGATGGCTCACGATCTCGGGATGCATGTGGTCGCCGAGGGCGTCGAGACGGACTCTGACGCGGTGGAGCTGTATCAGCTCGGCTGCGAATACGCCCAGGGCTTCGCCTTCGGTGAGCCGATGGATGCCGATGCCGCGATGCGGCTCCTGACGGAAGAGCGACTGGAGGCGGCGAGCTGACGAAGACGTGCGTCAACCCGCCTTCATCGTCTCTGCAGTCAACTTAGCAGATCCTTAATCGCCGCCGCGTACGCAACTCCTTGCGCTCATCCATGAGCTGCGGGGGGATTTCGTGACAACCATCTCCGTCGATGAACCGCGGCCTGTCTCTCTGTACTCGCAGACACAGCCGGCCCGGCTGCATCCGGCACTCGTCATTGCCGGTGGCATGGCGCTCGGCGCGGCCTATGCCGGCTTCGCCGGTGAGGACGTCAACTGGGATTGGCAGAACTATCACCACTACAACGTCTGGGCGCTGCTGAACGGCCGCTACGAACACGACGTGGTGCCGCCGGGCTTCCAGACCTACTTCAACTCCTACATCTATTTCCCGTGGTACTACCTGCGCGAGACGCTGCCGCCGATGGTGGCCGGCATGCTCATGGGCGCCGTGCACGGGCTCAATCTGGCGCTGATCTACTGGCTGGCGCGCCGCCTGCTCGGCCATGCCGTGAGCGCGCTCGCGATCGCCGCGATCCTGCTGCTGGCGGCATGCGGTCCGATGACCCTGTCGGAGACCGGCACCAGCTTCGCCGATATCCTCACCTCAATTCCGATCATCGCGGGCCTGCTCCTGATGATCGCGCGCGATGATGTCGAGCCTAGACATTATATCGGCGCCGGCCTTCTTGTCGGCCTCGCGCTCGGCCTGAAGCTCACCAACATTGTCTTCGCGCTCGGTCTCGGCGCTGCGGCGCTGGCGACAGCACGTCCCACACTGGCAATGATCTATCTCGCCGTCGGCGGCGTGATCGGCAGCCTGATCGGCGGCGGCGCCTGGGGGCAGATGCTGTGGCGCGAATTCGGGAATCCGTTTTTTCCGCTACTCAACAGCCTGTTCCCCTCGGCCGAAATGCCGGCAACGACGATCCTCGATCGCCAGTTCATCCCGCGCGGCATTCTCGACGGGCTGGCCTATCCGTTCTACTGGCTGATCGGCGACTATCGCAGCTCGGAATTTCCCTTCCGCGATGCGCGCTTCGCGATCCTGATGCTGCTGATCCCCCTGGCGATCGTCGCACGTATCCGAGCCGCTCGGGCGTTGTTCTCACGGCGCGAGTGGCAGCTCATCCTCTTCTTCGTCGCATCCTATGCGGTCTGGTTGGCGCTGTTCGCGATCCACCGTTACATCGTCACGCTCGAATTGCTCACGGCGCCGCTCATCGTGATCGTATTGTTGCGCTGTCTGGATTCACTGGGGACGTCACCCTCGAGCCGATCCGCCGGGCTTGCGAGCATCGCGATCGCGCTGGCGGCAGCGCTCTGGCTGCAGCCCGCCGACTGGTGGCGACGTCCGTGGTCGATGCCGTATCGGCCGGCCATTCCCTCAGTGCTGTCGCAGGCCGCGACCTATCTGCTGCTCGACAAGCCGCTTGCGTTCATGGCGCCGTTCCTGCCGGCCGGTTCACGCTTCTATCAGGTCGCCGATATCGCCCTGCCGATCCTGCCCGGCCGCAAGTTCGACCGACGCATGCGTGCAGCGATGAAGGAACCGCTGCCGGGCGGCATCTGGGAAATGCATATCAAGGGACGGCCGGTGCGCAGCGAGGCGCTGGCAACCTATGGACTGATGGTGGATGCATCCCGTCCGTGCGTGGAGATCGAGGGCCCGCAATTGACGACGATGAATATCGCCTGCCCGCTGATTCCCTCTACGCACTGACGTCAGGCGTGGCCGGCCTCGGCAGACAGCGTGCCCGGCGCAACGCCGATCTTCTGCAGTGCGCGCATGTATTTTTCGTCGATATCCGCGCCGAAGATCAGATCGTCGTCGGCCGCGCAATGCAGCCAGCCGTTGCACTGAATTTCGTTCTCGAGCTGGCCCGGCGCCCAGCCGGCATAGCCGAGCGCCAGAATGGCGTGCTTCGGCCCGCCCCCATTGGCGATCGCCCTTAAAATGTCCACGGTCGCCGTCAGACAGATGCCGTCGTCGATAGGCAACGTCGCATCCTGGATGAAGAAATCGCTGGAATGGAGCACGAAGCCGCGACCTGTTTCCACCGGCCCGCCCTTCAGCACCTTCATGCTTTCGGCGCTTTCCGGGAGTTTGATATTGTCAGCATCGTCGATGATGTCGAGTTGCGCCAGCAGTTCGGGAAAATCGATACTTCCGGCACGACGATTGACGATGATGCCCATGGCGCCCTCGGAAGAATGAGCACACACATAGATCACCGAGCGCGCGAAACGCTCGTCATCCATCACGGGCATCGCGATAAGGAGCTGGCCGTCAAGATAGCTGCCGGCGGCATCCGAAGCGCCGATTCCGGCTGCACGTGGCTTGGCGGGACTTTTGCGGCTTCGCTTGCGAGTGGGTTCCATCAGCAAGACGCTCTCATGTTATCCATTCATCCTGATCTCGGGGCCATTCGCTGTCAATCAACCTTGGACGGCACGCAACAGAACGGCATCACAAGCAGTTCAATAGCTTAAGTTAGGTTTGAAGTTATGACAGGCTACCCCTGTAAGGACGCCCGATGATCGTTTCGGTTCCGCATCACATTGTCGCTGCCTGCACCGCCGGGCTCTTGCTGGCCTCTGCGGCGTATGCGGAGGACGCATCGCCATGGCAGACGGACAGTCATTCGCAGATCAGGCTTGTGGCAGGCTCGCGAAGCGGTCCCGTCATGCTCGGAGGTATCGCAATTCAGCTGCAGCCGGGCTGGCACACCTATTGGCGCAACCCCGGCGATTCCGGCGTGCCACCGCGCTTCGACTTCTCGAAGTCCGACAATCTCGACAGCATCACAATCCTCTGGCCCGCGCCGGTGAAGTTTGACGATGGCGCCGGGGGCGAATCGCTGGGCTACGAAAAGCAGGTGCTGCTACCGATGCGCGTGGTGGCGAAAGATCCCGGCAAGCCGGTGGTGGTGCGCGCGGCGATCTCCTATGCGGTATGCGAAAAAATCTGCATCCCGGTTGAGGCGAATGCCGAACTGGCCTTCACCAGCGTGGCTTCGACTGAGGACGGCGCACTGACGGCGGCCCTCGATACCGTTCCGAAACCGGCCAATATCGGCGACAACAATCCGCTCACCGTGCGCGACGTAAAGCGCGACGGTAAAAATGTATTGGTCGATGTCACCGCCCCCGAGGGCAAGGCGCTTCAGCTCTATGTTGAGGGACCGACGCCTGACTGGGCACTCCCGATTCCGAAGCTGGACAAGCACAGCCCACCAGGCATGAAGCGCTTCAGTTTCGAGCTCGACGGCCTGCCCTCCGGTGCGACAGCGGACGGGGCGGCGCTGAAACTGACCTTGGTCGGGACCGACAAAGCCTACGAGTACAATGTGACACTGCCTCCGGCCCAATGACGCCGGCCCCGGCCGCGATGGCCACCATGCGGCTCGCTGTCATATCTGCCACCCGAAATTAACGTCTCCCTGCTATGCGGAGCCCCTTGCCGCACATCTGCGGCACCCGCTTTTCTGCGGTCGAGGAGCCCGTCGTGGCCGTGATGGATACCGACCCCGCCCAATCGATGCCACCAGCCGGACTGATGGCCCGACTGCGCGCCCTGTTCTCGGGCTCCGGCGAAGCTTCGCTGACCCGCCGGCTGGCCGGCACCATCTTCCTGATTCGGGTCATCTCCGCCTGCCTCGCTTATTTCTCGCAGATCCTGCTGGCGCGCTGGATGGGCTCGGGCGACTACGGCATCTATGTCTATGTCTGGACCTGGGTGCTGCTGCTCGGCTCCATGCTCGACTTCGGCATCGCCGCCTCGGCGCAAAAGATCATCCCGGAATATCGCCTCGCCGGGCAGCACGCTTTGTTGCGCGGCTTCCTCTCCGGGAGCCGCTGGATGACCGGCATTGTTTCCGGCGTGATCGCGCTGCTGCTCGCCGGCCTCGTGAAACTGCTGTCGCCCTGGATCGAGGCCAATACCGTGGTGCCGCTCTATCTCGGCTGCCTGACGCTGCCGGCTTTCGTCGTCGCCAACACCCAGGACGGTATCGCCCGCTCACACGACTGGATGCGGCTCGGTCTGATGCCGCAATTCATCGTGCGCCAGGGGCTGATCATCGGCTTCACCGCAGGAGCCTTCGCACTCGGCTTGCAGCTCGGCGCCGTCGTTGCGATGGGCGCGAGCGCCGCCGCCGTGTGGCTTGCGATGATCGGGCAAATGATCGTGCTGAACCGGCGCCTCGGCGGGCACGTCGAGACCGGACCGAAGGCGCATGACTATCGCGGCTGGCTGAAGGTGTCGCTGCCGATCCTGCTGGTGGAGAGCTTCTATCTACTGCTGTCCTACACCGACGTGCTGGTGCTCGAACGCTTCGTGTCATCCGAGGAAGTCGGCGTCTATTTCGCCGTGGTCAAGACGCTCGCACTGGTGTCGTTCATCCATTACGCGATGTCGGCCACCACGGCGCATCGCTTCACCGAGTATCACAGCTCCGGCGACAAGGAGCGACTTGCCGCCTATGTGACGCATTCCATCAAGTGGACGTTCTGGCCGTCGCTTGCTGCGACGCTCGTTCTGCTCGCGCTCGGCAAGCCCCTGCTGTGGCTGTTCGGCCCGCAATTCACCGGTGGCTACGACATCATGTTCATCGCCGCGATCGGCCTTGTGGTCCGCGCGGCCATCGGACCGATGGAACGGCTGCTCAACATGCTCGGTCATCAGAATGCGTGTGCACTGGCCTATGCCTCGGCATTTATGATGAATCTCGTTCTGTGCCTGCTGCTGATCCCGCGTTTCGGCGGCCATGGCGCGGCAGCCGCGACATCGATCGCGCTGACCTTCGAGACGGTACTGTTGTTCTGGATCGTGCGCAGCCGGCTCGGGCTGCATGTGCTGGCGTTTGGGAAACGCCCTTCCTAACCTCTCCCCGCACGAAGCGGGGAGCTGATAGAACTCTGCGTCCTTCGGCGGTTACTCCGCCGTCCAGCCGCCATCGATCGACAGGTTCGTGCCTGTGATCTGCGCCGCTTCGTCCCCGCACAGGAACAACGCGAGCGCCGCTACCTGCTCGGACGTCACAAACTCCTTGGTCGGCTGCGCTTCCAGCAGCACGTCGTTGATGACCTGCTCCTTGGTCAACCCGCGCGCCTTCATCGTGTCCGGGATCTGTTTCTCCACCAGCGGCGTCCAGACATAGCCGGGTGAGATGCAGTTGCAGGTGATCTTGTGAGTCGCGACCTCGAGCGCAACCGTCTTGGTGAGACCGGCGATGCCGTGCTTGGCCGAAACATAGGCCGACTTGAACGGCGATGCGACCAGCGAATGCGCCGAGGCCGTGTTGATGATGCGCCCCCAACCGCGCTTCTTCATGCCCGGCACCACGGCGCGGATCGCATGAAAGGCGGAAGACAGATTGATCGCAATGATCGCGTCCCACTTTTCGATCGGAAATTCCTCGATCGGCGAGACGAACTGGATGCCGGCATTGTTGACGAGGATGTCCACCGAACCATAGGTCTTCTCGCCGAGTGCGATCATCTCGGCAATTTCCGCCGGCTTGGTCATGTCGGCCGGCGAGTGGATCGCCTTGACCTTGTAGTCGCTCTCGATCGCCGCGCGTTCCTTCTCGATGTCGGCCGGCGTACCCATGCCGTTCAGAACGATATTGGCACCAGCGCTGGCGAAGGCCCGCGCATAAGCGAGGCCGATGCCGCTGGTCGAGCCGGTCACGACGGCGGTCTTGCCGGTGAGATTGGTCATGCGAAGTCTCCTGCAGGGTGAGATTGATTATGGCTTGTCGTCGGCGCAGAGATCGTAGGTGACCATCGACTGATCGGCCTGCGGGCGCTCGAACCATTCCTTGTGGCGCATCGAACGCTCCACATCGCGGCTGCCGGCGCTCCAGTGCTCGAGCATGCCAAGCCGCGAGAAATTGTAGTCCTTGGAAGAGGACTCGTGCGTCTTGCTGCGATAGATCAGATGCACCACCGTGACGGTGTTTTCCTTGGCCGCTTCCGACAGCAGCGCGACATTGGGGTCCTGTTTCAGGTCCTCAGGCAGCTTGCCGATGAGATCGCGCAACGCTTTCCGGATATTGTGGATGCGCTTGTTCTTGTCGGTGGTCATGCGTGTGCGGCTGGAATAGCGGATGTCCTTCTCCCGCTCCTGCGCCTCGAACATGGATTGCGGCAACGGCCCGCGTGCGCTGAACAGATCGACCTGGAAGATCAGAAGATCGCTGGAGATATCGTCGAGCACGAAATCGAGCGGCGTATTGGAAGCGATGCCGCCGTCCCAGAAATGCTCCCCTTCGATCTCGATGGAGGGAAAGCCCGGTGGAAGCGCGCCCGAAGCCATGATGTGCTCGGGACCGATCTTCTTGCCGAGCTTGCGGAAGATCTCGTTGTCGAAATAGGTGAAGTTGCCGGTGGTGACGCTGACCGCACCGACACTGAGGCGCGTCTTGCAATCATTGATGCGATCGAAATCGACCAGCCGCTCCAGCGTCGCCCTCAGCGGCGTGGTGTCATAGAAACTCTGCGATTGCGGACTGCCCGGCGGCCAGAATGGCGCCGGCGGGATTCGCGGCGTGAAAAAGCCGGGCACACCGAAAGCCGCAATCATCGCGGCGCTACCTTCGTTGAAGACCGAGCGTGCATTCTCGTCAGAAATGACAGGGCTCCACGGCACCGGCGAGGACGCCAACTCCCAGAACTCGCGCAGCTTGCCGATCCGCCTGTCGCGCTCGTTGCCGGCAATGATCGCGGCATTGATGGCACCGATGGAGATGCCGGCGATCCAGGCTGGCTCGAAATCGTGGTGGCAGAGCGCTTCATAGGCGCCGGCCTGATAGGAGCCCAGTGCGCCGCCGCCCTGCAGCACCAGCACGCGTTTGGCCTGCGAGGGCTTGGATGCAGCTGCATCGGGCAAGGGAGCGGACATATCCATGGGCGGAACCGGCGGTCGCTTCGAGGAACCGCACCGTGGCCCCGCGATCCCGCGGCGTCAATTGCCGATGCTGCGGGGCAGCATCACAAAGCCTTCAGCTCAGCGTGGTTTTTCGGTTTCGGCCAGGATCATGGTCCAGAACACTTTGTATTTGGTGTTCGGCGCATAGATCGCGGCGATGCCCAGTTTGGAGACGCCGGATTTCAGCATGTTCGCCCGGTGCGGTGGCGAATCGCGCCAGCCCGAAAATGCCTCGGCAAGGGTGTGATAGCCGGCGGAGACATTCTCGACCGCAACCGTGGCCGGATAGCCTCCGGAATTCAGGCGCTTCGCAAGCGGCGCCTTCACATCGTGATCGAGCTTGTTCTTCTTGGCCATGGCGGTGGACTGATCTTCCGCCAGCGCCATCAGGCCTGAATCGACCTGCACCGGCCCGAGGCCGTTGTTCTGCCGATACAGCGAGATCATCTGCGCGGCCGCCTGCGGATCGAGCTTGGCGCCACCATTGGCCATGCTGAGATACATGGTGGGTTGGTCGGGGACCTGGTCCACGGTGGTTCCGCAGCCTGCCAGCAACAACATTCCCAGACTGGCCAAAGCCACCCGCTTCATCGGCAATCCCCCAAAAATCGAGGGGCCGTTGTTGCACACCAACCGTGGCTGAATGGTGAACGGAGAGGAAATGGTGGCGAGACAGTTCTCTGCATTTCGTCACCTACTGGATCCTTTCCCGTTCGGGGAGAATCCAGGTGGGCGCGAGGCGCGGAACCCGCGCACTCACTGCCCCGCAAAAATCCGGTAGCGCCGCGGCTGCAGGCTGACGGCATCGCCGGTGGTGAGCGGTCGATCGCGCGGAGCGTCGATTTCGACCAGCGTATCGTCGCCATTCAGCGCGATATCGGCCCGCTGGATCGGGCCGAAAGTGCGGACCCGACGCACCGTGCCATCGAGGGCTCCCTCACCCACCGCGCCGATGGCCATGTCATGCCGGCGTACGAACAGCTTCGACGGACCGGCCGCGCCACCCGCATCGATGTTGAGTGCGCGCGCGCCGAGCTTCACCTGTCCGCCCTGTACATCCACCGGCAGCACAATGGACTCGCCGATGAAGGAATGCACGAATGCCGAAGCCGGATTGTCATAGACATCGCCCGGCGTGCCTATCTGCTCGATCCTGCCCTTGTCCATCACGACGATCCGGTTGGCGACCTCGAGCGCCTCTTCCTGGTCATGCGTGACGAAGATCGAGGTGACGTGAATCTCCTCATGCAGCGTCCGCAGCCATTGCCGCAGCTCCTTGCGGACCTTCGCATCGAGCGCGCCGAAGGGCTCGTCGAGCAGCAGGATGCGCGGCTCAATGGCGAGCGCGCGGGCAAGCGCGATGCGCTGACGCTGGCCGCCCGAGAGCTGGCTCGGATAGCGATCGGCGAGCCAGTCGAGCTGCACGAGGTCGAGCAATTCCTTCACCCGTGCGCGGATCTGTGCCTCGCTCTTGCGGATGGAGCGCGGCTGCACGCGCAGGCCAAAGGCGACATTCTCGAACACGCTCATGTGGCGGAACAGCGCATAGTGCTGAAACACGAAGCCGACATTGCGTTCGCCGGCACCGCGGGTGAGCGCGTCCTGCCCGTCGAACTTCACTTCGCCGGAATCCGGCCAGTCGAGGCCCGCAATGATGCGCAGCAGGGTTGTCTTGCCCGAACCGCTGGGCCCGAGCAGCGCCAGCAATTCGCCGTCGGCGACTTTCAAATCAACGCCGTCGAGCGCAGCGAAGCTGCCGAATTTCTTGACAATGTTTTCGACTTCAATGGTCACGTTGAGGTCCCTGATCCATATGCCGTTCGAGGATCGCCTTCGCCACCAGCGTGATCAGCGCCAGCATGGCGAGCAACGATGCGACCGCGAACGCCGCCATGAACTGATACTCGTTATAGAGAATTTCCACCAGCAGCGGCATGGTGTTGGTTTCGCCGCGGATATGGCCGGACACCACCGCTACCGCACCGAATTCGCCCATCGCGCGGGCATTGCAGAGCAAGACTCCGTAGAGCACGCCCCATTTGATGTTGGGCAAAGTGACGCGAAAGAAGGCCGCAAGGCCCGAAGCACCGAGCGATATCGCAGCCTCCTCCTCGGAGGTGCCTTGTTCCTGCATCAAAGGGATTAATGCACGCACCACAAAGGGGAAGGTCACGAACGTGGTCGCCAGCACGATACCGGGGGTCGCGAACAATATCTGGATGCCATGACTCTGCAGCCACGGACCGAAATAACCCTGCCCACCGAACAGCAGCACGAAGACGAGGCCGGAAATGACCGGGGAGACCGAGAACGGCAGATCGACCAGCGAAATCAGGATCGTCTTGCCGGGAAATTCGAACTTGGCAATGGCCCACGCGGCAATCAGGCCAAAGACGAGATTGAGGCTCACCGAGATGCCGGCGATCAGCAGCGTCAGGCGGATCGCTGCCTGTGCTTCAGGATCGATCAGCGCACGCAGATAGGCCTCGACACCGCGCGAAAACGCGTGGCTGAACACGAGGACCAGCGGCAACACGATCAGGACAAGCAGGAACAGAACCGCCAGCGTGATGATAATGACGCGAATCCAGCCCGGCTCGGTGAGCGTCAGACTGCGCGCAGCAGGCGGCGATTTGGTCGGGAGCGGCGGCATCGGCATGGCGTGCTACTGGTGGACCATGCGACTCTGCGACCAGCGCTGGATGCGGTTGATCGCGAAAATGACGAGGAACGACGCCAGCAGCATCACGACGGCGATCGCGGTGGCGTCGGCATAGCGGAATTCGGACAACCGGATCACGATCAGCAGCGGTGCGATTTCCGAAATGTTCGGCAGGTTGCCGGCAATGAAAATCACCGAGCCATATTCGCCGACCGCGCGGGCAAAAGCGAGCGCGAAGCCGGTGAGCATGGCCGGCAGGAGGCTCGGCAAGATCACGCGGCATACCGTCTGCCAACGATTGGCGCCCAGGCAGGCGGCGACCTCCTCGATTTCTCTGTCAATATCCTGCAGCACCGGCTGCACCGTGCGCACGACGAAGGGAATGCCGATAAACACCATGGCAACGAAAATGCCGAGCGGCGTGAATGCCACCTTGATGCCGAGTTCGGCAAGCGGCGCACCCAGCCAACCCTTCTGCGCAAACAGCGAGGTCAGCGCGACGCCAGCCACGGCGGTCGGCAGCGCGAAGGGGATATCGACGATGGCATCGAAGATGCGACGGCCAGGGAAACGATAGCGCACGAGCGCCCAGACGATCACCATGCCGGCGATCAGGTTCACAAGCGCCGCAAGGAACGCGAGACCGAACGAAGTCTTGAGCGCATTCAGCGTTCGCCGGCTGGTGATAATGCCCCAGAATTGATCGAAACTGAGCTCGAACGTCTTCAACACCAATCCCGCCAGCGGAATCAGCACAATGATCGATAGCCATGTGAGCGTCAGGCCCATGGTGAGCCCGAATCCAGGCAGCGTGCGTCGTCGTCCCACAGCGCTCACATGGCCCCCTGCATGCGCGCAAATGGATCAGTTCTTGTAGATCTGATCGAACACGCCACCTTCGCTGAAGTGGAGCTTCTGCGCTTTGGTCCAACCACCGAAAACGTCATCGATGGTGAACAGTTCCACCTTGGCAAAGGAATTCTCATACTTCTTCGCGATCTCCGGATCGCGCGGTCGGTAGGAGTTTCGCGCGGCGATCTCCTGCCCTTCCGGCGTATACCAGTATTTCAGATAGGCCTCCGCTGTCGCGCGGGTGCCCTTCTTTTCGACGACGGCATCCACCACCGCGAGCGGCGGCTCGGCGAGGATCGACTGCGGCGGCGCCACGATCTCGAATTTATCCTTACCAAATTCCTTCTGCGCGAGAAATGCCTCGTTCTCCCAGGCCAGCAGCACGTCGCCGACGCCGCGCTCGACGAAAGTCACCGTCGAGCCGCGCGCACCGGTGTCCAGAACCGGCACCTGCTGATAAAGGTCAGCGACGAACTTCTTCGCCTTGTCCTCGGAGCCGAATTTCTTCTGCGCATAGCCCCAGGCCGCGAGATAATTCCAGCGCGCGCCGCCCGACGTCTTCGGATTCGGCGTCACCACGCTGACGCCCTTTTTCAACAGATCGTCCCAGTCCTTGATGTCCTTGGGATTGCCCTTGCGGACGAGGAACACGATGGTGGACGTATAGGGCGACGCATTCTGCGGCAGCTTCTTTTGCCAGTCTTCCGCCAGAAGCTTCTTCGCCGCGATGGCATCGATGTCATAGGCCAGCGCCAGCGTCACCACGTCGGCCTGCAGCCCATCGATCACCGAGCGCGCCTGTGAACCCGAACCGCCATGGGACTGCTTGATCTCGATGCTCTTGCCGGTCTCCTTCTGATAAGCGGCAGCAAAGGCCTTGTTGAACTCGATATAGAGTTCTCGCGTCGGATCGTATGACACGTTCAGCAGCGTGACATCGGCAGCGAAAGCCGAGCCAGCCCACAGCAGCGATGCAGCAGCGATAGCGAAGCGACGGATCATGCGAGACCTCCATGGACCATGGTGGCAACACGCCACCCGGCAACGCAGCAAGGTTCGAAAAGTTGAAGCGCGAAGTCAACGAAAGCAGATTTCAATGATCCGCGGATGACGACGGTATTCTGCCACGAACAAGACATTGATGAGAATGCGGCAATCCGTCGGCCTCGTCATTGCGAACGAAGCGAAGCAATCATTCCCTCTAACCTTCTGGATTGCACCGTCGCCGAGAGGCTGCTCGCAATGACGGCTAACCCGCATTCGCGGCATGGCGCGCCTGCATGCGTCGGTGTAGCGCGGTGACACGCCCATCGCCAGTCGGCTGATAAAAGACAGTGTAACGCTTCACCGTTACCGCGAAGGCCTCGGCGTCTGCATCCTTCTTCACTTCGAAGGCATCGAAGCCTGCACGCAGCATCAGCACGAACTGGTCACGCAGCACCTGGCCGGTCGCGCGCAGCTCACCCTTATAGCCATAACGCTCGCGCAGCAGCCGCGCCTGACTGTAGGCGCGGCCGTCGCGAAAAGTCGGAAACACCAGCGCAACGACGGCGAGCTTGTCGAGATAGGGCACGAGTTCGTCGAGATCGCGATTGTTCGGCCAGATCACGCCTGTGGAGCTATTGCGCTTCACATAGGCTTCGGGGTCGGCAAGAAAACGTACCGCCGGAATAAGTATCGCACCATTCGCCGGAATTTCCGCATCGTCGCCGACATGAATATAGGGATCGGCAATGATCGCACCCTTTTTAACGAGTGGCATAAACGCGCTCCTTGAACGGCTCGACGCCGAGACGTTCGACGGCCTGGTAAAACAGTTCATCTGGCCGCGCCCGCAGCGCCAAATAGGATTCGACGATGTCTTCGATGACGTTCGCCACGTCGTCATAAGGCACCGCAGGGCCGATCAGCGTACCGACGACAGCGCCTTCGTCCGCACGGCCACCAATGGTGATCTGGTAGAACTCCTCACCATTTTTCTCAACCCCGAGAATACCGATATGGCCGACATGGTGATGGCCGCAGGCATTGATGCAGCCGGAGATATTGATATGTAACCGGCCAATCATGTCCGCGAGATCGTGATTGGCGAAGCGGCGCGTCAATTCCTGCGCGATCGGAATCGCACGTGCATTGGCGAGCGAGCAGTAATCGAGGCCGGGGCACGCGATGATGTCGGTGATCAGGTTCACGTTCGGCGTGGCGAGGCCGAGCTTGTCGAGCTGGCGCCACAGCGCCGGCAGATCGCGCTTCGCGACATTTGGCAGCGCCAGGTTCTGCTCATGGCCGACACGGATTTCACCGAATGAATATTTTTCGGCGAGGTCGGCGATGGCGTCCATCTGCTCGGCGGTGGCATCGCCGGGTGGGCCACCGATCGGCTTCAGCGACAGCGTGACAATGGCATAGCCGGGCTGCTGATGCGCCGCGACGGAATTCTTCAGCCAGCGCTCGAATTGCGGATCGGCCGATGCGGCGATCAGTTCATCCGGCGTATCGGACAACGCCTGATAGCCGGGGTAGCGGAAGCGCGCGCGGATATCGGCGACCACTTCGTCATCGAGCTGCAGCGCGCTGTCACGCATCGCGAGCCATTCCTCCTCCACTTCCGCGGCGAATTTCTCGATGCCGAGTTCATGGACGAGGATCTTGATGCGCGCCTTGTAGATGTTGTCGCGGCGGCCATACTGATTGTAGACTCGAAGGATGGACTCCACATAGCTGAGGATGTCGCGCCCCGCGACAAACGGCTTGATCACCTTGCCGATGAAGGGCGTGCGGCCAAGACCGCCGCCGACCAGCACCTCGAAACCGGTCTCGCCGGACTCGTTCCTGTGAATGCGCAGGCCGATATCGTGCACCTTGATCGCCGCGCGGTCATGATCGGACGCGGTGATGGCGATCTTGAATTTTCGCGGGAGATACGTGAACTCCGGATGCATGGTCGAATATTGCCGCAGCAATTCGGCCCAGATGCGCGGATCTTCCACCTCGCCCGGCGCAACGCCGGCCCATTGATCGGTCGTGACATTGCGCACGCAATTGCCCGAGGTTTGCATGGCATGGATGCCGACCGATGCGAGGTCCTCCAGCGCATCGGGCAGGTCGGCGAGCTTGATCCAGTTGAACTGGATGTTCTGCCGCGTGGTGAAATGACCATAGCCGCGGTCATATTTCCGCGCCACATGGGCCATCTTGCGGAGCTGCGGCGCCGACAACGTGCCATAGGGAATGGCGACGCGCAGCATATAGGCGTGGAGCTGCAGATAGACGCCGTTCATCAGGCGCAGCATCTTGAATTCGTCTTCGGTGAGTTCGCCGGAGAGACGGCGCTTCACCTGGTCGCGGAATTCGGAAACGCGTTCATTGACCAGCGTGCGGTCGATTTCGTCGTAAGCATACATGTCGATAACCTTAGGCCGGGATCGGCAGATCGATGGTGACGCCCTTGCGGCGGATGCGCTCGCGTAAATTGCCGGGCTCGACGGCGCCGTCGTCCTTGACGATAACAGGAGCGATATAGGGGCCGATGGCGCCGACATCATCGGCAACGGATTCGGCCAGCAGCGCGCGCGCATCATCGGCATTGCGCACGATGGCCGCCTCGGCAAGATCTGGCGTCCAGCCCTTCTTGCCGTCACGATAGATCACGATGCCATCCCAGGTGCGGTTGGCGGTCACAACCGAAGGGCCGGTGATTTTGATTTTCTGTTGCAGCGGAGAGGTCATTCGGCAGCTACCAAAATACTGGAGACAAATTTGTTGATGTGAGCGGCACGCCAGGGCGCGGAATGCGCCACGACATCGCCGATGATCAGGATTGCAGGGCCGCCATCGATCTGCTCGACCAGCGCCGGAAGATCTTCGAGTGCGCCAACAGCCGCCTGGGCATCCGGCCGCGTCACGCGCGCGAAGACGCCCACCGGGGTTTGCGGCGCGCGGCCGGCCGCGACGAGGCCTTCACGGATCGCAGGCGCGGCCGTCATGCCCATATAGACAACGATGGTCATCTTCGCGTCGGTGAGCGCGGACCAGTCGACGGCGCCAGCGTCCTTTTCCTTATGCGCCGTAAGAAAAGTGATGCGCAGCGCCTCGCCGCGATATGTGAGTGGCGTTTCGAACATCGCAGCGGCGCCGAGACCCGCAGTGATGCCGGGGATGACGGAATAGGACACGCCAGCCTCGCGAAGATATTCGATCTCCTCGCCGCCGCGACCGAAGATAAAGGGATCGCCCCCCTTGAGGCGCACAGCACGGTGGCCCGCACGCGCGGCTTCGATGAGCAGTTTGTTGGTTGCATCTTGCCCGATGCCGGGCTTGCCGATGCGGCGGCCGACCGGCACGCGCGACGCATCGCGGCGGATGCGGTCGAGGATCTCCGACGACACCAGTTCGTCGTAGAACACGACATCGGCATCCTGCAGCGCGCGCAGCGCCTTGATGGTGAGCAGATCGGGATCGCCGGGACCGGCGCCCACCAGCGTCACATGGCCTTTCGTCGCGCCATCCTGCAACGCGCCCGCAAAAGCTGGGAGATCATCGATCGCGCCTAGCGCCCGCTCGGCATCATCGCTGCGGCCGGCAAGCACCTTCGCACCGATCTCGCCATCGACGATGCGTTCCCAGAACCGGCGGCGCAGCGGCGCAGCGGCGATCCTGTCATTGATCGACTTGCGCCAGCGCCCGATGAAAGATGCGAGATCACCGATCCGCGCTGGCAGCACGCTCTCGATCGTCTCACGCACGCGACGCGCCACCACCGGCGACGTGCCACCGGTGCCGACGGCAACGACGACGTCACCGCGGTCGACAATAGCCGGAAAGATGAAAGTGGAATTGGCGAGATCGTCCATCACGTTGACGGGCAGCCCATGCGCCTTAGCGCGCAGCGACATCATCGGACCGAGATCGCCCGCCCCCGCACACATCACCGCAATGACGCCGGAAAGATCCGCCGCGAGGGGATTGCCCTCGGCGAACTCGATCGCCTCAACACCAGCTGGATCGAGCCCGGCGAGATCGCGATCGCCGTCCATCGCGTACCAGCGGACCCTGGCATTGGCCGCCAACAACAGCCGCAGCTTGGCGCGCACCAACTCCCCGGCGCCGATCAGAAGGATCGGTCCGGCCTGCAAGTCGAGAAAGACAGGCAGATAGCGCATTCGCACTCCGCTGCCCCGAAACTTCGGGGTTGACTGGAATTATTTTCTATATATCTCTCGATTGCACGGCGTAAAGAGAAGATTATTTCTTCTTCGAACCGTTCTAACTATAGAACTTTTTCATCTCGAACACCACGCGCCAGAGATGGTTCTTCTCCTCGACCGCCCCGCGGCCTCCCGCTGCCGGAAACGCGCAGCAAAACGCGACGGTTGCAGAGCAAATTTCGGACCGTTCGAGGGGCAAAGTGCCGCAGCCATCCATGACCGATCCGCTCAACGCAGGGGACTTTTCGTGATCCGCCTTTTTACCACTTTCGCCGCCGGCCTCAGCCTCCTCGCCGTCGGCGCTACCGCACCGGCCCGGGCGCAGACACCAACCACACTGCTCAACGTCTCCTACGACATCGCACGTGAACTCTATGTCGAGCTCAACGCTGCGTTCATCAAGCAGTGGAAGGCCAAGACTGGTCAGGATCTCACGATCAACCAATCACACAACGGCTCGTCGCGGCAGGCCCGCTCGATCCTCGAAGGCCTCGAGGCTGACGTCGTCACCTTCAACCAGGTCACCGACGTGCAGGTACTCTATGATCGCGGCAAGCTGATCCCGAAGGATTGGACATCGCGGCTGCCGAACAATTCGTCGCCTTACTACTCGCTGCCCGCTTTTCTTGTGCGCGCCGGCAATCCGAAGGGCATCAAGGACTGGGACGATCTGGTGAAGCCCGGCGTGCAGGTGATCTTCCCGAATCCGAAGACCTCCGGCAATGCGCGCTACACCTATCTCGCTGCCTATGCCTTCGCGAAGAACAAGTACGGCGCCGACAAGGCCGACGAGTTCATCAAGAAGCTATTCGCCAATGTCCCGGTGTTCGACACCGGCGGCCGCGCGGCCACCACGACTTTCGTTGAGCGCGGCACCGGCGACGTGCTGATCACCTTCGAAGCCGAAACGGCATCGATCCGCGATCTCGCAGGCAAGGACGCCGGCGGCAAGGACAAATTTGAATCGGTGGTGCCGCCGACCAGCGTGCTCGCCGAATTCCCGGTCACCGTGGTCGACAAGTATGCCGAGAAGCACGGCACCAAGGCGCTTGCCACCGCCTATCTCGAATTCCTGTATTCGCCGGAAGGCCAGGCCATCGAGGTCAAGGGCTACAACCGCGTCGTCGACAAGGACGTGATGGTGAAGAACAAGGACAAGTTCCCGGATGTGAAGCTGTACCGCATCGAGGATGAATTCGGCGGCTGGGACAAGGTCAATGCCGAGCACCTGAATGCGGGCGCGAAGCTCGACACATTGTTCGGCGGGAAGTGAAGCTTCTTTCTCACTGTCGTCGCCCGGCTTGACCCGACGCCCCAGTAAATACCGCAGCGCCAGAGCGTGCTGGATCGCCCGGCCAAGCCGGGCAACGACCAGGGAGGTCGGACAACCGACATTCCCTTTCTCCCCAAATCGTCTATGAAGCCCGCCATCGGCTTCACTCTCGGACCTTCCCCTTGCGACGCACCGTCATCCCCGGTTTCAGGCTCTCGCTCGGCATCACGCTGCTCTATCTCGGGGTAATCGTGCTGCTGCCGCTCTGCGCGCTGATCCTGAAGGCGTCCGATGTCGGCCTTACCCAGCTGTGGGGCATCCTGTCGTCGCCGCGCACATTGTCCGCGATCCGCGTCACCATCACTATGGCGCTGGCCGCCACCGCCTTCAACGCGGTCTATGGCCTGCTGCTCGCCTGGGTGCTGGCGCGTTACCAGTTTCCCGGCAAGCGCATTCTCGATGCGCTCGTGGATGTTCCGTTCGCGCTCCCCACCGCAGTCGCAGGCCTCGCGCTCACGGCGCTGCTGTCGAAGAACGGTTGGTTCGGTGCACCGCTCGCCGAGCTCGGCATCCAGATCGCCTATACGCCGCTCGGCATTGCGATTGCGATGGCTTTCACAAGCATCCCCTTCGTGGTGCGTACGGTGCAGCCGGTGATCGAGGACCTTGGCAGCGACGTTGAGGAAGCAGGCCGCTCGCTCGGCGCCAGCGATTTCCAGATCCTCTGGCGTGTGATCTTTCCGGCGATTTTCCCGGCCTTTCTCGCCGGCTGCTCGCTCTCCTTCGCACGCAGCCTCGGCGAATTCGGCGCAGTGATCTTCATTGCCGGCAACCAGCCGATGAAGACCGAGATCGTCGCGCTGCTCACTTACATCCGCCTGGAGGAATACAACTACGAGGCCGCCGCCGCGATCGCCGTGGTGATGCTGGCGATGGCCTTCACGATGCTGATGATCACCAATGCGGTACAGGCCTGGAACCTGCGCTATCTCGGCAAGGGAGACGCCTGATGAGCAATCAATCCCATGGTGCATGGATGGTGACGCCCGTCGGCGCTGGCCCGGTCACGCGCCGCGTCGTGCTCGGCATCGTCTTCGTGTTGACGTTGCTGGTGCTGATCGCACCGCTGGCACTGATCTTCTCGTCAGCGCTGTCGCAAGGCCTCGATGTCTTCTTCCGCAATCTCGCCGAGCCCGGCACCCAGCATGCAATCCTGCTCACAATTGTTGCGGCATTGATCGCCGTGCCCGTGAACATCGTGTTCGGCCTCGCGGCCGCCTGGTGTGTCACAAAATTTACGTTCCCCGGCCGCACGCTTCTGATTGCACTGATCGAGCTGCCCTATTCGATTTCGCCCATCGTGGCGGGCGTCGCATATCTTTTCGTCTATGGCACCACCGGCCTGTTCGGCCCGGTTATCGAACTGCTCGGCATCAAGGTGATGTTCGCACTCCCGGCCATCGTGCTGGCCTCGATGTTTGTTACCGCCCCCTTCGTCGCGCGGGAACTGATCCCCTTGATGCAGGTGCAGGGCACCGACGAGGAGGAAGCGGCAGTTACCCTCGGCGCATCGGGGTTTGCAACATTTGTAAAAGTCACATTGCCGAATGTCCGCTGGGCCGTGCTCTATGGCGCAATCCTGTGCAATGCGCGCGTGATGGGCGAATTCGGTGCAGTCTCGGTGGTCTCCGGCAATGTCCGTGGCCAGACCACGACGCTGCCGCTGCAGATTGAACTTTTGTATCAGGACTACAATGTCGCAGGCGCCTTCGCCGCGGCGACGATGCTGACAGCGGTGGCGCTGTTCACCATTCTGATCAAGGTGATTCTGGAGCGTTTCTCGCCGGACCACCACAGCGGCGCTCCAAGCCACTAGGCCCCAGGGGCTTTCCCGTCCCCCTTCTTTGGCGCTAGAACGTCCCGGGGCCGTAAAACGTCCCACGGACTTTAAAATACCATGGCTGCCGCTCGTTCGGCAGTTTTCGCCTGCACTTACCAAAATCAGAGCTTAATTGCCGCCTTCCGAGAGAAACGCATCATGAAACGCATCGACGCCCACGGTCTGCAGATCGCGCCCGTTCTGTTCGACTTCATCGCCAAGGAAGCCGCCCCGAAGACCGGGATCGCGCCCGATGCGTTCTGGGCCGGCGTAGCCGGTATCATCAAGGATCTCGGCCCGAAGAATCGCGAATTGCTGAAGGTGCGCGATGAGCTGCAGGCGAGGATCGACGACTGGCACCGCGCCAACAAGGGCAAGGCCTTCGATCTCAACGCCTATACCGCCTTCCTGAAGGAGATCGGCTATCTTCTGCCCGAGCCGGCCACCAAGCCGGTCGAGACCGTCAATGTCGATGACGAAATCGGCAAGATTTGCGGTCCTCAACTTGTCGTGCCTCTGACCAACGCTCGCTATGCGCTGAACGCCGCCAATGCGCGCTGGGGCAGCCTGTACGACGCCTTCTACGGCACCGATGCGATCCCGCACGATCCCAGCGAAAGCGGCAAGGGCTATAACAAAGCACGCGGCGACAAGGTGATCGCCAAGGCGAAAGCTTTCCTCGATCGGGCCGCACCGCTCGCGACCGGTAGCCACACGGATGTCACCAGCTACAACATCGTGTCGGGCCAGCTCTCGGTGAAGCTGAAGAGCGGCAACATGACTGCGCTGAAGGACGAGGCCCAACTCGCCGGCTATCTCGGCGACCACGCCGCGCCCTCAGCCATCCTGCTGGTCAATAACGGCCTGCATGTCGAAGTGCAGATCGACCGGACCAGCCCGATCGGCAAGGACGATCCGGCTGGCGTGTCGGACATGCTGATGGAAGCCGCCGTCTCGACCATTCTCGACATGGAAGACAGCGTCGCCACCGTCGATGCCGACGACAAGGTGCTGGTCTATCGCAACACCCTCGGCCTGATGAACGGAACGCTGTCCGCCGATTTCGAAAAGGGCGGCAAGACGCTGACGCGCGCGCTCAATGCCGACCGCACTTACAAGACCGCCTCGGGCAAGGACCTCACACTGCACGGCCGGAGCCTGCTGCTGATGCGCAATGTCGGCCACCACATGTTCACCGACGCTGTGCTCGACAGCAACGGCGAGGAAGTCCCCGAAGGCCTCCTCGACGCTGCCGTCGCTGGCCTGATCGGCATCCATGACGTCAAGGCAACCGGCAAACTACGCAACAGCCGCACCGGCTCGATCTATATCGTGAAGCCGAAGATGCACGGCCCGGATGAAGTCGCCTTCACTTGCGAGATCTTCGGTCGCGTCGAAAAGATGCTGTCGCTGCCCGAGAACACCATGAAGGTCGGTATCATGGACGAGGAGCGCCGCACCACGGTGAACCTCAAGGCCTGTATCCAGAATGCGTCGAAGCGCATCATGTTCATCAATACCGGCTTCCTGGACCGCACCGGCGACGAGATCCACACGTCGATGGAAGCCGGTCCGATGATCCGCAAGAACGACATGAAGGCGACGCCCTGGATCAAGGCGTATGAAGAATGGAACGTGGATACCGGCCTGCTCGACGGCCTGCCCGGCCATGCGCAGATCGGCAAGGGCATGTGGGCCGCGCCGGACAAGATGGCGGACATGCTGACCCAGAAGATCGGCCATCCGCAGGCCGGCGCCACCACGGCCTGGGTGCCCTCGCCCACGGCTGCGACGCTGCATGCGCTCCACTATCATCAGGTCAATGTCATCGCGCGCCAGCAGGAACTCGCCAAGGGCGGCGCCCGCGGAAAGCTCAGCGATATCCTCACCATCCCGGTGTCGCAGTCGAACTGGGCGCCCGACGATGTGAGGCAGGAGATTGACAACAACTGCCAGGGCATCCTGGGTTACGTCGTGCGCTGGATCGACCAGGGCGTCGGCTGTTCCAAGGTACCGGACATCCACGGCGTCGGCCTGATGGAAGATCGCGCCACGCTGCGCATCTCCGCACAGCATCTCGCCAACTGGCTGCATCAGGGTGTCATCACCAGGGATCAGGTGATGGAGTCGCTGAAGCGCATGGCAGTCGTGGTCGATGAGCAGAACAAGGGCGATGCCATCTACAAGAACATGGCGCCTGGCTTCGATGGCGTTGCCTTCAAGGCGGCCTGCGATCTCATCTTCGAAGGCCGCACGCAGCCGAACGGCTACACCGAATACATCCTGACCGCACGTCGCCGCGAGGCGAAGGCGGCGGGCTGATTGCCGAGGCAACACATTCTGATGAGCCGCGCGGCGGCATCTCCTTGCGAATGGTGAAGCCATTCGCTGGAGTGGCGACGGAGTTCCGCAGTTCGTGACTCAAGACGGCGCTTCCGCCTTCGCTCTTCGAGCTGCGGCGGACGAGGCGCGCCTCCTCACCATGAGGGACCGAGAAAACCAAAAGCCCCGGTTTTGCGCCGGGGCTTTTTTGTTAGTTCGCCGCCTTAAAACACCGCGATATATTTCAGCAACGAGATCACCCCGAGGACGATGACGATCACCCGGCAAATCTGCTTGGCGCGTCCGTCGAGCGGCAACATGTTGATCAAATACAAAATCAGAATGACGACGAGAAACGTGATCAAAGCGCTGATGAGAATGCCCATCTGATATTTCCCCCAACCTGAAGAAATGACCTCCGGATGACAGCGCCTCGGCTAACACCGGTGCTGCCAGCGTCGTTAAAGAACGCGCCCGAGCCATGCAGGTTCCACGTCAGGAACAGGACGCTTTCGCATAGCGGAATTCTTTACGGTTCTTGGCTTATCTAAACACCGCTGGCTGAGGAATCGAAAAATGCTATCGCGTGTGACTGTCTCTACCCTGCTGAAATCGGTGATTGCTGTAATGGCGGCGTGCATCGTCATTATCCTGGCGCAGGGCGCCTGGAATTCATGGGAGCGCCTGAACGCGGCCAATCGCGTATCGGTGATTGCCGAGACCTCGAGCCACGCCTTCAAGGCGATGCACAACCTGCGCGCCGAGCGCGTCGGCACTGTTCGGACACTCAACGGCAACGATATTCCGGCCCCGGACTTCCTCGCTTATCTGCGAGCTCTGCGCGACGCCGAAATGCCAGCCATGCGCAAGGCTGCAGAGATGCTCGAGCGGATCGACTTCGGCGACAAGGCACGCCTGTTGCCGGAATTGAAGCGGTTGATGGGCGAATTGAGCAAGCTCCAGACCGAATCCTGGGACGCGATTCAGAAACCCAGGGCGGAGCGCCGTCCGGCGCTGGTGAAGGAATATGCCGCCACCAACGACGCACTGCTGCCGACCCTCGACAGCATTGCTTCCGCTCTTGTACTGGCCATCAGCCATCAGGACGCCGAGATCGACCAGCTCCTGCTGATCAAGCAGATGGCCTGGCTGATGCGCACGGCCGCAGGCGATGCGACGACGCTTCTCTCGAGCAGCCTCGCGACCGGAAAACTTCCACCGAACGGTGTAACGACGTATGCCAAACAGGTCGGTGGAATCGAGGTCGCGTGGCAGGCGCTGGAAAGCGCTATGGCGGGAGCCAGACTGTCAGCGGATGTCGCGAAGGCGATCGATGTAGCCAGGACGACTTACTTCGATCCGAACTATACTGGCCTGCGCGACCGCCTGGTTGCAGCCCTTGCAGCTGGTACGCCGCCGGAAATGAAGGCCAACGACTGGAGCCAATATTCGGTGCCGCATATGAGCACAGCAGTCACCCTTGCCGAGCGCGCGCTCGATCAGGCGATCGACGGCGCTGCGAGCCACATCACCGTCGCACAACGCGCACTCGCCATGCAGACTGCCCTTCTGCTGATCGCCATCGCTGCGGCCATCGCCAGCATGATCGCCGTCGCCCGCCGTGTCATCGTGCCGTTGAACCGTATTCGCGACGCGATGTTGCAAGTCGCCAGCGGCGATCTCTCCGTCGAAACCAGCTACACCGACCGCCACGACGAAATCGGCGCGTTGGCCGGCGCGCTGGAGACCTTCAAGCGTCAGGCCCTCGATAAGGCGCAGATCGAACACCAAGAGCGCGAACGCAACGCACAGGCGACCAACCGTCAGCAAGCCATCGAGCAATATATTGGCCATTTCGAAATCCAGATGCGCGACACGTTGGGCACCTTGGACAATGCCTCCGACCAGATGAATACCACCTCCGACAGCATGGCGGCGGTGTCCAATCAGACGAATATGCGCGTGCAGGATGCTGCCCGGGCCTCCAGCGACGCTTCTGCCAATGTGCAGAATGTCGCTGCTGCTGCGGAAGAACTCAGCACGTCGATCAACGATATCAGCCGCCAGGCTGCACACGCAGCCGGCATTGCCAGCCGCGCTGTAAAGGAGGCCAATCAGACCGACGTCACGGTGCAGGGTCTTGCTGCAAGCGCAAACCGGATCGGCGAGGTGGTCGGACTGATCAACGACATTGCCTCGCAGACGAATCTGCTTGCGCTGAATGCTACGATCGAAGCGGCGCGCGCCGGAGAAGCCGGCCGTGGCTTTGCCGTTGTAGCCTCCGAAGTGAAGTCACTGGCCAGCCAGACCGCGAAAGCCACCGATGACATTTCAGAACAGATCGCCGATATCCAGAAGGTCGCGGGCGATGCCATCGAGGCTATCAAGAGCATCGGCGGCATCATCGGCGAGGTAAATGAGGTCGCCACCGCGATCGCCGCAGCCGTCGAGGAACAGGGCGCCGCGACCCAGGAAATCACACGATCGACCCAGCAGGCGGCCACCGGAACCCGGAACGTCTCCGATAACATCACCGGCGTCAGCGCTGATGCTGATGCCGCGGGTGCAGCGGCTCAGAACGTGAAAGCGGCATCGGAGACCCTCGCGACGCAGACGCATCAGCTTGGGGCTCAGATCACCGATTTTCTTGGAAAGATTCGGGCGGCGTAACGACCATCGCGCGGACTATTCCCGCGCCACCACCGGCAGACGCTCATACTTCGCGCTGACCGACGCCGGCACGGGAGTCAGGTTGAGCGATGCGCCCCGCCGGTCCGTGCGGGTCACCGACTTCAAACCATTCGCACCGGCAACGATATCACCCTTGCGCAGCGTCGGATCGTCCTCGATCTTGACCTGTGCAAGGCCGAACTGATCCTTGCCATTGCAGGTGCAGCCGGCGACGATCTCATTCCTGAACTTGAAAGCATTCGGCAGATCCGAATAAGCCTTGCCGTTTTCGGTTGTCGCATGATCGATGCTGCTACCATAGACGATCTCGGTCTTGCTTGCCGGGCAGAAACTGTTGCACGAGGCCGCACGGCTCTGATTATCGCTCGCCGAAACCGGAAAATAGCGGCCATCGCAGGTTCGCACGCAATAGGCTTGCGCGCCGCCGCTCGCCGCGCGCGGCCGATCCACGCGCATGCGTGGCCCATCGTCGAAGGGCGACGAAATCTCCGGCATGCGACCACGAGCGAAGCCGCCGAACAGCTCCGAAAAGAAATCCTGCGCTTGTGCCGGGGGTATCGCAGCGCTCATCGAAACGATCGCCAAAAATGCTGCTCCAAAGAGCCGTTGTCCAGACATGCGGGTCATGGGTCTCGGCCCTCCAGATTAGCTTCAGATCGTTCAATACAGCGATGACGCCGAGAGATTCATGGCTTGCTGCCCCGTCGCGGAAACCCGCGCCGGCCGCACCGAGATCACCGTGTGCGAATTCGCCCCCGTGCGCGCCATCTCACGTGATCCTGCCGATTTCGGCAGCACGACGACCCTGGTGCCAACGTTTACGCGCCTGAAAAGATCCTCCACGTCTTCGTTGGTCAGACGGATGCAACCTGACGAAACGAACTTGCCGATGGTGGTCGGATCGTTGGTGCCGTGAATGCGATAGGCGCTGGAGCCGAGATACATCGCGCGCGCACCGAGCGGATTGCCGGGGCCGCCTGCCATGAAACGCGGCAGATAAGGCTGGCGACGAATCATCTCTGCCGGCGGATGCCAATCCGGCCATTCGGCCTTGCGCGTCACCGTCTCCGTGCCCGCCCAGGTGAAGCCTTCGCGACCAACCCCCACGCCGTAGCGGATCGCGCGGTTGTTGCCGAGGATGTAATAGAGCTGCGTATTCCCGGTATCGATCACGATCGTACCTGGCGTCTGATTGCTCGCATAGGAGACTTCGGCGCGGCGCAGGCGCTCGGGCATCACATAGGATGCGGCATCCCGCTGCTGCTCCGGCGTGACCATGATGTTGTCTTCGAGAAAGCCGTCCTGCGAGGCCGGCGCGTAGCTCATCATCTGTGCCGCTGCGCTGGAGGTGAAGGCGGGTGCGACCAGCAGCGCCGCAACAAGAGCAAACGCGCCAGCGCCGCGCAGCGAAACTTTGCGGGAGGATGCCTGTGACATGTGACTGCCCCGTGTGAATGACGCGCGGATAACACAATCTCCGTCGCGCCGGTTCCATCGCAGGTTCACTGGGAAGGCAATTTGTCAATCAAGCAGCCATCACGGTTTCGCGACGGAACTTGTGGAACAGCGCCTTGTTGACGCGCTGTCCTCGTGGAGCCTTCCAGGCTTCGCCTGCGGAGGCGTAATACCGTAACGCATCATGAACAAGGTCCGGTCTTTTCCCGACAAAACAGCCGGCGTTCCCGCCTCGGAAAACAATGTCGAGCAGCCTCCGGTCATTCGCCGTGCTGAAGTCGTCGCCTTTTCGCTGGTGTCTCTGCTGGTCATCACCGTGATGACGGTGCTCTATTTCGCCAAGGCTTTCTTCCTGCCGGTCGTCACTGCCTTCATCGTCGGTACCATGCTATCCCCGGCCGCGAACTTTCTCGAGAAGCGCCGCATTCCGCGCGCCGTATCATCAGTCCTGATCGTCACCGGCGTCGGTGCAACAGCAATCTTCATTATCGGATTGATCTCGGCGCCTTTGGTCGAATGGACCAACCGCATGCCCGAGCTCGGCGCGCAGTTGAGGGAGAAACTGCAGATTTTCGATCGGCCGCTGGCGTTATGGCACCAATTTCAGAGTCTGTTCAGCGATACCGAAACGCTCTCTGCTACGCAGTTCAAGCTTCCAAAGATCGACTGGGTGCAGCCGACCGTCGAATTCCTGACTCCGACCTTCACGGAATTCCTGTTGTTCTTCGCCACGCTCGTTCTGTTCATCGCAAGCTGGAAGGATCTGCGCCGCGCGATGATCATGAATTTCAGCGACCACGAATGGCGGCTGCGTACGCTGCGCATTCTCAACGCCATCGAGACCAGGCTTGGCGACTATCTCCTCATGGTAACCATGATCAATTTCGGGGTCGGTATCGGCACCGGTATCATCTGTGCCGTCACCGGCATGCCGAACCCTGCCGGACTTGGCGCTCTGGCGGCGACACTGAACTTCTTCCCGATCATCGGCCCGGTCGTGATGTTCGTCATTCTGGTAGTGGTCGGCATCATCACCGCCTCGACACTCGGCGCCGGCCTGATCGCCGCAGCGCTTTTCGTCGGCGTGACTTTCATGGAGGGCCACTTCATCACCCCGACCATCATCGGCCGCCGGCTGCAGCTCAACGCGCTGGCAGTTTTCGTCGGCCTTGCTTTCTGGACTTGGCTATGGGGGCCGATGGGCGGTTTCCTGGCAGCGCCGATCCTGATTGTCGGGCTGATCCTGAAGGAGCATTTGATGCCGCTCAATTCGCCCCAGTTGCCGCAAGAGTAAACCGGACCTATCAAGGGAACTTACGACCTGACGGGGCGTTTCTGCTGCAAATTCCGGTTTTGTCTCTGACGGGAGCTTCGCATGTCCGACGACGATGCCTTGAGCGAATTGAAGAAACTGACGGACAAAGCCACCTATAGCCGCTTGCAGAAGGATCTTGCTGCCGTGAAAAACGATGTCACCGCTCTCACCGAACAGATCACCGACGCCCTCAACGCTTTCACCGGCCAGGCCAGCAAACAGGCCCGCCGCGGCGTCAAGCAGGCGCGTGATCGCGCTGACGACGTGATGTCCGATCTGCAGGACCGCAGCAGCGCCGTCTATGACGATCTGCGCGAGCGCGGCAGCACTGCCTACGACGCGGCGTATTCGCTGGAAGAGTCGCTCGAAGACGCCATCACACAGCGCCCGCTCGCCAGTGTCGGTCTCGCTCTGGGTCTCGGGCTGCTGATCGGCATGGCTTGGCGCCGTTAACCAAGGCTGAGACAATCGAAGATCATCGGACTGGCGGCGCCGCAAGGCACCGCCGGTTTTCTTTATGATGGCACGGGTTGAATACGGGGCTTGCAATGCTGCAGCGTTATATCGACGATCTCAAACATAGCACTGGCGCCAGCCTGCGTATGACCTCTCTGGTCGTGATCGCAGGCTTTGCCGGCTTCATTGCCCTGTGTTTTTCTTGCGCCGCGATTTTCATCGCGATGCTACAGCACTACAACGCCATTGCCGCCTGCCTGACAGTCGCGGGCATTTTCGTCGTCATCGCCGGTATCGTCGGTTTGATCTATGCCCGAAAACAGAAGCGCGCACGTGAGCGCGCTGCAGCTGCGGCCCGCGCGGCAGCACGAGCTGCCGCAAGTGCGCCGCTGATCGACCCCATCATGGTCGCAACCGGCATCCAGATCGCCCGCGCGGTAGGTTTAAAAAAGTTGGTACCATTACTGGCGTTGGTGGGCGTCGCGGTGGGCTATATGGCGAATAGAAGTGCCGCTTCCGACGAAGGCGACGATAACGAAAACGGCAGCACCGATGAGGCTGCCGGCGACTGATTCCTGAAATTTCTTGCGGCAACTGTGCGGCCACATAGCGGCAAGGGCAGCCGCAAGCGTCAGGTCACGCAGCGACCCGGCTGCAGCGATCTGGCGACCTCGGTGAGCATGCTGACCGGCGGCTCGCACGCCACCGTCGCCTTGCGCGGCTTGTTATCGATGGGGATCGCCTTGGTGCTGGCCGGCTTCTCCGGCTGAACCTTCTCAGACCCACTCTTCGGCGCCGTGCCGGCCAAGCGCAACAACACCGACGTATCGGTTAAACCATAAACCTGGAACGACAGTGTCCGCCCCTGATCGAGGTTTGCCGGAGCGCTATCGCGATCGGTCTTGGCGGTGCGGTTTACTGCGGGAGTAACGGCGGCGAAAGGAGAAGGAATTGCGGTATCGCGCTCCGTCAACGTGCCGCGAAGACTGCTGCCGGAGAGATCGTTACCGGACGCATATTGAATGGCGCCAAACATAGCCGCACCACTGACCAATCCCACAACAAGACTAGACACTTTTGACATGTGAGCCTCGCTTGAACGCTCTGTAACGCTACCCTGCCCACGTCTGCGCGTGGCGCTGTTGTATTAGAACGTCGGTCAAGCCTGCAGGTTCATGAGATTCGTTCACTTAACCGTGCTTTAAATATTCGACCTCTCATGGAACGCTTTCTGGCCGCCGGAGTCGTATCAGCAGCCGGTCGTCCCCCCGCCCCAAAGACCGGCGATGCGGGGCGTGGCCGTGGTGATGCCGGTCGCGCCTCGCTTTTTTGTGGGCAAGCTTTCACAGAGTTGCAGCGATTGCGGATGCGGTAGTGCGGACACACTGCGCTGCCTCGAACACTGCGCTGTGTTCCAGCGTCATCGTCTCTCCAGGCGCGCGCTTCGCGGCGGCTAATCCGACCTATTGCAAAGCTTGTTCAGATGCGCCGCGCTCGCTAGCCTTCGATCGTGGAGATCGCGGCATGAGGCCGTGACTGCACACGTCTTCGCACCGCAATAAAAAGCGAGGGCGGTAACAAAAAACAATAAACAGGGAGGACTATGGTGAGCAGAGCGATTACGCGTCGAACGTCTCTCGTTCTCGGTGCATCCGCACTCTTCGCACCGCAAGTGTTGCGCGCCCGGACGGCGCTTCCCGATAAACCCATCAGATTACTGGTTGGCTTTCCCGCCGGCGGCGGCACCGACGTGATGGCGCGGCTGATTGCCGAGCCGCTACGACAGCGGACCGGGCGCAATATTGTCATCGAGAACAAGGTGGGCGCGTCCGGCACCGTTGCTGGTGCGACACTGAAGACCAGCCCAACCGATGGCAGTGTGATCTGCTATATGCCGTCTGCCACCGTGATGCAGAAGCTTTCGATGGTGAATGTGCCATTCGATCCGCAGACCGACATGGCGCCGGTCACCCTGGCCGGCACGCTGCAGACCGTCTATTGCGTCTCGCCGACCATCGGCGTGAACACGCTGACGGAATATGTGGAATGGCTGAAGAAGAACCCGGCGCGGGCCTCGTTCGGCTCGACGGCGATGGGATCGAGCACGCACTTCTTCGGCCTGATGATCGGCCAGGCCATAGGCCGCCCGCTCGAGGCCGTGGCCTATCGTGGCGCGGCGCCGCTGGTATCGGATCTGCAGGGCGGCCACATCACAGGCGGCTGCGGATCGATCACCGACTTCATCGATCACCACCGCAATGGCGTGGTGAAGATCCTGGTGACATCGGGCAAACGACCGACGGCGTCGGCACCGGAACTTCCGACGGGCGCGAGCCTCGGCTTCCCGGATCTGCAACTGTCGGGATGGTACGCATTCTTCGCGCCGGCAGGAACGCCGCCGAACATCGTCGAGGCCTGGGGCAATGAGCTGAAGCCCGTGCTTGAGCTTCCCGAGATCAGGAAGCGCCTCGCCGAACTCGGGCTCGAGGTCGAGACATCGACGCCGATGCAATTTACCGAACGGCTGAACGGCGACCTGAAACAGTGGCAGAAGATCATGGATACGGTCGGATACAAGCCGACGTGACTATAGAAAACGGCCGGAGCTCGCTCCGGCCGTTTCCATATCAATGAGTTGAATCTGTTTACGACGCCTTGGCGTTCCTGTTCTTCGAATTACGCTGGAAGAACAGCGCCTGGCTGGCCACCGCCGAGACCATGGCAGGCTGAAATGGCTTCGAGATCAGGAAGGCCGGCTCGGGTCGCTCGCCTGTGAGGAAGCGCTCGGGATAGGCGGTGATGAACACCACCGGCACCTGGAAGGTGCGCAGCAATTCGTTCACCGCATCAAGACCCGACGAACCATCGGCGAGCTGGATGTCGGCGAGGATCAGACCCGGCTTCTTGTTCTGGGCCAAGGCAATGGCATCCGCATGCGTACGGGCGACACCGATGACATTGTGGCCAAGATTTTTCACGAGGCTTTCGAGATCCATCGCGATGAAGGTCTCGTCCTCGATGATGAGAACGTCGGTGGCGATCTCCGCCGCCATTTCGCGGCCGGCCGTGTCGGCCAGCCCGCGCACCTCGGCGACATCGGCATCGAGGATGAACGCAACCTCCTCTTCCGAGAAACCTTCAAGTGACAATAGCAGGAAGGCCTGGCGCGGCAGCGGCGTGATGTTGGAGATACGCTTCTCCGACGCCTGCACCGGCACCACTTCGGCGGCGTCATTCATCGACACCGAATTCCAGATCTGCGTAAATAGACGAAACAGGCCGGCGCGCGGACCATGGCGTTCGTCGAGCAAGGACGCGTCCTGCAGCAGCGCTTCAAGCATGGCGCCGACATAGGCGTCGCCTGATGCCTGATTACCCGTGAGCGCACGGGCATAGCGCCGCAACAGCGGCAAATGTTCAGCAACGAGCTGTGATCGGGACATCCCCACTCCAATCCTGTTCTTTTGCGCGGTTCCTGCCTATCGCGGTCAGAGAGTACCGGCACGCGCCCCGGCGCCTGAATATGACAGACTACGCTTGTCCCCATGAAAAGTTCCATTGCCTCGGAACTTTCGGCTGCGCTCCGCATTAGAACAGCAAGAAACGCCGCAAAGGCTTCAAAAATCAAGAAAATTTCTCAAAACCAGGGGCTAGCTCTTCTGGGGAATGTGGAACGGGTCATGAAAGATGTGAAGCCTAAGGGCGGATTGAACGCCGAAATCCAGTCCCGGATCGGGCATCAGCTTCGTGCGATGTATGACGATGTCGTGCGGCAAGGTGTCCCCGACCGGTTCGC
>JASBVG010000028.1 GCA_030147505.1 Tardiphaga sp.
CTGGTCGCAGGCCGGTCGATAGGCGATCGACTGGCTGCGGCGGAAGCCGCCATGGGTCAGGAGGTCGTTGAGATCGCCGGCCTTGTCCCCCACCAGATGAGTGAACACCTTGCGCTCCTGTCGGCCCGGCAGATACGGGCATGGCGACGGCGCCGTCAGATAGAATTGCGGGGTGTCGCGCGAGTGCTGGGTCACGGGTCGATATGGGGCTCCGAAGCAGGACGATACAGCATCACCCCGACCGGGCTAACGGTCAATGAATTTGCCCGGTCGTCTCATCGATCGATGTCAAATTTAGCTGGCGTAGCCGACCTGCGCCCGGGCGACGGACGCATTCACCACCACTGTTCCCAGCACCAGGTCATGCAGCAACTGCCGGCGGCCATTGAGCAGGCCGACGATCAGCACCAACGGTGTCAGCAGCGACACCGAAGCCCAGAACAGCACCGCATGGGCGCAGCCCAGCACGAAATAGCCGGGCGTGCCCGAAAAGGTCCGCATCTGCAGGTCCATCATCCGCATGCCCCAGGTAGCGGAATGCGGTCCGCCGAGCGACATGCCGTAATAGACGATCGGCCAGATCACCGTAGCCGGCGAGATCAGCCAGAACAGGCCCCAGCCGAGTCCGAAGGTGACGAGGCCGAATACCGAAATGAAGATTACTGCGAGAATGATCGGGATCGAGATGACGACCACATCGATCAGGAAGGCGACCACGCGCCGCGTCAGCACGCCGCGGAACAGGTCGGGCTGTTCATAGGGGTCGAACACATGTCGTCGCGGCGGCGTGCCATTGCTGCGCCAGGTCCCGTTTGACCCGTCGCCCTGGGTGCTGCCGTAACGCGGACCGGTATCAGACATGGATGGCTCCCTCCTGTTCACAGGAGATCACATGGCGATGATCGCAGGGCGGTACAAGTGCGGGCTTAACGCGCAGCCTTGATCCGCTCTGCGGCTTCCGGCGCAAAATAGGTCAGCACGCCATCGGCGCCGGCGCGCTTGAAGGCGACGAGGCTCTCCATGATGACGCGGTCGCGGTCGAGCCAGCCATTGTTGATGGCGCCCATGATCATCGCATATTCGCCGGACACCTGATAGGCGAAGGTCGGCACCGCAAAGGTGTCCTTCACGCGGCGGATGATGTCGAGATAGGGCATGCCCGGCTTCACCATCACCATGTCGGCGCCTTCCGCCAGATCGAGCTCGACCTCGCGGATCGCCTCATCGGAATTGGCGCTGTCCATCTGATAGGTGCGCTTGTCGCCGTTCAGCGTCTTGGCCGAGCCGATGGCGTCGCGGAACGGGCCGTAAAAGGCCGAGGCGTATTTCGCCGCATAGGCCATGATCTGCACGTCGCCGTAGCCGGCCTCGTCCAGCGCCTCGCGGATGGCGCCGACGCGGCCGTCCATCATGTCCGATGGTGCAATCACGTCGCAGCCGGCTTCCGCCTGCACCAGAGCCTGACGCACCAGCACCGCCACCGTCTCGTCATTGAGGATGCGGCCGTCCTGCAGCAGTCCGTCATGGCCATGGCTGGTATAGGGATCGAGCGCCACGTCGCAGAGCACGCCGAGCTCCGGGAATTCCTTCTTGATGGCACGCACCGACTGGCAGACCAGATTCTCGCCATTCCACGCCTCGGAGCCGGTCTCGTCGCGCAGGGACGGATCGGTATAGGGGAACAGCGCGATGCAGGGGATATCGAGCTTCACGGCGCGCTCGGCGTCGCGCACCACCTGATCCACGGTCAGCCGTTCCACGCCGGGCATCGAGGCTATCGGCGTGCGGGCATTGCGGCCTTCCACCACGAACAGCGGCCAGATCAGATCGTCGGTGGTGACCGTGTTCTCGCGCACCATGCGCCGGGCCCATTCGCTCTTGCGGTTGCGGCGCAGGCGGGTGGTCAGACCGAGGGAAGGGGCGTCATAGACGGACGAGCGGGGCGTTTGTTCACGCAATTCGATGGGCCGCCCGAACTTGATCGCCATGATACCGTCTCCTGAACCGACCACTTTAACTCTCGGCTGGAAAGCCGATGTGGTGCTGCAACTTGGACTTGTTCCAAGTCTAGCATTTCCCGGTGTCGGCGTCCAAGTCGACCTCATTTGGCGGCTGTGCAAGGGGAGGGCGTTCACGCATTGATTTCGCGGGCCTTACGGGCCACAAAAAGCCCCATGAATCGCCTGAGCGCCTTGTTCCATCTCAACCCCACGGCCGTCCATGTCTGAGCCGACGCCACGCGACGCGTCGCGCGATCATGCCATGTCGGTGGCTGCGATTTCGTCCGAGCGCATCGAGAGCGACGAGAATATCTGGACGCGGCGCCTGGTGCTGTTCCTGCGGGTGATGGCGGTCGTCTCGATGCTGTCGGGCCTCTATCACTGGGCCCAGGTCACCGGCTTCATCGGCACCGAGGACGAGGCCTTCGAGGCCCAGTCCATGGCCTGGCAATCCGCCACCGTCTATTTCGCCGTGATCGAACTCGTCAGCGCCGTGGGCCTGTGGCTGGCGACGCCATGGGGCGCCGTGGTCTGGCTCACCACCGTGGTGTCCATGGCGGTGATCGAGCTGATGTTCCCGACCATCTATGGCGGCAACCTCATTGTGGTCGGCGTCCAGGCTGTGTTTCTTGCAGCCTATCTTGCACTGGCATGGATGGCTGCGCGGGAACGACCGCCATAGACTTCTGTCATTCCGGGTTCGCCCGCGCAAGGGCGCGGTCGCCCCGGAATGACGATAATAATGCAGAGGCCGCGCAGACGGCCCTGCCAGCAGGGAGAAACCAGTGAGCCATCTTCGTTCCGGCGGCACCGTCGGCAGCCTTCTCGTCAGCGCCATCGCCCGTTATGCGGACCAGCCCGCCATCGCGGACGGCACCACGCGCTGGACCTATCGCGAATATGGCGATGTGGTCGCGCGCTTCATCGGCCTGTTCCGCAGTCTCGGCCTGACCAAGACCAGCGGCCTCTCTGTTCTGTCCGGCAACCGCGCCGAGACCTGGGCCGCGATCTCCGCCGCCGCCATCATGGGCATCCGCTACACGCCGCTGCATCCCATGGCCGCGGAGGACGATCATGCTTTCATCGTGGAGGATGCCGAGATCGACGTGCTGATCGTCGAAGGCGGCAAATTCGCCGAGCGCGGCAAGGCGCTGAAGGCGCGCGTGCCGGGTCTCAAGCACCTCTATTCTTTCGGCGCCGTCGACGGCGTCCGTGATCTCCTCACCGAGCTGCCCGCCATCACGCCCGGGCCGCTGGTCGACGAGAGCCATGTCGATGACATCTGCTGGCTTTCCTACACCGGCGGCACCACCGGCCGCTCCAAGGGCGTGATGAACCCGCACCGCGTCGTCGTCGCCATGTGCCTCGCCATCATCGCCGACTGGGACTGGCCGCGCGACATCCGCTATCTCGCCGCGACGCCGATCAGCCATGCCGCGGGCATCACCATCTTCCCGGTGATGCTGCGCGGTGGCTTTACGCGCCTCGTGCAGGGCTTTGACGCCGAGACCTATCTGCGCGTGGTGCATGAGGAGAAGATCACCGCGACCTTCCTGGTGCCGACGCTGATCTATGCGCTGATCGATGAAGAAGACCTGCGCAAGAAATACGATACGTCATCGCTCGACATGATCGTCTATGGCGCAGCACCCATGTCGCCGGACCGCCTCCGCGAGGGCGTGCGCATTTTCGGCAATGTGTTCGTGCAGCTCTACGGCCAGACCGAAGCACCGCAGATCATCACGACGATGCGCAAGATCGATCACGATGACACCAAGCCTGGCCGTCTCGGCTCCTGCGGCCGCGCCAATCCGATGGTGGAAGTGAAACTGCTCGACAGCGAGCTCAACGAGGTCGCGACCGGCGAGCCCGGCGAGATCTGCGTGCGCGGCTCGCTGGTGATGGATGGCTACTGGAAGCGGCCTGATGCGACCGAGGAAGTCTTCCGCGGCGGCTGGCTGCACACCGGCGATGTCGCGATAAAGGATGCGGACGGCTTCTTCTATATCGTCGATCGCACCAAGGACATGATCATCTCCGGCGGCTTCAACATCTATCCGCGCGAGGTCGAGGATGCGTTGATGGCGCATCATGCCGTGGCCTCCGCCGCTGTGATCGGCATTCCCGATCCGAAATGGGGCGAGGCGGTGAAGGCCTTCGTCGTGCTGAAGAACGGCGCCAACAATTCGGTTGAAGAGTTGCAGGCGCATGTGAAGGACAAGCGCGGCGCGCCATGGTCGCCGAAGAGCATCGACTTCGTCGCGGAAATTCCGGTGACGGGTCTTGGCAAGATCGATCGCAAGGCACTGCGTGCGCCATATTGGGAAGGGCGGACGAGGGGCGTGGCCTGATCCCAAGCTCGTCATCCCGGGGCGCGCGCAGCGCGAACCCGGGATCTCATCACGAGGAAGCTCCGTACAACCAAAACACTCCGAGATTCCGGGGTGTGGATCGCTCAAATTCGAGGAAATTTATCCGCGTTAACCCCGGTAACTTCCCGGTCACCCTAACGGCGCGGTGAGGAATCTTACCCCATTCTTTCGCATTTGAACGATCCTGTCCCGCTCTGCGACAGGCCTGCGAACATCGTGCGAACATCACCCTCACAGCGTGAATCAAAACCTGCAAAAAGCCCTGTTTTTGTAGACTTAATCGACGATTCACTCTCGCAAATTCATGATCTCTTTATTGTCTTTTTTAGGCGCTTCTTCAAAGCCGCCGCTTAAGTTGGCCCTATCAGGCGGGACACAAGTTTCGTCGAATAAGTCGATAAAAACGACAGCAGGGGTAGTGTCATGATCAAGTCCGTTGCGACGGTGGAAAGCGTCGATCTCGTTCCCGGCCAGGCGCCGGTTCAGCCGTTGTATCTCGAAGCTCTCACGCTCGTTGAGCGTCTGCATCGCCGTCTGCTCGACGTCATCAAGGACGAGTTCGATCGTCGCGGCCGCGCCGACATCAATTCGGTGCAGGCGCTGCTTCTCTACAATATCGGCGACAAGGAACTGACCGCCGGCGAGCTGCGCACCCGCGGCTACTATCTCGGCTCCAACGTCTCCTACAATCTGAAGAAGCTCGTCGAGCTCGGCTTCCTCGATCATCAGCGTTCGCGCGTCGACCGTCGCTCGGTCCGCATCCGCCTGACCCAGCAGGGCCAGGAAATCCGCCACATCGTCGAGGCGCTCTACGCCAAGCATGTGAAGACGGTGGAGCAGGTCGGCGGCATCTCGAACGAGGAATTCGCGACCCTCAACAAGTCGCTGCACCGCCTTGAGCGCTTCTGGACCGACCAGATCCTGTATCGCCTCTGAGAATTTTGAGCTTCCAGACTTCGACCCTCCAAGTCGACACTGCCGCCAACGGACTTTGCCCTCCGAAAGCGCCGCCGAAATGCACAGAAGAGGCATACGGCACTGACAACGACAAAAGGCGCCTTTTCAGGGCGCCTTTTTCTTTTGGAGAAACGCGGATCGTAGGATGGGTAGAGCGCAGGCGCGTTAGCGCCGGAGCGAAACCCATCACGGTATGCTCCGGCGCTTATGGTGATGGGTATCGCTTCGCTCAACCCATCCTACGGTCACGACGCGCTACGCATTTCGCCCATCATCGGTGTTTACCGCCCGCGCGCCAATCTCCGCGCCTCACGCGTCTCCACATCGATCCGCGCCGCCGCAAGGGTAACGCGGATCGTTTCCGGCGAGCCGCGCAGGCTCAGCGACTTGCCGTATTTGCAGAGGATCGCGGCTTCGAGATGCAGGCGCTCGACGTCGCAGGCGTTGCGCGTATGGATGATCGTATGCCAGTCGCCATCCCAGAGATCGGCGGCGACCCGTTCGAAATACGAAAACATTTTCGCAGGTCAGGCCCACTGCTCGGTGACCGCACGAATGCGCTGCATGGCCAGCTCGTAATAGGCGTCGCGCTCGATTTCGAGAAAGCGCTGGCGGTTGCGGAAGGCGCTGAGGCGTTCCTGCATGTCCCTGCGGATGTCGATATCGCTTCGCTCGGGCTCCGGCGCGCTTGGCGCAACAGGCGGCGAAGTCCCGCCCACGCTTTGAACGAATGCCAATGTGTCCGCCAACAGTCTTTCGCGCTCGTCGTGCCAGCCCATCGATCCCCCCGCCGAATCTCGTTTGCCGATGGAATCGAGCGTGGCGATTTATGGGTAACGGACCTTCACCAGAAACGTCAGACAAGCTGATGGGGGCATCAGCGCAGCAGGATCCATCAGGGGAGGCGTTCGTGACGAAGCGTCCTTGACCTGTTCGGCGTTCAGCGCTGCGGGGGCATCGCCCCCCAAACGAACAG
The DNA here is from genome assembly GCA_030147505.1 of Tardiphaga sp. Taxonomy (GTDB): domain Bacteria; phylum Pseudomonadota; class Alphaproteobacteria; order Rhizobiales; family Xanthobacteraceae; genus Tardiphaga. The sequence goes on from JASBVG010000028.1 coordinate 6,306, forward strand.
GCCCCGGCGAACCGGGGCCTGTCAGACGGCGCTCACCATCAAACGAACGGCGTGCCGTAATAGTCGTCGATCTTGCGGGCGCGGCCGGTGTCCTGCCAGTCCCAGTCAGCTTCGTTGCTGTATTTCGGCGCGCCCTGGAGCTGATCCTTGGTGACATTGGTCAGGTAACCGCCGAGCTCGGTGTCGTATTTCAGCGACTGCCAGGGCAGCGGATAGTGGTCGTCGCCGATGCCGAGAAAGCCGCCGAAGCCGAGCACGGCATAGGATGCCTTGCCGCTGACCTTTTCGAGCATGACGCGCTCGATGGAGCCGATCTTTTCGCGGTCCGCACCATAGACAGCGGTGCCTTCGACCTTGTCGGTGCCGATGAGAGTGCCGGTTTCACGTTCAGCCATGATGTCCTCCCTGGATGTGTCTTTGGCTTGTGTGGCGTTAGAACAGGGATGAATCTGCTTCGTTCCGCACGACAATCTCGCAGCCGCTATTTCCTTGTCATCCGCTGGCGCTCCATCTCACTCGTTTTTTGTAAGGCTCAACAGTTGGGGAGGCTCCCTTAGCCGGGAGGCTCTTCGACCCTGTTCCAAATATGAAGCTCCTCACGGAACCAAGTTCCCCCATCTAACTTATCTCCTCATCATTGGAGATCGAACCATGCTGGTCGAACGCGGTCTGAAGGTGATGAATGTCGAGGTGGTGGGCGATGCCTATGCCATTGCTTCGAATTTCCTGCGGAGGTCCGGCGCTATTCCGGACACCTACGTCACCAACGACCGGCTGCTCGAAATCATCGTGCAGATGTTTCATCGCGGCGAGGGCAACAAGCTCCGCCTCGCCAATCTGGCGATCGCACAATTCCAGGCCGCCGAACGCGAAGCGAAATCGTCCGGCGTCCATCGAACTGCCGTCTGAGGGGAAAGACACATGCAACTTGCCATCGACCGTATCATGCAGACCTACAATCTCATGGCCAATCGCGCCGAAGACGCGAGCGAGGAAGCGCGCATCAAGGTGACCGAATATGTGCAGTCGCTGTTCGACGGCGGCGAGACCGACATGCAGCGGCTCACCGTATGCGGCCTGACCTATCTGCGCGAGCGCGATGGAAGCAACGATCCGGTGAAGGCGGGTTACACCGGCCTGTAAGCGTTACGTTGAATGATGGAGCCGGTCGTGTGGGCGATCCGCACGGCCGGTTTTTTGCGTCCTGCGCAAGAAGTCGTGCAACTATGTTTAAGTGTTGTTCTTGATAAAATTCCCATCCTCGTCATTATTCCTCTCGTCTCGTTCGTGAGGGGCGCTCTCATGAGGCGTCTTTGAGCGGAATGGAGATGCGGCGCCTGCGGGCCGGGGGAGGACGTATCCCCTTGCACTCGGGTGGTCGAGGGCCACCGTCCGGGCCCATTACGGGGCTCTGCCGCTAGCGCGGCTGGACGTGGTGCGGGCGAAGGCAGGGAAACCTGTCGGATGGCTCTCTTGCGAGAGAGTGCCCAGTACCCGGAAGAACGGTCCTTCGACTGGAACAACGTCGCGGTGGCGCGCCGTAAGGCGTTGCGCGGCTCAGGCCGGCTGGCGATCCAGTCTGTCGGAGCAGCGTTCAGTGCTACCCAAGTGCGCCTTACGGCGTGCTGCCTCCCCTCATGTTGTGAGGGGAGAACTGCTCACACCCCGGGCGCCAACGCGCCGCGGGAATGCGGACGCGTGGCTGTTTGACATGTTGATCAGCGGGCCCGTGGCGTCACGCCACCTTGCTCGTCTTCCCATCCTGGATGGCGCGCCAGATGCGCTCCGGTGTCAGCGGCATGTCGAGATGCGTCACGCCATAATCGCTCAGCGCATCCACGACAGCATTCACCACTGTCGCGAGGCTGCCGGCACAGCCGGCTTCGCCGCAGCCCTTGCTGCCGAGCGGATTGGTCTTGGCCGGCGAGGGATGATCGCCGATTTCCATGAACGGCACGTCGCCGGCGCGCGGCATCGCATAGTCCATGAAGGAGCCGGCGATCGGCTGGCCCGAAGCGTCGTAGCTGACTTTCTCCATCAGAGCCTGGCCGATGCCCTGCACAACGCCGCCATGCAGTTGGCCGGCGACGATCATCGGATTGATGACGGTGCCGAAGTCATTCACCGCGCTGTAACGGGCGATGGTGAGCACGCCGGTGTCCGGGTCGATCTCGACCTCCGCCACATGGCAGCCGTTGGGAAAGGTGGACTGCACGTCGCTGCCGGTGTGATCCACGTCGAGCGTGTCGGGCGCTCCCTCGGGCAGCTTGCCCTCGCGCATCCGCTGCGACAGCTCCATGATGTCGATGCTGCGATCGGTGCCGGCGATGGTGAAGCGGCCATCCTCGAATTCGATATCGGCTTCGCTCGCCTCCATCAGATGCGCGGCAGCAGCCTTGCCCTTGGCGATCACGAGATCGGATGCCTCGACGATGGCCTGGCCCGATGCCGTGATCGAGCGCGAGCCGCCGGTGCCGTTGCCCATGCGGACGAGATCGCTGTCGTTCTGCTGCAGCCGGATCGCGTCGAAGGGCACGCCGAGCCGGTCGGACAGCACCTGCGCGAATGGCGTGGCATGGCCCTGGCCGTAATCCAGCGTGCCCGTGGTGATGGTCACGCTGCCGTCAGGCTCGAAAGTGACCTTGCCGAGTTCGGGCGAAGGCGGCGCGGTGACTTCGAGATAGGAGCCGACGGCGATGCCGCGCAGCTTGCCCTGCTTCTTCGCTTCGCGCTTGCGCTTGGCGAAGCCGGCATGATCGGATATCGCCAGCGCCTTTTCGAACACGCCCTGGAAGTCGCCGCTGTCATAGGTGACGCCCGACGCCGCCTTGAACGGGAGCTCCGAGGGTTTGATGAAGTTGCGCTTGCGCAGCGTCAGGCGGTCGATGCCCATCTCGTCCGCCGCGCGGTCGATCAGGCGCTCCATGAAATAGTTCGCCTCGGGCCGGCCGGCGCCGCGATAGGCGCCCATCAGCGTGGTGTTGGTGACCACGCATTTGACATCAACTGATATCAGCGGCGTGCGATAGACGCTGGGCAGGTTCTTGCCGGTGTTCAGCGACAGCGGCGAGGGCGACACGCCGGTGATATAGGCGCCGAGATTGCCATAGCCGGACAGGTGCACGGCGAGAAATTTGCCGTCCTTGTCCAGCGCCAGCTCGGCATGAATCTGCTGCGCGCGGCCGTGGCTGTCGGAGAGAAAGCTGGAGGAACGTTCGTCCAGCCATTTCACCGGCTTGCCCAATTGCTTCGCCGCATGCAGCAGGCAGATATATTCGGGATAGCTGACATTCTTCATCCCGAACGAGCCGCCGACATTGCCGGTGAGGATGCGCACCTTCTCCGTGGGCACGTTCAGATGCCGTGCGAGAGTGGCTCGATTGCCGGCGACGCCCTGGGTCGGTACCTGCAGGATGTAGCGCTCGCTCGTCCTGTCGTAGCTCGCCAGCGCGCAGCGCGGCTCCATGGAGACGACGGCGACGCGGGTATTCTCGATGTCGAGTTTCGTCACATGCGCGGCGGACGCGAAGGCCGCATCGATCGCAGCCGTGTCGCCATAGTGATAGTCGAGCGCGACATTGTTCGGGATGTGATCGTAGAGAACGGGCGCGCCGGGTTTCGTCGCTTCCTCGGCGGAGGTCACCGCCGGCAACGGATCGATATCGAGCTCGACAGCCTCCGCCGCATCGCGCGCCTGCGCCAGCGTCTCGGCCACGACGAATGCGACGGGATCGCCGACATAGCGCACGCGGTCGGTCATCAGCGCCTGCCGGTTGGTCTGCAGCAGCGGCGAGCCGTCGCGGTTCGTCAGCGGAATACCGACCGTGAAGGGCCTGTAGCCGGCAGTGGCGATATCCGCGCCGGTCCAGATACCGCGCACGCCGGGCATCGCTTTGGCTGCTTCGGTGCCGATCTTGCGGATCACGCCATGGGCATGCGGGCTGCGGACGACCCAGCCATAAAGCTGGCCGGGCAGGTGGACATCATCGGTGTAGCGGCCCTTGCCGCGGACCAGTGTGTCGTCCTCCTTGCGCCGGACGGGCTGACCGACCCCGTACTTTTGCATCGCAATGGAATTGTCGCGGGAGCCAGTAAAATCCTGCATGGAGACGTCCATTTGACTGTCATTGGCCGGCGGGCTCGCAGCCAACCGGGCGGTGCCCTGAAATAGGATGCCTCCCCGGGTGCCACAACGTACGATTGGGCATGGAGCTGTGCAGAGGTTGCGCCAATCCCGCGCCCTGCTAAAGTTTCCGTGAGAATGGTTTCCATGTCGGCCCCCGGGCTGCGGAAAGACCTGTTAGATGGATGACACCACGCGGCTCCGCACCGATCTGGAGCCGAATGACGTGCAGGGATCAGAGCAAGTATCGGTGCAGGGGGCTGTGGTGGCTGCGCGCGCGCGCGATGCAGTCAATCCGGCCGTCTATGCCGCGCTCGATCTCGGCACCAATAATTGCCGCCTGCTGATCGCCGCGCCCACCGGCGACAGCTTTCGCGTGATCGATTCGTTTTCACGGATCATCCGCCTCGGCGAGGGCGTCTCGACATCGGGCCTGATCTCCGATGCCGCGATCAATCGTGCCATCTCCGCACTCAGCATCTGCCGCGACAAGATCCGCGCCCGCGACGCCACGCGGCTGCGCCTGATCGCCACGGAAGCCTGCCGTGCGGCGTCCAATTCCGACGAGTTCCTCGGCCGCGTCGCCGAGACCACCGGCATCACGCTGGAGATCATCGACCGCGAGACCGAAGCGGGTCTTGCGGTGATCGGCTGCTCGCCGCTGATCGATCCGAAGGGGCGCGGTGCGATCCTGTTCGATATTGGCGGCGGTTCGTCCGAACTGGTGCGCATCGAGCGCAATGCGGCCGATCCCAATGGCCGCCCCGACATCAAGGCCTGGATGTCGATCCCGCTCGGCGTGGTGACGCTGGCGGAAAAATTCGGCGGGAAGAATGTCACCCGCGAATCCTACGATCTCATGATCGCCGAAGTCGCCCGGCATGTCGGGCCCTTCGCTGCTGAATATGGTATCGACCTCGCCGACATGCATCTGCTCGGCACCTCAGGCACGGTTACGACGCTGGCCGGCATCCATCAGGGTCTCGCACGCTACGACCGCCGCCGCATCGACGGCATCTGGCTCGATAACGCGGAACTGGATGCGACCATCGTGAAGCTGATGGGCATGAGCTATGCCGAGCGCGCGGCGAACCAGTGCATCGGCCCCGACCGCGCCGATCTAGTCCTGTGCGGCTGTGCCATCCTCGATGCCATCCGCGACGCATTCCCGCTGCCACGCCTGCGCGTGGCCGATCGCGGGCTGCGCGAGGGCATGCTGGTAGAAATGATGCGCGAAGACGGCGTGATCAGGACGTCGTAGAGCATGATCCCGAAAAGTGGATACCGGTTTTCGGACCAGATCATGCTCCAACTGAAATAGGACGGGTTCGGCTTTTGCGTCGGTCGTGCTAAGAGAAGCGCCAAACCCGAAAGCAAGCAATTTACCGATGGCAAAAGACAGCACCGGCCGCATGCGCGTCCAGGTCAAGAGTGCCGGCAGGCTGAAACTGTCGTCAAAACTCTGGCTTGAGCGGCAGCTCAACGATCCCTATGTGCAGCAGGCCAAGAAAGATGGCCTGCGCTCGCGAGCGGCCTACAAGATCATCGAGATGGACGACAAGCACCGCTTCCTGAAGCCGGGCGCCTCGGTGGTCGATCTCGGCGCCGCACCGGGCGGCTGGAGCCAGATCGCCGCGCGGCGTGTCGGTTCGGCCGAAGGCCGAGGGCAGGTGATCGCCATTGACCTCCTGGAAATGCCGGAGCTCGTCGGCGTCACCTTCACCCAGATGGATTTCCTCGCCGCCAATGCGCCGGAGAAATTGAAGGAGATGATGGGCGGTCTCGCCGATGTCGTGATGTCCGACATGGCCGCGAACACCACCGGCCATCGCAAGACCGATCAGCTTCGCATCGTCGGCCTCGTCGAGGACGCCGCCGCCTTTGCCGCCGATGTGCTGAAGCCGGGTGGCACGTTCATCGCAAAAGTTTTCCAGAGCGGTGCCGACGCCGCACTGATGGCCCAGCTCAAGCGCGATTTCGCGACGGTGAAGCACGTGAAGCCGGCCTCGAGCCGCAAGGACTCATCTGAGCGCTACGTGTTGGCCATGGGTTTCCGCGGCACGCCTGGCGGGGCCAACGAGGACGGGACGGAAGACTAGAGCCGCTGATCCCGCGTATCTTCCGTCGTCTCGCTCGCAGCTTTCGCGGCTGCGTGCTCTGCGCCTTTCTTCTCGCCCTTGCGGCTTGCGATCTCGACGGCCTTGCGGCCGGAGATTTCTGCGCCGGCATCCGCGGGCATCTGCCAGAAGAACCAGGCTGATGTCGCGGAGATAAACGATACGACGAGGAAGGCTGGCGCGAAGTCGCCGGCAGTGATCTCCGTCATGCCTCGCCAGACCATGGTGCTCTCCACGCTGAAGGCACCGATGGCGACGCCCGCAGAGATCGAGAGCTGCTGGGCGACTGCGGTGAGCGTGGTCGCGCGGCTGAGCTGCGCCGGTTCGACCTCGGCGAAGGCCACGGTGTTGATCGCTGTAAATTCGAGCGAGCGAAAGAAGCCGCCGACGATCAGGATGAGCAGGATCAGGGTCAGTGGCGTCGAGATCGTGAACAGCGCGCAGACGGCGAGGAAGACCGAGCTGACGACTGCATTCACCGTCATCACGTTGCGGAATCCGAAGGCGCGGATGATGCGTGTCGCCAGCGTCTTCATGCCCATGGCGCCGACCGCCGAGCCGAATGTCACGAGACCGGACTGGAATGGCGACAGGCCGAAGCCGATCTGCATCATGAGCGGCAGCAGGAAAGGCAATGCGCCAATGCCGAGCCGGAACAGGAAGCCGCCAATGATCGCAGCGCGGAGCGTCGCGTAGCGCATCAGGGAGAAGTCGAGCACCGGCGACGCTGTTCGCTTGGCGTGGATAAGATAGAGCGTCATCGAGATGGTGCCGACCACCAGCAGGGCGGTGATAACTTCCCATGGCAGCAGGTTGAGGCCGGCCACCGAGAGACCGAACGCGATGCCGGCGAGGCCGACGCCAGCCAGCACGAGGCCGAGCAGATCGAAGCGCTCGGGGTTGTCCGATTTGATGGGATCGATATAGCGCTGGGCCAAAAAGATGCCGAGAAATCCGATCGGGATATTGATCAGGAAGATCCAGTGCCACGACGCATAAGTGGTGATGAAGCCGCCGAGCGGCGGTCCGATCACCGGGCCGATCAGAGCGGGGATCGACATCCACGCCATCGCATTGACGAGGCCGGCCTTGTCGATGGAGCGCACGAGGACGAGGCGTCCTACCGGCGTCATCATCGCGCCGCCCAGGCCCTGGATGATGCGCGCGATGACGAAATGCGTCACCGATGATGAGATCGCACAACCGATCGAGCCAATCATGAACACGCCGATGGCGACCGAGAACACCGTGCGTGCGCCGAACCGGTCGGCGGTCCAGCCGGAGGCGGGGATGAAGACGGCGAGGGAGAGCAGGTAGGACGTGATCGCCAGCTTCAAGGTCAGCGGGCTGGTGCCGATGTCCGCGGCGATGGCCGGAAGCGACGTCGCGATGACCGTGGAGTCCATGTTTTCCATGAACAGGGCGGCAGCGACGATCAGCGGGATCAAACGTTCCTTGGACATCATACGGCGAATGTATCCCGGCTGGCTGGTGCGGATTCTTGTCGATTCTTCCTGATCTTTGTCAGCGCGCTTTAACACCATGTTCTGGACCGGACCATCTCGTGGGCCAGCCAGCTTGATGACGGTCCTGTGAAGATCGCCCGGCGGGAGGGCGGCGCGATACCGCTGCCAAAAATCCCTGTGCATGGCTGCCAAACGCTTTGATTCCGCAGGGCAGCATGCTATCGACCACCGCCAATCCTATGTTGAGGGTCCGAGTCGGCGACGGTGTTGCACCGCCGCCCATTCGGCGTATCTCACGATCACGCGCGGCACCCGGCCGCTGAACGGAGTTGGCCATGGCAGTCGCCCCCAAGATCACCGAAGCATTCACCTTCGACGACGTGCTGCTGAAGCCCGGCCTGTCGGACATTCTGCCCTCCGACGCCGATATCCGCTCGCGCGCCACTCGCAGCGTCGCGCTGAACATTCCGATCATGGCCTCGGCCATGGATACCGTCACCGAAGCCAAGATGGCGATCGCCATGGCGCAGGCCGGCGGCCTCGGTGTCATCCATCGCAATTTCGATCCGGAAGGGCAGGCCGCGCAGGTCCGTCAGGTGAAGAAGTATGAGTCGGGCATGGTGGTGAACCCGCTCACTATTGGCCCCGATGCAAAGCTCTCAGAAGCTCTCGCGCTGATGAACGAGCACGGCTTCTCGGGCATTCCCGTTGTCACCGGCGCTGCGCCAAACGTTCCCGGCAAGCTGGTCGGCATCCTGACCAATCGCGACGTGCGCTTCGCCACCAATCCGAACCAGAAGATTTCGGAGCTGATGACGCATGAGAACCTCGTCACCGTGCGTGAGGGCGTCAGCCAGGACGAGGCCAAGCGGATGCTGCACAAGCACCGCATCGAGAAGCTGCTGGTGGTGGACGACCAGTATCGCTGCGTCGGCCTGATCACCGTCAAGGACATGGACAAGGCCGTCGCGCATCCGCTGGCCAGCAAGGACGCGCAGGGTCGCCTGCGCGTGGCGGCTGCGACCACGGTCGGTGATGGCGGCTATGAGCGCACCGAGCGCCTGATCGATGCCGGCGTCGATATCGTCGTGGTCGATACCGCGCATGGTCATTCGGTCCGCGTGCTCGAAGCGGTCAACCGCATCAAGCGCATCTCCAATGCCGTGCAGGTCATCGCCGGCAATGTCGCAACCACCGCAGCGACCCAGGCGCTGATCGACGCCGGCGCTGACGCCGTGAAGGTCGGTATCGGTCCGGGCTCGATCTGCACCACGCGCATCGTGGCCGGCGTCGGCGTGCCGCAGCTCACCGCCATCATGGACGCGGTGGAAGCGGCCAAGAAGGCCGACATCCCGGTGATCGCCGATGGCGGCATCAAGTTCTCCGGCGATCTTGCCAAGGCGCTCGCCGCCGGCGCCGATATCGCCATGGTCGGCTCGCTGCTGGCCGGCACCGACGAGACCCCCGGCGAAGTCTTCCTGTGGCAGGGGCGCTCCTACAAGGCCTATCGCGGCATGGGCTCGGTGGGCGCCATGGCCCGCGGCTCGGCCGACCGCTATTTCCAGCAGGACATCAAGGACACCCTGAAGCTGGTGCCGGAAGGCATCGAGGGGCAGGTCGCCTATAAGGGCCCGGTGGGCAATGTGGTCCACCAGCTCGCCGGTGGCCTGCGCGCCGCCATGGGTTATGTCGGCGCCAAGACGCTGCAGGAATTCGCCGAAAAGGCCGAATTCGTCCGCATCACCAGCGCCGGTCTGCGTGAAAGCCATGTCCATGACGTGACCATCACCCGCGAGAGCCCGAATTATCCCGGCGGTCGCTGAGGGAACTTGGGGAAACCGCTAGGCATTCCTGCCTAAATTGGGCCTTATGGATGGGCCAAAAAGCACGCGTATTCGCCTCATGCGCGTGCCGATTGCCGTTTGCGCGCGTTTGGACCTGTTGCGGTGCGGCCTAACGCGGTACCGCTCGCTCAGCATTTCGCCAAGCACATTGGAGACCACCCCATGGCCATTGAATGGACCGAAGAGCGCGTCGCCGCGTTGGAAACCCCGCAGCTCAAGAACCTGCGTGAGAACGCCCTGAAGCGCGACGTCGCCGCTCTGGCTGATCTCTGCACGGCAGAACTCACCAAGCGCAACGCCGACAAGCCGCGCCGGATCGGCCAGCCGCGTAGCGAAGCAAAACAGTTCGAGCACGACATGGCCGATCAGATCGCCGCTGTCGGCAAGACGATGGCCGAGAAATATGACCTTTCGGAAGCCACCGCCAAGGCGAAGTCCGAGGGCGTGAAGGGCTTCAAGGCCCACAAGTTGCTCGACTCCAAGGGATCGGCCAAGCTCGGCGGCATGCAGCGCGATGGCTCGGTGGCCGTCGATCGCTACATCTCCTATCGCCGCGGCAAGGACATCGTTTCGCTCAGTGTCTTCCTGCTCAAGGACCAGCCGCTCGAGACGCACGAGTTTCAGGTGATCGCGCCGCTCGCGATGCTCGATGGCGGCAAGCCGGTGGCGGAAATCCGCCCGACCGCCACGTCGGCGCAGAAGCAGTCGGCCGATGGCGGTTTGTCCTTCAAGGACCTCGACAGCGCAGCTGCGGCATTTGACGCCGTGCTGGCGAAGATCGCCGCCTGATATTATCAGTTTACCGAACGAACGCGGCGCGCGATCATCGCGCGCCGCGTTTTTGCGTCCGGCTCACATCGCAACAAGAAGCAAGAGGAAACATCCATGTCCGCATCGGCCAAACGCGTCGTTCTCGCATCGCGCCCGCATGGCGAACCCGGCCCGTCCAATTTCCGCATCGAGGATTTTGCCGTGCTGCAGCCGGGCGAGGGCGAAGTGCTGCTGCGCACGATCTGGCTCTCGCTCGATCCCTATATGCGCGGGCGCATGAATGATGGCCCGTCCTATGCCGCGCCGGTGCCGGTGGATGGCGTGATGGAAGGCGGCACGGTGTGCGAGGTGATCGCATCCAACAATCCGGGTTTTGTCGCCGGCGATATCGTGCTGTCGCATTCGGGCTGGCAGACGCACTCGATTTCCGACGGCAAGGGCCTGCGCAAAATTGATCCGAAGCTGGCGCCGATCTCGACCGCCGTGGGCATTCTCGGCATGCCGGGCATGACGGCTTACACGGGCCTTCTCGCGATCGGCAATCCGCAGCCAGGCGAGACGGTGGTGGTCGCTGCGGCCTCGGGCGCGGTGGGCTCTGCTGTTGGGCAGATCGCGAAGATCAAGGGTGCCAAGGCGATCGGCATTGCCGGCGGCGCCGACAAATGCCGTTACGTGGTGGAAGAACTCGGTTTCGATGCGTGCATCGATCATCGCGATCCCGACTTTGCGGCGAAGCTGAAAGAGGCATGCCCGAACGGCATCGACGTCTATTTCGAGAATGTCGGCGGCGAGGTGTTCGAGGCAGTGTTTCCGCTACTCAACTTCTTCGCGCGTATCCCGGTTTGCGGCCTGATCGCGCAATACAACGACACCGCGTCAGTCGCGCCAAAATGGGCGGGCGCGATGATGCGCAATGTGCTCACCAAGCGTCTCAACTTCCGCGGCTTCATCGTCCGCGACTTTGCGTCGATGCATGGCGACTTCCTGCGCGACATGGGGCAGTGGGTGCGCGAAGGCAAGGTGAAGTACAAGGAGTACGTCACCGAAGGGCTGGACAGCGCGCCGACGGCCTTCATGGGGCTGCTGAAGGGCCAGAACTTTGGCAAACAGCTGGTGCGTGTCGGCCCGGACAAGGCCTGACGACGACGTCGTTACGGCATCCGCGGTTCGCCTTTCTCATCGATCATGTCGAACAGATCGATATCGACCTGGCCGTGTGCGCGGCTGTGACGGACTTCAAAACCGTCGGGCTGGAAATGATACTCCACCAGCCCGACTTCCTTGACCCCGACCAGCGACTGCTGCTCGTCCGAGCGGATCACAAAACTGCTGGATGGCGCCCAGATGTGGCGTGTGTTGCGCCAGGTGTAGTCACGGCGCTGATGAACGTGGCCGCAGGCGACCAATCTGAGATCGGCATGGCTCAGCATCTCGTTGAGACGGGCGCGCGCTGGCATCGGCGTGAAGCGGATCGACGTCGCTGCGAGTTCGGGGTCGTCGGGGACGTTCTGATACAGTGGCTTGTGAACGAACAGCGCGAGCGGTCGCCCATCAAGACTGGAGAGCTGCTCGGCGAGCCAGTCGAACTGCTCCTCTTCGCAGGCGAGCCCGCTATTCATGATAAGTGAATTGAGTCCGATGAAACTCCAGCCGGCCGCATTGAAGCGCCATCGGTCGTGGCCGAAGGCCGCGAGGAAGGCCTGCCGGTTCGGCTCGGAAATGAGTTGCGACGGCGGTGGTGCAATCAGGGTCGGGTTGTCTCCGATATCGTGATTGCCGGGCAGAAAGCGGCAGGCGATCGGCAGGGCATCGTGCAGCGATCGTGCGAAGGCGAGTTCGTCCGGATGTCCCGGGCCGTCGAAAGCGAGGTCGCCGGTATTGATCACCAGATCCGGCCGGGCGTCGCTGATGTATTCGCTGACGCGCTGGAAATTCTCGGTAAAGCGCGGAAAACGCGGGCTGAGATGGCAGTCAGTGATCTGGATCAGGCGAAATGCGGTCATGCGGAGCACTCCGTGAGCTGACAGCCTAGCCCAGCTGGATGTCACCCCGATGGCCCAAGGGAACTTTGCGTGGGAACCTACTAGCCGGGCGCGTCGTTGGGTTCCCGGAAGCCGTGGTCGAACGTGGCCATGGCGGGCTGAGGGAAATTTCCATGTCTGTTCAAATGGTTCTGTTGCCGGTTTTCGTGCTGGTGGCGATCACGCTGGGCATGTTTTTCGTGACGGGCTTGCGCAGCGGCGGTGTCGGGCGCAATGACGCCCGCGAGCTGCCGAATACTGCCCCGCAGCTCGATCTGCTGTTCTATTCCTTGATCGCCCTCGGCCTGCCGCTGCGAAAGATCGATCTGGCGCTGGTCTGCCTGTCCTGGGTGTTCGTGGTCGCCCGCTTTGTCGGCGCTGGCTTCTTCGCTGCCAACAGGGGATCGCAGGCCTGGATCGCCAGCGCGCTTGTATTGCTGGCCATGTGGTTCTACTTCGCGCTGCGGATGCTGCTTCTGCTGTGAGGCTTTGGGCGGCGCCGATTCTCCGGACTTGAAAGTTTGCCATGACGCCCGCCGCCCGCCTGACTGCTGCCATCGAGGTCATCGACGCCATCGACACCCAGCGTATTCCCGCCGCCAAGGCATTGAAGGAATGGGGCACCGCGCATCGCTTCGCCGGCTCCGGCGACCGTGCCGGCATTGCCGGTCTCGTCTGGGACGTGCTGCGCCGTCGCGCCTCCAGCGCCTGGGTGATGGAGGATGAGACCTCGCGGGCGCGCGTGCTCGGCATGCTCAAGCTCGAACGCGGCATGGATGTCGCCGCCATCGATGCCCTGTGCGACGGCAGTCGCTTTGCGCCCGCGCCGCTGAGCGATGCCGAGCGCAAGGCGCTGGCTTCGCGTACGGCGGAAGGTGCGCCGGCTCACATTTCGGGAGATTATCCCGAATGGCTCGACAGCCAGCTCGCTGATGTATTCGGCGAGGACCGCGTGGCAGAGGCCGTCGCGATGGCAAGCCGCGCGCCGCTCGACTTGCGCGTCAATACGCTGAAGAGCAAGCGCGAGAAGGCGCTGGCGTCGCTGAGGCATCTTGGCGCGACGGAGACGCCATGGTCACCCCTCGGTCTGCGCATCGAGCTCGGTGCCGATGCGCGCAATCCCGGCGTTCATGCCGAGGAAGACTTCATCAAGGGCGGCATCGAGGTGCAGGACGAGGGCTCGCAACTCGCGGCGCTGTTCTCGGGCGCCAAGCCCGGCGAACAGGTGATCGATCTCTGTGCCGGTGCCGGCGGCAAGACACTTGCGCTCGGCGCGATGATGCAGGGTAAAGGGCGTCTGATCGCGACCGATGCCGACAAGCGCCAACTCGCACCGATCCATGAGCGGCTGTCCCGCGCGGGCATCCACAATGCTGATATCCGCACGCCGAAGGGCGATGAAGATCCGCTCGCCGATATCCGCGCCTCCGCCGATCTCGTCCTGATCGATGCGCCGTGCACGGGCACCGGCACTTGGCGCCGCAATCCCGATGCCAAATGGCGGATGCGCCCCGGCGCGCTGGAGGTCCGCATCAAGGATCAGCAGGAAGTGCTCGACCGTGCCGTGCAATTCGTGAAGCCGGGCGGCCGCATCACTTACGTGACGTGCTCGGTGCTGCCGCAGGAAAACCGTGAGCAGGTGAAGGGTTTTCTGGCCCGCCAGTCCGGTTTTGCCGTGGTGACGCCGGAACAGGTGATGTCCGCGCTGTGGGACAAGGCGGAGGACTTCGGGGCAGCGGTGTACCAGTCGCCGGAGGGGCTTCTGATGACGCCGCGCAGGACCGGGACTGACGGGTTTTTCGTCAGCGTGCTCCGGAAGATCGCCTGAGCCGGATGGGGATTCGCGGGGCCAAAGCCTTGCGAACCGGGCTCTCGTCGCGTAATTCCTCGCTATGACAGCCCCCAGCACATCCTCGCTTCCGTCCTCGGCCCACTCCGCCCATGTGGCCGCCGAGCATGACAAGATTCTGATCATCGATTTCGGCTCCCAGGTGACGCAGCTGATCGCGCGCCGGGTGCGCGAGGACGGCGTCTATTCCGAGATCGTCCCGTTCAACAAGGCGGAGGCCGCCTTTACCGAGATGAAGCCCAAAGCCGTGATCCTGTCCGGCGGCCCGGCCTCGGTGCTCGACAAGGATGCGCCCTCGGTGCCGCTGTCGATCCTCACTGCCGGCGTGCCGGTGCTCGGCATCTGCTATGGCGAGCAGACCATGGCGCAGCAATTAGGGGGCACCGTCGAGGGCGGCCATCACCGCGAATTCGGCCGCGCCACCATCGAGATCACCGATGACTGCGCGCTGTTCGAGGGCGTGTGGGAGAAGGGCGGCAAATACGACGTCTGGATGAGCCATGGCGACCGCGTCACCAAGCTCCCCGAAGGTTTCCGCGGCGTGGCCAAGGCGCCGGGCTCGCCGATCTCGGTGATCGCCGACGACGTCCGCAAGTTCTATGCGATGCAGTTCCATCCGGAAGTCGCACATACGCCGGATGGCGCAAAAATCATCCGCAATTTCGTGCGCAAGGTGGCCGGCTTCACCGGCGACTGGACCATGCGCGCCTTCCGCGAGGAAGCGATCGAGAAGATTCGCGCCCAGGTCGGCAAGGGCAGGGTGATCTGCGGTCTCTCCGGCGGCGTCGATAGCGCTGTCGCTGCCGTGCTGATCCATGAAGCGATCGGCGACCAGCTTACTTGCGTGTTCGTCGATCACGGCATGCTGCGCAAGGACGAGGGCAAGACCGTCGTCGACCTGTTCCGCGGCCACTACAATATCCCGCTCGTGCATGTGGATGCATCGAAGCAGTTCCTCGGTGAGCTCGAAGGTGTCACCGATCCCGAAGTGAAGCGCAAGACCATCGGTCGTCTCTTCATCGACGTGTTCGATGCCGAGGCCAAGAAGATCGGTGGCGCGGATTTCCTCGCCCAGGGCACGTTGTATCCCGACGTGATCGAGAGCGTCTCCTTCACGGGCGGCCCCTCGGTGACCATCAAGTCGCATCACAATGTCGGCGGTCTTCCTGAGCGCATGAACATGAAGCTGGTCGAACCGCTGCGCGAACTCTTCAAGGACGAAGTGCGCGATCTCGGCCGCGAGCTCGGCCTGCCCGACATCTTTGTCGGCCGCCATCCGTTCCCGGGCCCCGGCCTCGCCATCCGCTGCCCCGGCGAGATCACGAAGGAAAAGCTCGACATCCTGCGCGAGGCCGACGCCGTCTATATCGACCAGATCCGCAAGGCCGGCCTCTATGACACCATCTGGCAGGCCTTTGCCGTGCTGTTACCGGTGAAGACCGTGGGTGTGATGGGCGACGGCCGCACCTATGAATACGTCGTCGGCCTGCGCGCTGTAACATCCACCGACGGTATGACCGCAGATTTCTATGCCTTCGACATGAAGTTCCTCGGCGAGACGGCAACGCGCATCATCAACGAGGTGAAGGGCGTGAACCGCGTGGTCTATGACATCACCAGCAAGCCGCCCGGAACGATCGAGTGGGAGTAGGGTAGAGGAGGCCGACGCATCGTGTGACAGGCGATGCTGTTCTCCACGATGGTTCCCGCGTCGGGACGTCCTGGAGTCGCCGCGTTGTCTCACCAGATGAATGGAAACAAGCGCCAGCGCACGTGGCGCATATACGGCTCATAGCCTGCAAGGCCCACGCGCAGTGTCTTTTCCTCGATGCCGATCCGGATGCCGAGCAAGAGGGTGAGGATGGGGATGATCGCAAGCCCCCACCACGAGCCGAGTACGAGCGAGGTGGCGGCAAAATAGAAGAGCGCGCCGGAATACATCGGATGGCGGACGATCGCGTAAGGGCCGGTCGTGATCACCGTCTGCCCTCGGTCCTTCTGTAATTTGACGACGGGCGCTGCGAAGCTGTTCGTGCGCATGGTCCAGCCGATGAACAGGAACGCTGCCAAAAGCAGGCCGCACCCGGCACATTGCACGGAAGGCGGCATCACCGACCAGCGCCAACGCGCTGCGTCCGCTGCCATGAAGCCCATTCCTGCGAAGACAAGGAGCAGGACGGGGACAAGGATCAGCTTGTCCGCAAGCGGCTGATCCTTCTGTAAGGGCGGCTTCAGGCGCTCTTTGAGCAGCCCGGGATCGACGCGGACCGCGTATGCCCCAAACACGACGGAGATGGCGATCATTTCGCCGAGATACAGCCATCCGCCGACATAGTTGGTCGTGCCCGCGGCGCCGAAGATGATCGCGCCCATGACCCCGTACCAGACGATCGTCTGGACGATAAGATTCAAAACGAGACCCATATCCTGGTGCTCCCGTCAAAGCCGCCGAAGCGCGGATGGCTTGAACAGACAATTCTGCTTCCGCACTACGGCTTTGTATTCGTCGGCTGCCGGATAAAGCACGCGTTTTCTTTCCGGCCGCAAACTCACTAGAGTCGCGCCGGATTGCTCACCGATATCGGCAACGCTGAACCAGATTGCGATTGGATATGCGGCGGGCGAATACGGCCGCGCCCTGGTGCGGGATGTGCCTTGCTCTTTCTGATGTTACGACAGAGGTTCCATTTTCCGGAGCCGCCCAATGTCTGACGCCCCTGTATCGAACCAGCCCGCAACTGCCGCCGAGACAGATCCAAATGCCCGCGGCTGGATGAAGGGCTTTCCGCCCGCGCCGGACAAGACCATCCGCTTCCACGACGATTCCTTCCGTAACTTTCCCGAGCTGCGTTGGGCCTGGAGCAATGTGCGCTCGCTGGTGCCGACCGTGAATGTCTGGCGCGGAGCCGGCGGTGCATCGGTGCTGCCGCGCGCGGAGCGCGATATCGGCGGGGTGCAATCGACGACCATGGATGGCCGCCCGATGACCTTCGCAAAGATGTTCGAGGAGACCTATGCGGACGGCATCGCCGTGCTGCACAAGGGCAAGCTGATTTTCGAGCGCTATGCCGGCGCGCTGAAGCCGCACAAGCCGCATATCGCCATGTCCGTGACCAAGTCCTTCACCGGCACGCTGGCCGGCATACTCGTTGCCGAAGGCAAGATCGATCCGCAGGCGCCCGTGACCGACTACGTACCGGAGCTGAAAGACACCGCCTTTGGCGATGCCCGCGTGCATGAGGTCATGGATATGACCACGGGGCTGAAATACACCGAGGTCTATACCGACCGGAATTCCGACGTGTGGAGCCTGCGCCGGGCCAACGGCATGGCGCCGATTCCGCCGGACTATCGAGGCGCGACCGATATCTTCGCTCTGCTGTGCATGCAGGAGAAGCAGGGCGAGCACGGCAGGGCCTTCGCCTACAAGACCGTCAATACCGATGTGCTCGCCTTCATCGTCCGGCGCGCCAGCGGCATGGCGCTGAGCGATCTGCTTTCAGAGCGCATCTGGGCGCCGATGGGGGCGGAGGAGGACGCGCATTATCACGTCGATCGCATCGGCACCGAGAGCGGCGGCGGTGGTCTCTCCACCACGCTGCGCGATCTCGCGCGGTTCGGCGAGGTAATGCGCAATCACGGCGCTTTCAACGGCCGCCAGATCGTGCCGAGTTCGGTGGTCGAGGACATCGAGCGCGGCGCCGATCCCGAGAAATTCAAACCGGCCGGCTACGCCACGCTGCCCGGCGGCTCCTATCGCAATCAATGGTGGGTGACGCATAACGAACATGGCGCCTACATGGCGCGCGGCGTCTACGGGCAGGGGCTCTATATCGATCCCAAGGCCGAAATGGTGATCGCCCGTTATGCGTCGCATCCGGTCGCCGGCAATGCCGCCAATGATCCGGTGACACTGCCGACCTATATGGCGCTGGCGAAGGAATTGATGGCGGGCGGGTGAGCATCGTCACGCCGCGCGCCCCGTTCGCGCGCGCGGCGGATTGCGCTACGATGTCCGCGAGATGATTCAATTCAATCGGAGACCGGATTCATGGCACGTGTACGCTGTATCACCGAGATGGGCATGGGAGTCGATGTCCACGGCCGCGACGCCACCAAGGCGGCGAAGCGCGCGGTCTCCGATGCGATCCGCCATTCCAGCCTCGGCTTTTTCCGCTTCGTCGGAAAGACGCCGCAGGACATGTTCGTCGATGTGACCATCGGCGTTCCCAACCCGGATGCCGTCGACACGGACGCCGTTGCGAAGGAGCTTCCCTACGGGACTGTGACGGTGAAGGCGGTGCAGGGCGGCCTGGAAATTCCAGCCGAAAGCGGTACCGACGCCATCATCATCGCCAATGCCGCGGTGGTGGTGAGCCTCGAGAACGACGCGTGAGTGCGGCATCGATGGATATTTTCGATCGCCTCAAGGCTGCTGCCTCCGATGACTGGTCGTCCTATGTCGATCACGATTTCGTCCGCCAGCTCGGCGCCGGTGTCCTGCCCGAGAAGGCATTCCGCACCTATCTGGTGCAGGACTATCTGTTCTTGATCCAGTTCGCGCGCGCCTATGCGCTCGCGACCTACAAGAGCCGGACGCTGGACGACATAAGGGCGGCGCAAGCCGGGCTCGCCTCCATTCTCCGCGAGATGGAACTGCATGTGAAACTGTGCGGCCGGTGGGGACTGTCCCCTGCCGATATCGAGGCCGCGCCGGAATTGCAGGCAACCGTCGCCTATACGCGCTTTGTGCTGGACTGCGGCGCAGCGGGCGATCTGCTTGATCTGCATGTGGCGCTGGCGCCCTGTGTCATCGGCTATGCCGAGATCGGCCGCAAGCTCGCGCCCGATGGTGCGGCGCTACTCGGCGATCATCCATATCGGGAATGGATCGGCGAATATGCAGGGCAAGGCTATCAGGACATCGCAATGAATGCTCGTTTCCATCTCGACGATCTCGCCGCCCGCGCGATGACCGAGCGACGCTTCGGCGAACTGGCAAAACTGTTCGGGCAAGCGTCGCGTCTGGAAGCCGATTTCTGGCAGATGGGCCTCGACGCGCGCTGAAGCCCGAATATTAAACCATTCGGTTGACAAAGCGGAGGCGTGTTCCTATATTCAACCTTATGGTTGAATTAATTGCACCTCAGCTCGACAATGTCTTCCACGCCCTCGGCGATGCCACGCGGCGGCAGATGCTGCGCGAACTGGTCAGAGGGGAGCGGACCGTTGGCCAGCTTGCGAAACCTCATGAAATGTCGCTGGCGGCTGCCTCCAAGCACATCAAGGTGCTTGAGGGCGCCGGCCTGATCCGCCGCGAGGTGCGCGGCCGGACACATTGGTGCCAGCTCGCGCCAGGCCCGCTGGCAACTGCTCATGAATGGCTGAGCTTCTACGAGCAGTTCTGGACGGATCGTCTGGATGCGCTCGAACAACTGCTGCACGCCGACGATGCAGCGACATCCCACCAAGCGACAACAGGAGAGAAGCGATGAACGACATCACGCCATCGGCCTATGGCAAACTCGCCGGACCCGCCGAGTTGACGATCCAGCGCTTGCTGCCGGGACCGATCGAACGCGTCTGGGCCTACCTGACCGAAAGCGATCTGCGCAAGCAGTGGCTGGCTTCCGGCGAGATGCAGATGAGCGTCGGCGCGCCGTTCGAACTCGTCTGGCGCAATGACGAGCTGTCCAATCCGCCGGCAAAGCGGCCCGAGGGGTTTAGCGAGGAGCATCGCATGCAGAGCGAGATCACCGAGGTCGATCCGCCGCGCAAGATCACTTTCACCTGGGCGCCGCGCGGCGAAGTGACCTTCGAGCTGAATCCGCAAGGCAGCAAGGTGCTGCTCACCGTGATCCATCGCCGCATCAGCGATCGCGCCAACACGCTCAAGGTCAGCGCCGGCTGGCACACCCATCTCGATGTGCTGGTGGCCCGCCTCAATGGCGAGGAGCCGAAGCCATATTGGGACATCTGGCAGCGCCTGCATGAGGAATATGGACAGCGCCTGCCGGAGTGAATCGGCGGTCACATACAACAGTAAGGGAGGTCACGATGCAGAACACGATCGTCTCGCACGAAGACTGGCTGAAAGCGCGGCTCGAACTGATGGAAGCCGAAAAAGCTTTCACCCGTCAACGCGATGAACTCACGCGGCGGCGCATGGCGCTGCCATGGGAGCAGGTTGCAAAGCCTTATCGGTTCGAGGCTCAGGACGGCGAGCGCACGCTCGCCGATCTGTTCGGCGAGTGCTCGCAGCTCATCGTCTATCATTTCATGTTCGGGCCGGATTGGCAGGAGGGCTGCAAGTCCTGTTCATTCTGGGCCGACAATTTCAATGGCATCCCGATCCATCTGAAGCATCGCGATGTCGCCTTCACCGCGGTGTCGCGGGCGCCGCTGGAGCGGCTCATGGCCTACCGAGAGCGCCTCGGCTGGAGCTTTCCCTGGGTCTCGGATCGCAGCGATTTCAGCATCGATTACTACGGTGCATTTCCGCCGGAGGATCTGGCCAAAGGCGAGACCTACTGGAACTACAAGATGCAACCCAACACCACGTCGGAACAGGTCGGTATCAGCGTGTTCGCGAAAAATGCGGCAGGTGAGGTCTTCCACACCTATTCGATCTTCGGCCGCGGAGTCGAGGAAGTGAACGGTGCCTATCATTTTCTCGACATGGTCCCCAAAGGCCGCGATGAGGATGGACTCGACTTCACGATGTCATGGGTGCGGCGGCACGATCAGTATTGAGCGCGCGGCTCAGCGCCGAGACAGTTTTTCGAATCGCTTGATGATCCGCTCGCGCTTGATGCGCGAGAGGCGCTGAATCCAGAACAGGCCATTGAGCTGGTCGATCTCATGCTGGTGGCAGACCGCACGCAGGCCGTTGGATTCTTCTTCATGCGCGTTGCCATCGAGGTCGCGGTAGCTGATCCGCACGCGCGCATGCCGCTGGATGTCGTCATTGACACCGGGCATCGAGACGCTGCCTTCCTGATGCATGATCGTTTCTGGCGAGGCCCAGATCATCTCGGGATTGACATAGGTCTTCGCGCCATCGCCGAGGTCGAGCACGATCACCCGCAACGAAATACCGATATGCGGTGCGGTGATGCCAATCCCGGGCGCGGCATGCATGGTGTCGAGGAGATCATTGGCGAGGATGCGCAGCGCATCGTCGAAGACAGCAACCGGTGCCGCATGCAGTGCGAGACGCGGGTCGGGATAACGGATGATGACGCGGACAGTCATTCCGGAAGTCCCGCAGCTTTCAGGGCCGTCGCATAGGTTTTAGCCATCGAAATGACCGGGACGGGGATGCGTGCGAAGAAAGCGGAGACCGTGAGCTCTGGCTCGATGGTGAGCAGTTCTTCGACCACCTGCGCGGCACGTTCATGCTCGCCGACATTCACCAACGCCACGGCCAGCGCGCGCAGCGCAACGGCAAAGCGTCGGTTCTGCACCAGCGCCTTGTCCGCCCAGGCGATGGCGCCCCGATAATCGCCGTCGATGATATCGGCGATCGCCAGCGCGCCACAGACGAACCAGCCGTGCGGATCGAGCGGATTCAGGCGCCGCGCGCGTTCGAGCAACGTTCGGCCGGCCGATTGCTCTCCGCGCATAGTCTCGATCCAGCCGGCGAGAGCGAGCGCGGTGGCGGAATTGGGGTTGATGGCAAGGGAGCGGCTGAACAGCTCGATGGCGGCGTCCTTGGCGTTCTGCGTGTCCGCGAGATTCCAGATTGCAAAAGCCGCCATCCAGAGAATCTGCGGATCATTGGGAGCGCGTTCGATCGCGCTTTGCGCCAGCGCGAGACCTTCGCTGCGATGCTCGCCACCTCGCGCGATCCAGCCCTGGAAATGGCGCTGCGCATGGCAATAGGCTGCTGCGGCCATGGCGGGCGCGTAGCCGGTATCGAGCGTCAGCGCCTGATGCAGGCAATCGAGTGCAGCGATCATACCCTCCGGCGTGAAGTCCCGCTCATGAGTGGATGCGCGCAGCAACAGGTCATAGGCGTCGGGCTTGTTCGGCCGGTTCTGCCGGCGCCGTTCCATCTCTGCGCTGCGCAAGGTCGGCTCGATGGCGGCAACCGCGCAGGCGGTGATGCTGTCCTGCAGATCGAACACATCGCTGCGATCGCCGTCGAAACGATCCGCCCAGAGATGTGCGCCGGAGCGCGCATCGATCAGCTGCGCGATGATGCGCAGCCGTTCGCCGGCACGGCGCACGCTGCCTTCGAGCACATAGTTCACACCCAAAGTGCGGCCGACCTCGCGGATATCGACTGGCTTGTTCTTGTAGGTGAAGGACGAATTTCGCGCGATGACGAGCAAGCCGCTGCAGCGGGACAGCGCGGTAATGATCTCCTCAGCGATGCCGTCGCCGAAATAATCCTGCTCGGGATCCGCGCTCATATTGTTGAAGGGCAGCACGGCGATGGAGAGATCGGCGGAGGCGGGCGGGGCATCCGCCGTCACGACCGGTATTGCCGCCGGATCGCCGTGTTCGACGACCTCGCCGACAAAGCGCACGCCTTTGCGCGGCAGTGTGCGGATCAGCCGCTGCTGCTCGCCATTGTCGCCGATGGCCGTACGCGCCGCATTCACGCGGCTGCTCAGTGTCGCCTCGGAGACGATGCGGCCATGCCAGACCTCGGCGAGCAACTCGTCCCGGCTCACCACCCGGTCCCGGGCACGGATCAGGAATTCCAGCACATCGAAGACCTGCGGCTCGACGCCGACCGTTTCGGTGCCCCGTCGTAGCTCCCGCCGGCCGGTATCGAGCACGTATTCGTCGAACCGGAAGAGCACGGGGGATCCATTTCCTGTTGGAGTGTCAAGGCGTTGCGCCGGGACCGTCCCTAGCACACCCCGTCTCAACGACAAATCATGGCCTTCTCAAGAGAAACTGGGAGAATTCTCCAAGCGAGGTGATCAATCAAATGTCATGGTCTGTGCATCGACGGCTGCCGCCGTCACTGCCTGGGAGAACCAATATGACCGACGACAAGCGCAGCAACCCCCATCTGAATCGCCGCAGCTTGCTCGGCGCCGCCATCATCGGCCTCGCCGCGGCGCAGTTCGGCGGTCTCGACCCGGCCATGGCGCAGGGAGCCAGGCAACTGCCGGCCGTGAAGCCCGGAGCCCATACCAGTTTCAAGCCGCTCAAGAGCATCAATGCCGGCGTGCTGAACGTTGCCTATGCCGAGGACGGCCCCGCCGATGGCCCCGTGGTCTTGCTGCTGCATGGCTGGCCCTATGACATCTACAGCTATGTCGATGTCGCGCCGCTGCTCGCCTCGGCCGGCTACCGCGTCATCATCCCGTATCTGCGCGGCTATGGCGACACCCGCTTCCTGTCCGATACCACGCCGCGCAACGGCCAGCCGGCTGCCCTTGCAACGGACATCATCGATCTCATGAATGCCCTCAAGATCGAGAAGGCCGTGGTCGGCGGCTATGACTGGGGCGGCCGCACCGCCGATATTCTCGCCGCGATCTGGCCCGAGCGGGTCAAGGCGCTGGTCGCCGTCAGCGGCTATCTGATCGGCAGCCAGGAAGGCAACCGCATGCCGCTGCCGCCGAAGGCGGAACTGGAATGGTGGTACCAGTTCTATTTTACCACGGAGCGCGGCCGTCTCGGTTACGACAAGTATCGGCACGACTTCGCCAAGCTGATCTGGAAGCTCGCTTCGCCGAAGTGGAATTTCGACGACGCTACCTATGATCGCAGCGCCAAGGCGTTCGAGAATCCCGACCATGTGGCCATCACCATCCATAACTATCGCTGGCGGCTCGAACTCGCGCAGGGCGAGCCAAAGTTCGACGAGCTGGAGAAGCGACTGGCGCAGGGGCCGACCATCGGCGTGCCGACCATCACCATGGAAGGCGACGCCAATGGCGCACCGCATCCCGATCCCAAGGCCTATGCGAAAAAGTTCACCGGCAAGTATGAGCATCGCCTGGTCACCGGCGGCATCGGACACAATCTGCCGCAGGAAGCGCCGCGTGATTTCGCCCAAGCGATCATCGACGCCGATGCGATGGCCCGCTGATGCGCAAGATCATTTTGGCAAGCTTGGCCGCCGGTGTCGTTTCATCGGCGGTGGCAGCCGTCTTCGCCGCCAACACAGGCAATCCGGACAACCTGTCGCCCATCTACGGCGTCAGCATTCCCGATGGCTATCGCAAATGGGAGCTGATTGCGCCGGCCCAGGAGGCGGAGCCCCTGAACGAACTCCGCGCGGTGGTCGGCAACGATATCGCCGTGAAGGCCTATCGGGATGGCAAGCTGCCATTTCCCGATGGCACCGTGCTGGTGAAGCTGGCCTGGAAACACACGCAGTCGCCGGAATTCGAATCCGCCTCGATCCCCGGTGCCGCGACCACGGTGCAGGTGATGGTGAAGGACGCG
This sequence comes from Tardiphaga sp., assembly GCA_030147505.1. Taxonomy (GTDB): domain Bacteria; phylum Pseudomonadota; class Alphaproteobacteria; order Rhizobiales; family Xanthobacteraceae; genus Tardiphaga. The sequence continues at coordinate 30,913 of JASBVG010000028.1, forward strand.
AAGAAATATGCCGCGTCCGGCGGCTGGGGCTTTGGCCGTTTCATCGACGGCAAGCCGGCGGATCTCGCCCAGCATGAGACCTGTTTTGCCTGTCACGAGGGGCGGGTGAAGCAGCGAGACTACGTCTTCACGAAGTGGGCGCCGTGAGCGCCCACGACTAGGGCGAGTGCCACAAGCTGGCCGCAGTTCACGACTACGCAGCCTCCACCGTCATTCCAGCAGGATGTGCTTCGATGGATTTCACCCAGGACACAACGCCAGTTTGCTTTGTTTCCCGGGAGACGTTCATCCATGCCTGCGCATATCGCTGTATCCGATCTGTCCATAGCGACGCCTGACGGTCGCCCGCTTTTCACCAGGCTCAACCTAGGCTTCGGTGCGGAACGCACCGGTCTCGTCGGCCGCAACGGCGTCGGCAAATCCACATTGCTGCATGTGATGTCCGGCAATCTCCTGCCTCAGCATGGGAATGTAAGCGCGCACGGTCGGCTGACTGTGCTGCGGCAGGCGCTGCAGGTCGACCCGGACGAGACGGTTGCCGACCTGTTCGGCGTCACTACTGCGCTCGATCTTCTCGCTCGCGCTGAGGCGGGGGCGGCGACCGCGGACGAACTGGTGCATGCCGATTGGGATCTGGAGGCGCGGATCGCCAAATCTCTCGGGCAGGTCGGTCTGGATGCAAGCCATGATACGGCGTTGTCCGAGCTCTCCGGCGGCCAGCGCACGCGCGCTGCGCTCGCAGCGCTGATCTTCGCCGAACCCGACTTCCTGTTGCTGGACGAGCCCACCAACAATCTTGATCGCGATGGCAGGCGGGCAGTGATCGATCTCCTCGCTGGCTGGCGCGCGGGAGCGGTCGTCATCAGCCACGATCGCGAATTGCTCGATACGATGGATGCTATCGTCGAACTGACATCGCTGGGTGGCACGCGTTATGGCGGAAACTGGACACATTATCGCGCGCGCAAGAGCCGCGAACTGGCAGCGGCGCAGCATCAGTTGAACGATGCGGAGAAGCGCGTCGATACGTTGGCACGGCAGGCGCAGGCCTCGGCAGAGCGTCAGGCGCATCGCGACCAGGCTGGCCGCAAACAGGGCGCCAAAGGCGGCATCCCGCGGATCGCCCTTGGCGGAATGAAAGATCGCAGTGAAGATACCGGCGGCGAAAATTCACGTCTCGCTCAACGTCGGCAGACGCAGGCAAATGAGGTGCTGGCCGCCGCGCGAACGCGTATCGAAATCCTGCAACCGCTATCGGTTACGATCCCCTCGACTGGACTTGCTACCGGCAGAACGGTCCTGCAGGTGGACAATGTCAGCTTCGGTTATGCGCCGGGCCAACCGATCATTTGCGATCTGTCATTCTCCATTACCGGGCCCGAACGTATCGCCGTTACCGGTCCCAATGGCTCCGGCAAGACGACGTTGCTCGGCCTGATCACCGGCGTACTTTACCCCACCAGTGGTGCTGTGCGGACACCTGTCGATCACGCGATGCTAGATCAGCAAGTCAGCCTGCTCGATTCCGCGCAAACGATCCGCGACAATTTCCGGCGGCTTCATCCGCTGGCCGACGAGAACACCTGTCGCGCGGCGCTGGCACGCTTCATGTTTCGCGCCGATGCTGCGCTCCAGATCGTCGCTACGCTGAGTGGAGGGCAGATGCTGCGCGCCGCCCTCGCTTGCGTCATGGGCGGTGTCGCGCCGCCGCCGCTGCTGATCCTCGATGAACCGACCAATCATCTCGATGTCGATTCCATCGAGGCGGTGGAAGCTGGCCTGCGGGCCTATGACGGCGCACTCGTAGTCGTCAGCCACGACGAGACATTCCTGCAGAATATCGGGATCACACGGCGGCTTGAGCTATAGTTGCGATAGCTACCGCTTCAGCAACTCGTACACGACAGGATCGTCGACGCAGGCCTTGAAGCCGCATTCGAGCAGAGCGGAGGCAAAGTTGCCGGCGGTCAGGAAAATAATGAGGCCGACAGCGACGGTCGCGAAGATGCCCGCTGTCCTCGGCACCGGCTGCGGGGCGAACTGGTGATCGAACAGCAGCACGAGCGAGATCAGCGCGATGGCTGCGACAAAGGCCATCAGGGCCAGCGTATAAAAATGATAGCCGAACAGCGCAGTACCATAGCCGGCATCGCCGGGCACGATGTGCAGCAGCACCTGCCGCGTCGCGACGACGGCGCCGACAATGGCAGCCAGCAGCGACAGCGCATAGTGGCTCGGGCGCGGACCGTAGCGGATATTCAGGATCGGGCCGATGGCGAGCAGCGCGAACATGATCCGCTGGAGCAGGCACAGCGGGCAGGGCAGTTCGCCGAGAATGAATTGCGCGCCGAAGGCGGTGGCGAGCACAGCGGCGAGTGCGTAGAGCGCGACGACGTTCAGAGTGATGGCGCGATTGGATGTCATGGCCGCCTCAGAACGATAGTTTCAGCGTGTCGGTGGCGTGGTGCATGAACGTCGCGATGCAGGCGATCAGCACCACGGCGTACAGCGACAGCGCGAGCAGCCGTGGACCGCGCCATGCAACTAGCATGGTGACGGTGATGGCGAGAAACAGGGCCGTGAATTCCATGACAGCATCCGCGCTTTATTCGCCGGAGCTAGATCAGATTCGGCGAAACGCGCCCAGCGGTGGACGAGCGAAGGCTGTCGTCAGTCTTTCGTCGTCGTCTCGTCCGTCGTGTTGGTGTAATTCGCCACCGCATCGCGAAAGGCGTGGACCTCACTGTTGAGTGCAATCAGCCGCTGCGGCGTCATCCCGGCGGCGGCGAACAGCGTCTCGCCGAGGCAGCGGGCTTTCTCGCGCATGGCCGTGCCCTTCGGTGTCAGGGAGACCACGACCTGCCGCTCGTCCTCGGGATTGCGTTGTCGGGTGACGAATTCGGCCTGTTCCAGTCGCTTTACCAGCGGCGTGACGGTGCTGGACTCCAGTGCCAGCCGATCGGCGATCGCGCCGACGCTCTGGGCGCCGCCCTCCCACAGAGTGCTCAGCACCAGATATTGCGGGTAGGTGAGTTCCAGCCGGTCAAGCAGCGGCTTGTAGGCGCGGCCAATGGCCATGCTGGCCGAATACAGCGCAAAGCAAAGCTGGTGATCCAGTGGGATGTCGACTGGCTTCATGGCAGGGCTCCTCAACTCAATATCACAATAATGTATATCGCGATAAATGTCTGGACAAGGCGGTGGCCTTCCTCGATAATAATATCGCGATAATAATTATCGCGGTCTTTAATTTGGCGGAGATCGTCAGCCTCTGACGCTCGGTAGCCCAAGTTTTCGCGGAGAAAGTCATGACAAACGCAGAATTCACCGACTTGCAGGCTGCTGAAACCGGCGATCTCGCCCGCTATTATCTGGTCCGCGGGCTCGTCGCGGCCGGATGGGTGGTGGCGGCAGCCACCATCGGCCGCGCGAGCAACGGCGCTGCCGCCATCCTGCTGGTGAGCTACCCGGCCTGGGATGCTTTGGCGAACTGGTTCGATGCCCACGGCAGCGGCGGTTTGCGTGCCAATCCATCGCAGGCGCTGAACATCGTGGTCAGCCTCGTCGCAGCCGTCGCAGTGGCCGCCGCATTGCTGTCGGGGATGAATGCCGTGCTCGCAGTGTTCGGCGTCTGGGCCATCATTGCCGGCCTGGCTCAGCTGGTCACCGGCATCCGCCGCTGGCGCGCTTTCGGCGCACAGTGGGCGATGATCCTGAGTGGCGCACAGTCGATGGCAGCGGGGGCTTTCTTCGTGATCCAGTCGGGCGGGGCCAAGGTGCCTGGTATCGTCGACATTGCGCCCTATGCGGCCTTCGGTGCGTTCTATTTCCTGGTCTCTGCGGCCTGGCTCGCCTTCGCAAATCGTCGCCCGCGGAGTTGATTGCACTGCCTGTTGTGGATGACGCCGGAATGGCGGCCAGCCATCCGGTGTGATCTGCTAGTCAGGTCCGCAAGCACTCCATGGCGAACGCGGATATCTCAATGGCGACCACGATCTACGGCATCAAGAATTGCGACACGATGAAGAAGGCGCGTAGCTGGCTCGACAGCCACGAGGTCGCCTATGATTTCCATGACTACAAGGCCTCGGGCATCGACAAGGTGCATCTGCAGCGCTGGTCGAAAGCGGTCGGCTGGGAGACGCTGCTCAATCGGGCCGGCACCACCTTCCGCAAGCTCGACGATGCAGCAAAGGAAGGGCTCACCGAAGCGAAGGCGATCGCGCTGATGCTGGAGCAGCCCTCGATGATCAAGCGACCCGTGCTGGAAGCGGGCAGCACGATCCTGGTCGGCTTCAAGCCGGAGATCTATGCGGAAACCCTCGCGTAAATCAGTCGATCTCGATCAGCTCGCCCGCAGCAGTGCGGCCCGGCACGCGATGGGCCAGATTGCGGTCGAGGACCACGCTGAGCACCGGTTTCGGCACGCTATGGTGGCCGCGCATCAGATTGCGGATTTCGAAGCTCCCGTCTTCACTGATCGTCTTCAGCGAGGCGATGATATGTGTGACGTCGTTGCCGCCGTTGCAGAACGGCAGCAGCAGGCGCTCATACGCCACCACATGACCGTTAACGTCGTCGATCATGGAAATCGTATAGGTCGGCAGTCGTCGCGCGATGCAGGCGTGGTAGGCCGGCAGCACGACGGGCCCGAGGATCGGGCCGAGATAGTCGTCGAGGTAGCGGCCCTTGCCAGTGGAACCATAGGCACTCGCCATCCGCGTACCGTTGCTGTCGATGACGAGGCGCGCCGGCGCGTGGTCATGATCGACAATGTAATTGACGAGATCGGCGCGCTCATCCTCGAGTCGGTCAGGTTGATAGGCGGCGAGCGGCGGCAGCTTCTGTACGGGCGCATAGAGGCGCAGCCAGCAGTTCAGGAGGTCACGCTGCCGGATCGACTTCACAACGGATGCGTCTGAGCTTTCGAAACTCACGGCCATCGTTCCATGTTTGCGAATGCCGACAAGCATGGGCCAGTCAGGCAAATAAAGCGTGAAGAGGCGTAGTTGTTTATGCATACAATTAACAGGCGACTTCGGTTTCGTTCCATGCGGAATCCACGCGCTTGCACCGTCAAAAGTTGTGTCCGCCCGAATCCGTGCGCATCCTTTTTGTGCAGTGCATGACCGGCGCAACCCTCTAATACTAATGGCGAAGTTGGTGTGACAGGTGGTCCCCGGCAAAACGCCGGTACTGCACTTGCGTTAATTGATCGCTTGACGGCATAGTCCGTGCCGCGACATGGAGCCGGCTGGGGCGACCCGGCTTTGTATCGTTCACGACCGCTACGCAAAAAACCGGCCAGTCGCGCGACACCGCGACCAAGGCCGGTTGGGGGAAATTTGCTTGACCGATGAGTTCATCCTCGAAACCCACGGGCTGACCAAACAATTTGCGGGATTCTACGCCGTTCGCGACGTCAATCTCCAGGTCCGCAAGGGTACCATTCACGCGTTGATCGGGCCGAATGGCGCCGGCAAGACGACGTGCTTCAATCTGCTCACCAAGTTTCTGCAGCCCTCGGAAGGCCAGATTCTCTACAAGGGCAGGGACATCAGCGCGATGGCGCCGGCAGATGTGGCCCGTCTCGGCCTCGTGCGCTCGTTCCAGATCTCGGCGGTGTTTCCGCATCTGACCGCATTGGAGAACGTCCGCGTCGCGCTGCAGCGTCAGCATGGCTCGTCGTTCGATTTCTGGCGCTCCAAGAGCGTGCTCGACAAGTACAACCGGCGCGCTGCCGAATTGCTGGATGATGTCGGCCTTTCCGAATTCGCCAACACCCCCGCAGTCGAGATGGCCTATGGCCGCAAGCGTGCGCTGGAGATCGCCACGACGCTCGCGCTCGATCCGGAAATGATGCTGCTCGATGAGCCGATGGCCGGCATGGGCCACGAGGACATCGACAAGATCGCTGCGCTGATCAAGCGCATTTCGGCGAAATACACCATCCTGATGGTCGAGCATAATCTCAGTGTCGTCTCGACGCTGTCGGACAAGATCACCGTTTTGACGCGCGGAAAAATCCTGGCGGAAGGCAACTATGCCGACCTCACCAAGGACGAACGCGTGAAGGAAGCTTACCTGGGAGCCGGACATGGCTGAGACATTGACGGCCGCTCCGGCTACTGCATCGACGAAACCGGTTCTCGAAATCCGCGACCTACAGGCGTGGTACGGCGAGTCGCATATTCTCCACGGCATCAATTTCGACGTGAAGCCGGGCGAGGTGGTGACGCTGCTCGGCCGCAACGGCGCCGGCAAGACCACGACGCTGAAGTCCATCATGGGCATCATCGGCAAGCGCACCGGTTCGGTGAAGTTCGCAGGCAACGAGATCATCAAGGCCTCGTCGGACAAGATCGCCAAGCAGGGTATCGCCTTCTGTCCGGAAGAACGCGGCATCTTCTCCAGCCTCGACGTGCGCGAAAACCTGATGCTGCCGCCGACCATTCGCCCCGGCGGTCTTTCGGTCGAGCAGATCTTTGAACTGTTTCCGAATCTGAAGGAGCGTCTCAACAGCCAGGGCACCAAGCTCTCGGGCGGCGAGCAGCAGATGCTGGCCAGCGGCCGCATCCTGCGCACCGGCGCGCGTTTCCTGATGCTGGACGAGCCGACCGAAGGTCTGGCTCCGGTCATCATTCAGCAGATCGGCCACACCATCGCGCGGCTGAAGTCGGAAGGCTTCACCATCCTGCTGGTCGAGCAGAACTTCCGTTTCGCCTCCACCGTGGCCGATCGCTACTACATCGTCGAGCACGGCAAGGTCATCGACGGATTCGCGAATTCGGAGCTGTCCGCGAATATGGACAAGCTGCACACCTATCTCGGCGTCTAATTCATAAGAAGCTACGGAACGAGCCAACGGTCCGAGTGAAATCATGAATATCTCAGGGAGAGACACAATGCTGAAGAAGAGGGTTACGTCATCGCTGCTTGCAGCCGCGGCCGTTCTGGCCGCGGGCTCACTGGCATCGGCGCAGGACAAGACGGCCAAGATCGGCGTATTGAACGACCAGTCGGGTCTCTATGCCGATATCACCGGGCAGGGCTCGGTGCTGGCCGCTCAGATGGCGATCGAGGATTCCGGCCTCACTGCCAAGGGCTGGAAGCTCGAGGTCCTGGTTGGCGATCACCAGAACAAGCCCGACATCGGCGTCAATATCTCGCGCCAGTGGTTCGATCGCGACAAGGTCGACGTGATCGTCGACGTGCCGACCTCATCGGTCGGTCTCGCCGTCAGCAATGTGGTCAAAGAGAAAAACGGCGTCTTCTTGAACTCAGGTTCGGGAACATCGGACCTCTCCAACGCGCAGTGCTCGCCGAACACGATCCACTGGGCTTACGACACCTATCAACTCGCCAACGGAACCGGTACGGCGCTGACCAAGGCTGGCGGGAACACGTGGTTCTTCCTCACTGCCGACTACGCCTTCGGCACGGCACTGGAGCGTGACACCACCGCGGCCGTCACCGCCGTCGGCGGCAAGGTGGTCGGCAGCGTCCGTCCGCCGCTCAACACGCCGGACTTCTCGTCCTTCCTGCTGCAGGCGCAGACCTCGAAGGCCAAGGTCATCGGCCTCGCCAATGCCGGTGGCGACACCATCAATTCGATCAAGCAGGCGTCCGAATTCGGTATCGTCAAGGGCGGCCAGAAACTCGCCGGCCTCCTGATGTTCATCTCGGACGTCCACGCGCTCGGCCTGCCGGTCGCCAACGGCTTGAACCTCACCGAGACCTTCTACTGGGATCTCAACGATGGCACCCGCGGCTTCTCCAAGCGCTTCCAGGAGCGCATGAAGAACAAGAGCATGCCGACCACGGTGCATGCCGGCGTCTATTCGTCGCTGATCCACTACTTCAAGACGCTCGACGCCATGGGAGGCAACTCGCATGACGGCATCAAGATCGTCGAGAAGATGAAGGCGACGCCGACCGACGACATCATTTTCGGCAAGGGAACGATCCAGCCCAACGGGCGCAAACTGCATCCCGCCTATCTTTTCGAGGTCAAGAAGCCCGAAGAATCCAAGGGGCCGTGGGATTACTACAAGCTGGTGGCGACGATCCCCGCGGATCAGGCGTTCACGCCGCTTGAGAAGAGCACCTGTCCACTGTTGAAGAAATGATGCTCTCGGTGCGTGCCGGGAGCAGTCTGAAGAGGAACTGAATGTCTGGAATGATAGCAAGACTGCTGCTCGGCACCGCCATTGCCGCCGCGACCGTGTCTGCGGCCGCGGCTGAGGACAAGAACGTCAAGATCGGCGTGCTCACCGACCTTTCGGGTATCTATGCCGATCTCGCCGGTCCTGGCTCGACCCTCGCGGCCCAGATGGCCGTCGAGGATTCCGGCCTCAAGGCCAAGGGCTGGACCATCGACGTGATCTCGGGCGACCATCAGCACAAGCCCGATATCGGCGCCAACCTCGCACGTCAGTGGTTCGACCGCGAAAAGATGGACATGATCACCGACGTGCCGAATTCGGGCGTCGCGTTGGCCGTGAACAACGTCGTCAAGGAAAAGAACGGCGTCTACATCAATTCGGGCGGCGGCACCTCCGACCTCACCAATGCCCAGTGCACACCGAACACCATTCACTGGACCTACGACACCTACAATCTCGCCTACGGCACCGGCACCGCGCTGACCAAGGCTGGCGGCGACTCGTGGTTCTTCCTCACCGCCGACTACGCCTTCGGTGCTGCGCTCGAGCGTGACACCACCAACGCGCTGAAGGCGGCCGGCGGCAAGGTCGTCGGCAGCGTCAAGCATCCGCTCAACACGTCGGACTTCTCGTCCTTCGTGCTGCAGGCGCAGTCGTCGGGCGCCAAGGTCATTGGCCTCGCCAATGCCGGCGGCGACACGTCGAACACCATCAAGCAGGCAGCCGAGTTCGGCATCACCAAGAGCCAGAAGATGGCCGCGCTGCTGCTGTTCCTCACCGACGTCAAGGCGATCGGCCTCGATCTCGCCCAGGGTCTCAACTTCACCGAGACCTTCTACTGGGATCTGAACGACGATACCCGTGCCTTCTCGAAGCGCTTCTCGGCGCGTTCGAAGGGCGCGGCTCCGCCGACCATGGTGCATGCGGGCGTCTATTCCGGCACGCTGCATTACCTGAAGGCGCTGGAAGCCCTCGGCGGCAATCCGCATGATGGCGCCAAGGTCGTCGCCAAGATGAAGGAAATGCCGACCGACGATCCGTTGTTCGGCAAGGGTTCGATCCAGCCGAACGGCCGCAAGATCCATCCGGCCTATCTGTTCGAGGTCAAGAAGCCCTCGGAATCGAAGGGGCCGTGGGATTATTACAAGCTGGTCGCCACCATTCCGGCCGATCAGGCATTCACGCCGCTCGACAAGAGCACCTGTTCGCTATTGAAGAAGTAACGAGAGTCCTGTCCCGGCGGCGACAGCCGCCGGGACAAGCCTATTCACTAGATCAGAGTTGAAAGCGCCATGTCGATCAATCTCCAGGCCCTGTCCGCCCAATTGCTGGTCGGGCTCATCAACGGCTCCTTCTACGCCTTGCTGAGTCTCGGTCTCGCCGTGATTTTCGGCATGCTGAACATCATCAATTTCGCTCATGGCGCGCTCTACATGATGGGCGCCTTCGTGGCTTACTTCCTGCTCAACCTGGCAGGGATCGGTTATTGGCCGGCGCTGTTCCTGGCGCCGATCATCGTCGGCATCTTCGGCATGATCCTGGAGCGGACCATGCTGCAATGGATCGCCAATCTCGATCATCTCTACGGTCTGCTGCTGACCTTCGGTCTCGCGCTGATCATCCAGGGTGTGTTCCAGAACTATTTCGGCTCGTCCGGCCTGCCTTACGCCATTCCCGATGCACTGAAAGGCGGCATGAATCTCGGCTTCATGTTCCTGCCGATCTATCGCGGCTGGGTCGTGGTGTTCTCGCTGGTCGTCTGTATCGCCACCTGGTTCCTGATCGAGCGCACGCGCCTCGGCGCCTATCTCCGCGCGGCGACGGAAAACCCGACGCTGGTGCGCGCCTTCGGCATCAATGTGCCGCTCATGATAACACTGACCTACGGTCTCGGCGTCGGTCTGGCCGCGCTTGCCGGCGTGCTGTCTGCGCCGATCAACCAGGTTCGCCCCTTGATGGGCGCCGACCTCATCATCGTCGTGTTCGCGGTCGTCGTCATCGGCGGCATGGGCTCGATCATGGGATCGATCATCACCGGTTTCACCCTCGGCATCATCGAGGGTCTGACCAAGTATTTCTACCCCGAGGCCTCCAACACCGTCGTCTTCGTGCTGATGGTGCTGGTGCTCCTCGTGAAACCCTCGGGCCTGACGGGACGGACCACCTGATATGACCACCATCACCGA
>JASBVG010000095.1 GCA_030147505.1 Tardiphaga sp.
TCGTCGCCGATCAGGTTGGTCATGGTGACCTGGCCGTGGCGCACAGGCTTGCCGAGTGGCCAGCCGGCGATGGCGCGGATATGCTGCTCGAACTGCGAGACCGAAGCGCCATCCAGCGTCCAGTGCCCGGAATTGTGCACGCGCGGCGCGATCTCGTTGACCACCAGCGACGGACCGTTCGTGCCGGGGACGACGAACAGTTCGACCGCGAAGGTGCCGACATAGCCGAGCGCCGCGCCGATTTTCTCGGCGATCTCGCGGGCCTTGGCGGCGAGCGCATCCGGAATACGGGCGGGCGCGTATGAGAATTTCAGGATATGGTCGCGGTGCTCGTTTTCGGTGACGTCGAAGCACTCGACACTGCCGTCGGCGCCGCGTGCAGCGATGACGGAGACTTCGCGCTCGAACGGCACGAAGGCTTCCAGAATGGCGTCCTTGGTGCCGAGATCGGCCCAGACCTGATCGAGATCATCGCCCTCGCGGATCATTGCCTGGCCCTTGCCGTCATAGCCGAAACGGCGTGTCTTGATCACAGCGGGCAGGCCGAGCTTCGTCACGGCATCGCGAAGTTCGCTGGCGCTGGACACGCCGGCATAGCCGGCTGTGCCGATGCCGAGGCCGGTGACGAAGTCCTTCTCGACCAGACGATCCTGCGTGGTCTGCAGAATGCTCTGTGCAGGCAGCACCGGACGCCGCGCATCGAGGATCAGCGCTGTCGCCGCGGGGACGTTCTCGAATTCGTAGGTGATGATGTCGCAATCATTGGCAAACAGTTCGAGCGCTTCGACATCGGCATACTCGGCGCAGGTCGCGTTCTGCACGACGTCGAAAGCCGGCGAATCCGGATCGGGGGAAAACACCTGACACTTCAGACCGAGCCGTGCAGCCGCGAGCGCGAGCATCCGGCCAAGCTGGCCGCCGCCGAGAATGCCAATCGTATCGCCGGGCTTCAGCACCTTCATTGCCGGAGCCATTACGCTGCGCCTTCCGGCTTTTCAGCCACGGCATCAGTCTGAGCTTTGCGCCAGGCGGCGAGGCGGGTTGCCAGTGCCGGATCATTCAGGGCGAGTACCGAGGCGGCGAGCAGCGCGGCATTGATCGCGCCGGGCTTGCCGATCGCCAGCGTACCGACAGGAATACCGCCCGGCATCTGTACGATCGAATAGAGGGAATCGACGCCCGACAGCGCCTTCGACTCCACGGGCACGCCGAACACCGGCAGTTCCGTCAGCGCTGCGGCCATGCCCGGCAGATGTGCGGCACCGCCGGCGCCGGCAATGATGATCTGGAAGCCGGCTGCCTTGGCGCCTTTGGCAAACAAAACCAGTCGGTCCGGGGTGCGGTGCGCCGAGACGATGCGGATGTCGTGGGCGACGCCGAGTGCCGTCAGGGTTTCGGCGGCGTGGCGCATGGTTTCCCAGTCGGACTGGCTTCCCATGATGATGGCGACGGACGCGGACATTCCGGTATTTTCTTTCGCGAATCCAGAAGGATAGCTGGAAATACGTGGGATCGCCCCCTGCCGGGCAGGGAGCGTCGAACGAACAATCTCGTCAATGATGACGGGACAGCCTTGTAACAAATTCGAGGCAAAAGAAAACTGCGATGCGCGGTCCCTTCAGGACTGTATTTGGTGCGCTTTTGCAAGATTTTGGTGCGAAATGCTGCGGCAATCCAGCGGCAGTCTTGGGACGCTTATGCGGCAAGCCCGTTGCATAGCATCAGCGTTCCTCGGCCGAGGGAAACGCCATGGCGGCTACCCGCATAACCCAAGCGCCGTTGTTTATTCCGCGGCCAAGACGTGACTCGTTGTCTCAGGCAATGATGTCAGGGGTAATCTGGTCGGAGATCACCGAGATGCGATCTCGCAGTTGCAGCTTGCGTTTTTTCAGCCGCTGCAACTGCAATAGATCCGGTGCCGGGGAACGCTGCAGGGCATCGATGGCGGCGTCGAGGTCGCGGTGTTCTTGCTGCAATCGGGCCAATTCGGCAGGGAGTTCGCGATCTTCGTCGTCGTTCATGATCTTCGCTGACTTGGCCGCCAGTCATCTGGCGAGAATCCGTGACATAACTATCGCCGGTGGGCGCGCACCGCGCAAGCCGTCCGGTTCCTGCATTTTTGCAGTGCATTCGTTACGATTCGTTTTTCACGATGTGCGGAGTGCGGCGGTACAATTTTCAAGACCCATCGACAGATGTCCACTGTCATGTAGACTTTATCGTCCAACCGAATCCGAATGTGTGGTTTCTCAACCTACCGAGGAGTTTTCGAATGGCACTTCAGGCGCATCTGGTCGAACTGGAACGCAAGCACAAGGTTCTGGAAAGCGAATTGCACGACGCCTTGCTGCATCTTTCCACCGATGATCTTCGCATCGTGGAACTCAAGCGCCGGAAACTGATGGTCAAGGACGAGATCGAACGTCTCAGAAACGCCAGCGATACGATTCACTAGTCTTCCCGCAAATTCCCTGACGCAACGCCTCGCACTATGACCTGCTCAGGTTGGCGTGTCAGCATCGTGCAGCCATGATGCCCACACGCCCCCGCTCTTGCGACGAAGCGATCTGTTAGTAAGGTTGGATCAGATTGCTTCGCTGCTGGAGCGGATTTCAAACGCGCATCACGGCTGCGCTTCGATACCCGCTACTTCCGCCACATAATCCGCAATCGCCAGCGACGAGGTCAATCCCGGCGACTCGATGCCGAACAGGTTGATCAGGCCGGGCACGCCATGCACCTGTGGGCCCTGGATCATGAAATCCTGTGTCGCCACGGCGGGCGGCACGATCTTCGGGCGCATGCCGGAATAGCTGGGCATCAGGGCGCCGTCCGGCAGTGACGGCCAGTAGCGACGGATAGCGGGATAGAATTTTGCGCCGCGTGCGGGATCGACTTCGTAGTCGATGCGGTCGACCCATTCGACGTCAGGGCCGAAACGTGCCTGGCCGGCGAGATCGAGGGTGAGGTGCACACCGAGTCCGCCGGGCTCGGGCACGGGATAGATCAGGCGGGAGAACGGTGCCTTGGTGCTGCAGCTGAAATAGCAGCCCTTGGCGAGATAGGCCGGCGGGATCAGATCGAGCGGCATGCCTTCGAGCAAGCGCGCAATCATGGTTGCAGAAAGGCCGGCGGAATTGATCAGCATGTTGCAGCCGAGCGTCATCGGCGCATCGCCGCCGACTTCCACCTCGAAACCATCGGCGGTGACGCGGCCGCGTTCGAACGGGGCGAGGAAAGCGAAGGCGGCGCCGGCAGCTTCGGCCTCGCCGCGAAGCGACAACATATAGGAATGACTGTCGATGATGCCGGTGGAGGGCGACAGCAGCGCGCCTTCGCAGGCCAGTGCCGGCTCCAGCGCACGAGCTTCATTCCCCGACAGCACCTGCATGTCGGCGACGCCATTGGCTTCGGCATGGGCCTTGATGGAAGCGAGCCTGGCCATCTCCTCCGGCCGCGTTGCGACGATCAGCTTGCCGCAATTGTTGTGCGGGATGCCGCGGCTGCGGCAGTAGTCATAAAGCTTGTGCTTGCCGGAAACGCAGAGCTTCGCCATCAAGCTGCCGGCGGCATAATAAATACCGGCATGGATGACCTCGCTGTTGCGCGACGAAGTAACAGTGCCGATGGCGTCCGCGGCTTCCAGCACGATGACTTCGCGGCCGGCTTCCGCGAGCCGGCGGGCGATGGCGAGGCCCACGACACCGGCGCCGACGACGATGCATTCAACCCTGTCCATCCGCTCCGTCCATGTCGATCTCCGTCCCGCTTCTTCCTCGCGCCAATGCCCGTTAGCAAAGCATTAAGCATCGCAGTCAAATACCGCAATTTTCGACTATCCAGTCAGGCTGCATTCAGAAGCATTTACCTGATCAAAATACCTAGAACTGAAGACTTGCGCTCTGCGAATACGCGGGTGCGCAATGACTGGCAAGATCGGGCGAGGGACGAACAAGGCGATCGGGTGCGCCAGCGCCCTCGTTTGGCTGCTCGCCGTCCCATGCGGTGCGCTGGCTGAGCGCACCGCCGCCCCCGCGGAACAGGGCGTGACTTCCCATCTGATCTGGAATGTGGTGATCGGCGGCCTGGTGGTCGGTGCCTTCACGACAGCGATCGTGTTCTGGGTCGCTGCTGCTCTCGGCAATGTGCAGCGTCAGCAGCGGCAACGCAACGAATTCGTCGGCTCCGCGCTCAATCATCTCGGCCAAGGCATCGTGATGCTCGATGCGCAGAAGCGTCTCGTTTTCTGCAATGACCGTTATCTGGACATCTACAAGCTGACGCGTGCCGAGGTCAGTCTGGGTATGACCGGTTCGGGCCTTCGCGCCTTGCGCCGCCAGCGCGGCACCGCCGATGTCAACGAGGACGCGCATTACGACAAGGCGATGTCGTCCGGCGGCTATATCTCCGAGTTGCCGGACGATCAGTTCGTCCACGTGAAGTTCAGCCGTTTGCCAAATGGTGGCTGGATCGGGATTCACGAGGACTGCACGCAGCAGCGCCGGATGCAGAACGAACTGGCCAGCACCAAACAGTTCCAGGAGACCGTTCTCGACAACATCCCGGTCTCGCTAATGGTGCAGGAAGTGGCAACCGGCCGCTATCTGTTCGCCAATCGCAATGCCGAGGTCATCCTCGGCTGCCGCCGCGAGGACGCGATCGGCAAGACCGTGCTGGAAATGTTGCGGCCCGAAGAGGCCAAGATCATCGTTGCCCGCGATCAGGCCGCGATCAAGAGCCGCGCGCCGGTTGCCGAAGAACATCCGATCTCGACGCGCGACGGGCTGCGCCTGTTCCTGACCCGACGCGTCACCGTGCAGGGTGAGGATGGCGAAACGCAATATCTGATCAAGACGCATGAGGATGTCACCGACCGTCGCCAGACCGAGGCGCGGATGGCGCATATGGCCTATCACGATGGCCTCACCGATCTGCCCAACCGTCCGGCCTTCCTGCAGGCGCTGACGCAGATGATCGATGCGTGCACCGAGGCGGAGGAAGATTTTGCGGTGCTGTCGATCGATCTGGATGGTTTGAAGGAAATCAATGACGTGTTCGGTCACGCCATCGGCGACAAGTTGCTCAAGGAAGTCTCCAAACGGATCGAGGCAGCGGTGGGCGGTGGAGTCGTCGCTCGTCTCGGCGGCGACGAGTTCGGCGTCATCATCGATGGCCGGCAGCCACAGGCCGGGCAGGCGCTGGCAGAGCGCATCGCAGCCTCACTGGCCGAGCCGTTCCCGATCGATGGTAAAGCGGTGCGTATCGGAGTGACGACGGGCATCTCGCTATATCCGCGCGACGGACGCGATGCGGCGGCTCTGCTGGCGAATTCCGGTGCAGCCCTGTTTCGCGCCAAGACGCGGTCGCGCGGTTCGATCAGTGTGTTCGAACCGGAAATGGATCGGCAGTTGCGGGATCGCCGCGTGCTGCACCAGGAGCTCTCCACGGCCATCCGCAACGGCGAATTGTCGCTGCATTATCAGCCGCAGGCCCGCGCCAGCGAAAATGTACTGGACGCCGATATCACCGGTTTCGAGGCCCTGGCACGCTGGATTCACCCGACCCGCGGCTTCGTCTCGCCGGCCGATTTCATCCCCCTCGCGGAAGAAAGCGGCCTGATCGTCGAGATGGGCGAATGGATCCTCCGCCAGGCCTGCCGTGAAGCCGCGTCATGGACGGTGCCGCTGCAGGTCGCGGTCAATCTGTCGCCGGCGCAATTCGTGCGCAGCGATGTGGTGGGAGTGGTGCATACGATCCTGCTGGAAACCGGCCTCGCGCCGGGCCGGCTGGAGCTGGAAATCACCGAAGGCGTGCTGATTGAGGATTTCGATCGCGGCCTGGCGTTGCTGCGCCGGCTGAAGGCGCTCGGCGTGCGCATCTCGATGGACGATTTCGGCTCAGGTTATTCGTCGCTGACCTATCTGCAGGCGTTTCCGTTCGACAAGATCAAGATCGACCGCGCCTTTGTGATGCATCTAGGCCGTAATCCGCAATCGGCTGCCATCGTGAAGGCGGTGATCGGCCTCGGCCATGGCCTCGATGTCTCCATCGTCGCCGAGGGCGTCGAGACCCATGAGCAACTCACATTCCTGGCCAGGGAAGGCTGCGACGGCGTGCAGGGCTATTTCATCGGCCGTCCCGCGCCGATCGCGCAATATGCCGCACTGGTGGGCAAGGCCACCGGCGTCCGCAAGGCCGGGTGAGCGTCGCGCAAGGTACAGCCGGACTGTAGTTGAGCCCGCCCTGTTCCGCCGCTAGTTTGCGGCCATGACGAATCCTGCCGCCACTGCCGATGTCGCGACCGAGGACAGCCTCGCCATCGCCTATCCCACGCCGCTGCTGCGGATCGACGCCGTGTCCAGGCGCTTTGGCGCCCATGCGGCGGTGGACAAGCTGTCGCTCGATATCAGGGAAGGCGAGTTCTTCGCGCTGTTGGGGCCATCGGGCTGCGGCAAGACCACGTTGCTGCGGATGCTGGCTGGATTCGAGACACCCGACAGCGGCCATATCGAACTGAACGGCGAAGACATCGCCGCCGTGCCGCCGCATCAGCGGCCGGTCAATATGATGTTCCAGAACTATGCGCTGTTTCCGCATCTCAGCGTGCGCGACAATATCGGCTTCGGGTTGAAGAATGCAGGCCTCACACGGGTCGGCATCGACGCACGCGTCGCCGACATGATCGCGCTGGTGAAGCTGAACGGGCTCGAGCAGCGCAAGCCGCATCAGCTTTCCGGCGGACAGAAGCAACGTGTGGCGCTCGCCCGCGCATTGGCCCGGCACCCGAAGCTGCTGTTGCTCGACGAACCCCTGGCGGCGCTCGACAAGAAGCTGCGCGAGGAAACGCAAATGGAGCTGATGCGGCTGCAGCGTCAGCTCGGGCTGACCTTCGTGATCGTGACGCATGATCAGGACGAAGCCATGTCCATGGCGGACCGAATCGGCGTGATGCAGGGCGGACGCCTGCAGCAGGTGGCGACGCCGCGGCAGCTCTATGAAGCACCAAGCTCGCGCTGGGTGGCGGAGTTCGTCGGCGACATCAATGTGATCGAGGGCGAGATTCGCGTCCGCGACGGTCACCGCCTGACCATCGAGGGCAAAGGCACCGGCACGCTGTTTGCGACATTGCCGCAGGAGGCGCCCGATGCCCTGACGGTCTGCGTGGCGATCCGGCCGGAAAAGATCAGGCTCTCGCGGCGCGGGCTTGCCGCCGGGCTCAATCACTCCGGCGGCATGAACAGCATCGAGGGAGTGGTCGATGAAGTCGGTTATCTCGGCGGCCGCTCGGTCTATAAACTGAAGCTCGATCACGGCGCGATGCTGCGCGTGGCGCTGGCGAATACCGCGCGGCTCGATGTCGATGCCTATGGGATCGGCGAACGCGTCACCGCCTGGTTCACGCCGGACGACTGCGTGGTGCTTGCGCGATGAACGCCAGGCGCCTGTTCACCGCGCCGGCACGGCGGATGGCGATCCCGCCTTATGTCTGGATGCTGCTGTTCTTCCTGCTGCCATTCGGTTTCGTGGTAAAAATCAGCCTGTCGCAGACGACACTGGCGCAGCCGCCTTATCTGCCGGTGTTCGGCTTCGCCGATGGCCTTGCAGGATTGAAGGGCGCGTTCGCAGCGCTGTCGTTCGATAATTTTCGTTCGTTGCTGGCGGATCAGCTTTACGTCTCGTCCTATCTGCGCAGCATCACGGTGGCGTTCACATCGACTCTGCTGTTGCTGGTGATCGGTTATCCCATCGCCTATGGGATGGCGCGGCTGCCGGCGCGCTGGCAGGGCATCGCCATGATGCTGGTGATCGTGCCATTCTGGACCTCGTTCCTGATCCGCATCTACGCGTGGATCAACATCCTGCAGCATGACGGGCTGCTCAATCAGGTGCTTATGGCGCTGCATATCGTCAGCGCGCCAGTGGTGTGGCTGTCAACCGACAGCGCCATGTATCTCGGCATCGTCTATTCCTATCTGCCCTTCATGATCCTGCCGCTCTATGCGACGCTGGCCAAGGCGGATCAGTCGCTGCTTGAAGCCGCCGCCGATCTCGGCGTGTCGCGCTTCGATGCGTTCTGGATGGTGACAGTGCCGCTGTCCTGGCGCGGTATCTTTGCCGGCGCGTTGCTGTGCTTCATTCCCATCACTGGCGAATTCGTGATCCCCGATCTGCTCGCTGGCTCGGACTCGATGATGATCGGGCAGACGCTGTGGCTGGAATTCTTCACCAACAAGGATTGGCCGTTGGCTTCGGCCTTGGCCGTGGTGCTGCTGCTGGTCTTGCTTGTGCCGCTCTTGATTTATGATCAGGTGCAGCGCCGCCAACTGGAGCGGCGCTGATGGCTTCGCATCCGCTTCGTTTGTCCCGCTTCAACATCGTCTCGCTGACGCTCGGCTTTGCGTTCCTGTATCTGCCGATCGTCATTCTCGTCATCTATTCGTTCAACGCCTCGCGGCTTGTCACCGTGTGGGGCGGCTGGTCGACGCGCTGGTACACCGAATTCTTCAACGACCGCGCGATGCTGGATGCGGCATGGATGTCGCTCCGCGTGGGCGCGGCATCGGCGACCTTGGCGACCGTGCTCGGCACGTTGGCTGCCGTGGCTCTAACGCGCGGCGGTGGATTTCGTGGCCGCGCTGTCATGTCCGGCATGCTCTATGCGCCGCTGGTGATGCCGGAGGTGATCACCGGCCTGTCGCTGCTGCTGCTGTTCGTTGCCATCGATGCCGGTCGCGGATTTTGGACAGTGACGATCGCGCATACGACGCTGACCATGTGTTTTGTCACTGTGGTGGTCCAGTCCCGGTTGGCTGCGCTGGACCGTAGTCTCGAGGAGGCGGCGATGGATCTCGGCCGCGATCCCTTCCGCGCATTTGCGTCGGTGACCTTGCCGCTGATCTGGCCGGCGATTGCGGCGGGCTGGATGCTGGCCTTCACGCTGTCGCTCGACGACCTCGTGATCGCGAGCTTCACCACCGGTCCGGGCTCGGCAACCCTGCCGATCCGCATCTATTCGGAAGTACGCCTGGGTGTGAAACCGGAGATCAATGCGATCTGCACGCTGATCGTGGGCTTTATCACCGTGCTGATCGTGTTGGCATCGCTGGCGACGAAGTTGTCGAGCAGCAAAGGCGAAAGCGCAGCGCCGTTGTAGCGGACTTCAGTTCGCCTTCTCGGGCTCCGCCGGAGCAGCCGCTGCGGGGGTCTCGTCTTTCTTTTCCGCATCCGGCTGCAGCGCCTTCGGTGCCGTGGTGAACCGCTCGATCACCGAGCGCACGGCGTCCTTGGTCTTGCGATCCTTCACGGCATCCAGCAGCGGCGCGGCGCCCGGGGAGCGACGGATCAGGCTTTCCGGGTCGGGGAAGATCAGGGGATCGTCCCACGGGCCCTGGATGACGAAAGGCAGTTCGAAGCCGCCGGTACCGCTGGTAGCGGCTTTCAGGCTCGCGGTGCCTTTCATGTCGTATTCGCGGGCGGGGACCGAGGCGGTGCCGGTCAGCGCCAGCTTCGTGGTCGGACCGTCGATGCGAATGTCCTGGGCGGTGGCGGTGCCGTCCTGGAATTTGAGCTGCATCACCAGATTCGAGAACGGCGTCGAGCCCGAGCGGAAATTGCCGGAGCGCGACAGCGGGCTCTTCTCCAGCCGCTTCAGCAACTGCTCGACATTGAAACCGGTGATGGCGCCGTCCTGGCCGATCAGGGTGGCCGAGCCGTCGAGCGATTGCGCGAGACCGAAAGGTGAGGAGCCGGAGGCTTCCAGCATCATGTTGAGGGTGCCGCGGCCGGTGAGGCGCGTCACACCGAACAGGTCGCTGGCACAGGCGAGCAGGTCGACATCGCTGAACTGCACCTGCGCCTTGACATCGGCGATGCTGTCCGAACGCGCGATGCTGAAGGAGCCGCGGGCGATGCCGCCATAGACCTGCGCTTCGCCGACCGACAGCGCCAGTGCGCCGCCGCGCAGATTGGCGCCGAGCGCGGTGCGGCCGAGAGTCGATGAGCCGATGGTGAGTTTTGCCGCGGACAGCCGCATGTCGAGATCGACGGAGGACAGCGCGTCGAGATCGAACAGCTGCCGGCTCCAGTCGCGCTGGCCTGAGGCGAGCAGGCGCACCGTCGAGACATAGGGCGTGAAGTCGAGCGCGCCGGCGGCCAGCGTCGCCTGCAAAGTCTGGCGACCGCTATTGCTATAGGTCATGACGCCCTCGGCGGTATTGCCGTCGAGTTCGACATTGACATTGGTGAGCGCAATGGACGGGCCGACCAGGCTGGCGCGCGCCTTCAGCGCGAAGCGTCCGAATCCGCCGGCGCCGGGTGGCGCTTGGCCGACCCAGCGGAGCGCATTGCGTAGCGACAGGCTGTCAGCCGTGAGCGTGCCTTCCATCACCAGGCTGGCCTTGTTGGCGATATTGCCGTCGAAAGCGAGTTTGATCGGCGCGCTGGCGAAACGCGCCTTCAGGCCGGAGCGCTCGCCGGACAGTGCGGCGAGGAAATCGCTGACGCTGAGGCTGGCATCGACGCGCTCGCCGCGCCAGTCGAACTGGCCGGTGGCGGCGAAGGAGCGCGAGATTGAGGGCCATGCCAGCGCGAGGTCGATATCGTTGAGGCGCTCATGGTTATGCGCGTCGCGATAGTCGAGCTGACCGTCCTGAATGCGGATTTCGGAGAAGGAGAGTTGCTCGCCGCCGGGTTTTGTTTTTCGTGCGATGGATTCGATAAAAGGCGCCCAGTTGCTGTCGCCATTGGCCTCGCGGACCACGCGGATGCGCGGCCGCAGCATCACCATGTCGGCGATTTCGAAACGCTGCAGCAGCAGCGGCAGCAGCCGCAGATTGGCGGTGAGCACGTCCACCGACAGGGCCGGATCGATGGCGCCGCCGTTCTTCAGCCCGACATCGTGAAACGACACATAGCTGCCGGGGAACACCGAGATGTCCACGGCGCCGTTGACCACGAAATCGAGTCCGGTGACGCTGCGGATCTGCGCTTCCACGGCATTACGCAGCGCATCGCGGCTGAGCAGCCACGACATGGCGAACAGCCCGATCACGACAACGCCCAGGAGCGCCACGATGGGCATCCCCAGGCGCTTTATTCCTTGGGCTTTCGTCAATGATCTATCCGGTGTTGGCTATTGGTCTAAACGCAGCCGGGGCGCAGCCACATCCGTGCTCGCCCCGCATCCAAGGTGCTCAATTTGATCGGTTTTCTTGACGCTTTCAAGGCCGGACAGGGGGGCGACGGGGTCGCATCCACTGCGATTGACGGGCTCAAAGGTTTCCGCCTAATACTTCACCGCATTGCGGCACCCGCCGGACCTCCGAGCTCTCTTCATCAGGTCGATTTCCCCATGGTCAACAAGGTCTACCCCGACGCCAAATCGGCACTCGACGGCATCCTCAAGGACGGCATGATGATCATGTCGGGCGGCTTCGGCCTCTGCGGTATCGCCGAGGATCTTTCCGACGCGCTCCGCGACAGCGGTGTCAAGGATCTCACGGTCGTTTCCAACAATGCCGGCGTGGACGGCATCGGCCTGTCGCGCCTGCTGGAAACCCGCCAGATCAAGAAGATGATCTCGTCCTATGTGGGTGAGAACAAGCTGTTCGCGCAGCAATATCTGGCCGGTGAGCTGGAACTCGAATTCTCCCCGCAGGGCACCCTCGCCGAGCGCATCCGCGCCGGCGGCGCTGGCATCCCGGGCTTCTACACCAAAACCGGCGTCGGCACGCTGATCTCCGAGGGCAAGCCGACCATGGAGTTCAACGGCGAGACCTACATGCTGGAGCGCGGCCTGTTCGCCGACATCGCGATCGTGCACGCCTGGAAGGGCGATACCGCTGGCAACCTCGTCTATCGCAAGACCGCGCGGAACTTTAACCCGATGATGGCGACCGCCGCCAAGATCACCATCGCCGAGGTCGAGCATCTGGTGCAGCCCGGCGAGATCGATCCGGATCACATTCATACGCCCGGCATTTTCGTGCAGCGCATCGTTGAGGTGGGCACCGGCAAGAAGCGCATCGAAAAAGTCACCTCGCGCCAGCGTCCGGCGTAAGCTTTAGAAATCAGCAGGAGAGCCACAATGGCCTGGACCCGCGATCAGATGGCAGCCCGCGCTGCGAAAGAACTGCGTGACGGTTACTACGTGAACCTCGGCATCGGCATTCCGACGCTGGTGTCGAACTACATTCCGGACGGCGTCGACGTTCAGCTGCAGAGCGAGAACGGCATGCTCGGCATGGGCCCGTTCCCTTATGAAGGCGAGGAAGATCCCGACCTCATCAATGCCGGCAAGCAGACCGTCACCGAACTGCCAACCACCAGCTATTTCTCCTCGGCCGACTCGTTCGGTATGGTGCGCGGCGGCCATATCGACCTGTCGATCCTCGGCGCCATGCAGGTGGCCCAGAATGGCGATCTCGCCAACTGGATGATCCCCGGCAAGATGGTGAAGGGCATGGGCGGCGCGATGGATCTCGTCGCCGGCGTCAAGCGGGTTGTCGTCGTGATGGAGCATTCGGCCAAGGACGGCCCGAAGCTGCTCAAGAAGTGCGACCTGCCGCTGACCGGCGAGCGCGTCGTCGACATGGTCGTCACGGATCTGGCGGTGTTCACCATCGACAAGCACGGCGATGGCGGCATGGCGCTGATCGAACTCGCCGATGGCGTGACGTTGGACGAGGTCAAGGAAAAGACCGAAGCCGAATACCGCGTGGCGCTGAAGAACACCTGAACTATTGCGCGATCCACGCGTTGCTCAACATGCCCGGCCTCGTGCCGGGCATTCGCGTTAGAGGTTGATCCCGCAGGAGACCCAGATGGCCGCCCGTCTCGAAGACCGCACCTTCATGCTGCTGCTGATCGCGGTGTCGCTCGCTTTCGGCTGGATCCTCTCGTCGTTCTACAGCGCGATCCTGTGGGGCATTGTCATCGCCATCATGTTCGCGCCGATGCATCGGCGGCTGCTCGCGCGGATGCCGAAGCATCCGAATTCGGCGGCGCTGCTCACGGTCGGCCTGATCGTTCTGATCGTCATCCTGCCGCTCACCATGGTCGGCGCCTCGCTGGCAACGGAAGCAGCCACCGTCTTCGCCAAGATGAAGTCGGGCGAATACAATCTCGGCACTTTCATGCAGCAGATTTTTGATGCGCTGCCTGCCTGGCTCAAGGGCCTGCTCGACCGCTTCGGCATTTCCAGTCTCGGCAATCTGCAGGAGAAGCTCTCCGGCGGCTTGATGCAGGGCAGCCAGTACATCGCCTCGCAGGCGCTGAATATCGGCCAGAGCACTTTTGATTTCATCATTCAGCTTGGCATCATGCTGTATCTGCTGTTCTTCCTGTTCAAGGATGGCGATGCGCTGGCGGCGCGTTTCAAGGATGCTCTGCCGCTGAAGCCCGGCCTGCGCGACGACCTCCTCGAGAAGTTCACGGTGGTGATCCGCGCCACCGTGAAGGGCGGCATTCTCGTAGCGTTGGCGCAGGGCGCGCTGGGCGGGCTGATCTTCTGGATCCTCGGCATCAGCGCCGCACTGCTGTGGGCGGTGCTGATGGCGTTCCTGTCGCTGCTGCCGGCGGTTGGCGCGGGGCTCGTCTGGATGCCGGTGGCAATCTATCTGCTGGCGACGGGGGCTGTGGTGAAGGGCGTCGTGCTGATCGCCTACGGATTTCTCGTCATCGGCCTCGTCGATAATATCTTGCGCCCGATGCTGGTGGGCAAGGATACCAAGCTGCCGGATTATCTGGTGCTGCTGTCTACCATTGGTGGCATCAATGCGCTCGGGCTCAACGGTTTCGTTGTGGGCCCGGTGATCGCGGCGATGTTCGTGGCGGGATGGGCGATCTTCGCGCAGTCGCGCAAGGGTGGGGAAACGACGGTCTTGTAGGATGGGTTTCGCTGCGCTCTACCCATCCTACGGCCGCCAGCTTAAACCGGCCCCTTCGGCACATCCGCAAAGCGCGTCAGCCACATCACCGGTCCGATGCTCGCCGCGACGATGAGCAGTGCGGCGAGGGCGCCTTCCTCGAAACTGCCGCGGCTCGCATATTGATAGATCGAGGTCGCCAGCGTTTCTACATTGAGCGGACGCAGCAGCAGCGTCGCCGGCAATTCCTTCAGGCAATCGACGAAGACGACGATGACCGCACCGAGCAGCGCCGGGCGCAGCAGCGGGAGATGGATGGCGCGCAGCGTCGTCATGACGGGTGCACCCGCAGCGCGGGCGCTGTCGTCATAGTCGGCAGGGATGTGATCGAAGCCCGCCTTGATAAGGCCGGTTGGCACGGCGAGGAAGCGGATCGCATAGGCGATCATAACGGCAGCGCCGGAGCCGATCATCAGGAGGCCGGGGAGCGGAGCGCCGATCCATCTTGCGACGGTGTTGAGACCGTTGTCGATGAACAGCACTGGCGTCAGCAGGCCGAGCGCCAGCACGAGGCCGGGCAGCGCGTAACCCGCCTGCGCGATGGCAAATGATACGTCCGTAAGGCGCGATGGGCGCCAGCGCTGGGCGATCACCACGACGAGCCCGAGCAGCAAGGCGATGCCGGTGGCGATGGCGGCGAGCAGGATCGTGTGACCGGCGTCGCGCCAGACCGTTGTATCGCTCGCCAGTAACCCGCGGCGGATACTCTGATGCAGCAGATAGAGCAGCGGCACGGCAAAGCCGAGCGTTGCAGGGAGCAGACAGGCGACGAAGGCGAGCGTGCCGCGCCAGCCGTGAAGCTGCGTCCGTGGCATAAGACGCGGGTTTTCGGAGGAGAACTCAAAACTGCTTTCGCGGCGTCCGAAGCGTTCGATCGCGATCAGCACGGTGACGATGGCCAGCATGAACAGCGAGAGCTGCGCCGCGCCGGCGAGGCTGCCGCGATTGAGCCAGGTGGTGAAGACCGAAACCGTCAGCGTGCGCACGCCGAGATATTCGCTGGCACCGATGTCGTTCAGCGTCTCCAGCGAGACGAGGGCGAGGCCGACGGCGAGGGCCGGCCGCGCCATGGGCAGCGAGACGCGGCGAAACGTCGTCCAGCGGCTAGCGCCGAGCACTTTCGCCACTTCGGCGAAGTCTGCGCTGCGGTGCTGGAACATCGCGCGGGCCGATAGATACACATAGGGATAGAGCACGAGCCCGATGATGAAGATCGCACCGGGCAGCGAGCGCATGGTCGGCAGCAGCTTGATGGCGTCGGGCAGCGGCATCGCTGTCGCCAGCGCGCGGTGGACGAGGCCGAGCGGTTCGAACAGATCCACATAGACATAGGCGGCAAGATAGGTCGGGATCGCCAGTGGCAATGGCAGCAGCCATAGCAGCAGCGCCCGGCCGGTGAAATCATGCGACGAGATCAGCCATGCGGTGCCGGCGCCGATGGCGAGTGCGACGATGCCCACGCCGAGAAGCAGCGCAACGGTGTCGCGCAAGGCCAGCGGCATGACATAAGCGAGGAGATGTTGCCAGAGTTCGGGCTCGGGCTGCAGCGCGAGAACAGCGATGGATATCACAGGCGCCGCGACGACGAGCGCGGTGGCGGCTGCGATGAGGATGGCAACAATCTCGGTGCGGGAGAGCTTCACGCGGGGCTTACTTCGAACGCTTGCTTGGAACCCACAACTCTACCCTCATGGCGAGGCGCGCGCCATTGGCGCGCGTCTCGAACCTTGAGCTGACGAAGCTCGGAGCTTGCCGCCATCCTTCGAGACGCGGCCAAGTGGCCGCTCCTCTCGCCTGAACGCTTTGCGTTCAGGCTGGGATGAGGGCTCAGTAGGTCGCTCAGTTATCGAAACCGACCTTGTCCACCAGCGTCGATGCCGCCTTGCGGTTGCCGGCGATCCTGGCGATCGGCATCGGGTCGGCGTTCAGCTTGCCGTAGCCGGCGATGGTTGGATTGACGGCAACGCCCGATTTCACCGGATACTCGTAATTCGTATCCGCATAGATCTTCTGTGCTTCGTCGCCGGCCAGCCATTCGATCAGCTTCACCGCATTGGCCTTGTTCGGCGCGTGCTTGGCGAGCAGCACGCCGGACAGGTTCACATGGGTGCCGCCATCCGCGAAAGTCGGCAGGATCACCTTGGTGGCTTCGGCCCACGGCTTCTTGTCGGGATCGCTGTTCATCATCAGCGCCCAGTAATAGGTATTGCCGATGCCGATATCGCACTTGCCCGCCGCGACGTCGCGCGCCTGTTCGCGGTCGCCGCCTGAAGGCTTTTGCGCGAGATTGGCCTTGAGGCCGCGCAGCCATTCCTCGGCCTTGGCTTCGCCGTGTTTGGTGACGTAAGCGGCAAACAGGCCGTTATTGTAGATGTGCTGGCCGGAGCGGATGCAGATCTTGCCCTTCCACTTGGGATCGGCGAGCTCTTCATAGGTGATGGTGTCCTGCTTCACCCGGTCCTTCGAGGCATAGATCACGCGGGCGCGCATGGAGATGCCGGCCCACTGGCCATCGGGATCGCGATATTGCGCCGGCACCGTCTTCTCGATCACCTCGGATTTCATCGGCTGGGTGATGCCGGCCTGCACGGCGTCATCGATGCGGCCGAGATCGACGGTCAGCAGCACGTCGGCGGGGCTGTTCGCGCCTTCGGTCTTGATGCGCTGCTCGAGACCCGACGATGCGGAAATGACGTTCACCTTGATGCCGGACTCCTTGGTGAAGGCGTCGAACAGCGGCTGCACCAGCTTCGTCTCGCGATAGGTGTAGACATTGACCTCTCCCGAGGCCTGCGCAGCAGGGGCGCCGAGCGCGAGAACGAGGGCGGTCCCGAGGGCGTATCGCTTGATCATGGAGGGGCTCCGGCAAAGGAAGGCAATACCGAAGTCAGTAGCGTAGTAAGTCGACGCGGGAGAGCGGCGGAATGTCGCTAAACTTGTAGTCTAGACTAATTCTAGATTTGTTTCGTCGCGGCGGCGGTCACGGCCTACCTTGTGTGCCATCGGTAATGGTCGTGGCACGGTCCGCCGTTTGCTGCATCACGCCTTCATGGCAGCATTGCCCGCATTCGAGAACGCCACCTCGATCAGCGTGCCGGAGCTCGGTGCGCTCTTGATCTGGAAGCGGGCGTGATTGGCTTCCACCAGCGCCTTGGTCAGCGACAGGCTGACCCCTGCGCTTTCGGTGTCGCTCGGGCCGGCGCTGCGGAACGGCTCCAGTGCTGCCGCCACTTCGGTCTCGTTGAGGCCAAAGCCGGTGTCGCGCACCCGCAGCAGCACATCGCCCTGATCGGACAGTGCGGTGGAGACGATCACCTGTCCGCCGGCATTGGCCAGGTGGATCGAATTGCCGATCAGGTTGAGCGTGATCTGTCGCAATGCACGGGCGTCTGCGACGATGGTCGGCAACAGATGCGACAGCGAGGTGCGGATGATGATGCGGCTGCGATTGGCCTGCGGCTGCATGACAGCGACGCACTGTTCCACCATCTCGTTGAGATTTTGCGTGGAGAAAGCGAGGTCGATCTTTCCGGTCTCGATGCGCGAGAGATCGAGCAGATCGTTGACGATGGCGATGACACGCTCGCCGGAGGCGCGGATGTCGCGCAGATATTCGCCGTAACGGTCGCTGCCGAGCGGCCCGAAACGCTGGTCGATCATCACGTCGGCGAAGCCGATGATGGCGTTGAGCGGCGTTCGGACTTCGTGGCTGATGCGCGCCAGCACGTCGGCCTTGGCCGTCGCGGAGCGATCGGCCTGGCGGCGCGCGCTGAGGAGCTCGGTTTCGGTCTTCTTGATCTGGGTGAGATCGCGGAACACGGCGAAGAAATTCGGCCCGGCGGCGCGGGTGCGGCCGATGATCAACGAGAGTGGCACGAGCCCGCCGGCGCGCACCTGCCCCAGTGCCTCCCGGCCATGATCGAGCAGGCTGGCGGGGCCGGCCTGTCTCACGCTGGCGAGATAGTCGGCGACGATGCGGCGGCTCTCATGGGCGAACAGGTCGACGACATTGCGCTGGGTGAGCAGTTCGCCGTCATAGCCGAACAGCGCCTCGGCGCTGCGATTGCAGGAGTTGATGTTGCCCTCGGCGTCGAACATCACGACGCCCTCGGCCATTGTGTCGAGGATCGCTGCGAGATCTTCCGCATCGATGTGGCCCGCGGGCAGCGGTTCCTCGACCACGGGCTCGGGTGTGACGGCGGGAACGACGGCTTCGGGCCGACCTGCCGCGAAGATCAGCGCATGTGCGGGTTCGTTGTCCCAGTTGATCGCGTGCAGCCTCGCCGACACGGGCATGCGCAGGGCGCCGTCGCCGGCCTTGTCATTGGCCGAGATGGTGACCGTGGTGCCGCCATCGGACGCGCTCGATGCTGCCGAGACGTCCGGCTCCACCTGCAACGTATCGAGGCCGCCGGCCTCTTCCAGCGCGTTGAGCGTCGGATAGTTCATCTGCGCGAGGAAGGCGGGATTGGCATAGACCAGACGATCGAGCCGATAGATCAGCACGCCCACGGGCATCAGATCGAGCAGCACGCGGTCGCGCCCGATCTCGCCGCGCGGGGCAGAGGGCGGCGTGGTCAGCCAGACGGCGGGTGTTTCGCTTTCGCTCTCCGCGGGATCGATGGTTTCTTCCGGCGCGATCGAAGGTGTGCTGATCAGGCCCGTCTCGGCTTCCAGCCGCGCCGAGAGCTGGCGCGCGAGCTCATTGAAGGCGCTGTTTTCGCCCGGCGACAGCGCCGGTGATTTCGGATCGCCTGGTCGGAACTGAACGACGTTTTCAGGGGGCTGCACGGTGGAGGTCGCTTCGTTTGTCTGGATCGGTTCTGTCGGCGGCGGCTCTGGGATGTGGTCGTCGGGTGGGGCGTTCCGTGCATCGATAGGGGCGTCGGCCGGTCCGGCCTGCGCCGGATCGGCTGAAACTGGCCGCGGCGGCGGACCGTTCCGCGGCAGATCGTTCGATTTGGGATGCTGCCGTTCGATCAGGCGGTTCATGCCATCGAGATCGCGGCAGATGCCGAAACCGCGATAGCCGGCGAAGCCGCGATCGCGATCCTGCAGCGGCAGCGCCGACAATTCGACGGCGAGACGGTCGCCATTGTCCACCGGCCAAAGCAGCGTCGCGCCGCTCCAGGTCTGCCGCGTGGCCAGCGCCTGCGCGAAGCGATGATCGGGGTCGAGGGCGAATTCGGTGGAGATGTCGTTCCACTTGCGGCCGGACATTGCTGCCGCATGCGGGCCGATCAGGCGGAGAAAGTCGCCGGGATCGATGCTGAAGGTGTCGTCGGCGTCGAGTTGCCAGACGAAGCGTAGTGGCGTTGTGCGCGGTCCGAGCGGCGGCGCTGCGGGCGCAGGCTGAGCAACGATGCCTTGCGCTGCGGCGGGAGCAGGGCCTGCTGCGACCGGCTCAGGCTCTGTCGTCTCCGTAACTGCAAAGAGGTCTTCGAATGTATCGTCGGTGTGATCGTCGCGAGTCTGTTCGGAAGGTGCGAGCGCAGGAACGGCGTCCACCGCATCGGCCGGTTGTTCGGTCGCGGCTGTCGGCGCGGCGATTTCGCCATGCGGCGCCTCAGTCGTGAGGTCTTTCTCGCTCGGAGCCGGATGCACGGCGTCCGGCGCGATCAGTGCGACAAGGCCGACATCGCTGCCGCTGCCGACGCGTTGCAGTACCATGGTGCCGAAGCCGATCGGCGTTTCCGTGCGGCCGTCCTTCAGCGCGTGATCGCGCGCGGCATTGAGGCCGGCATCGGAGAGATTGCGGAAGCCGAGCAGCGCGCGCGCGGAGTCGCTGGCGCCGACGAACAGGCCGTCGCGCGCGAAAGCCGCGATCGGCGTGTCGATTCCATCGGTGAGATTCTGCAGCCGCTCCATCAGTGGCATACCGCGGCCGGCGATCGGGTCGGTCGCGACGATGAGCAGACCAGCTTCGCCGTCGGCAAAGTGCAGGCGCGTGCAGGCGCAGGTCATCAGCCCGCCGAGCGCCGCGCCGAAACCGCGCAGCCGTTCCAGTCGGGTGGTGTCGCTGGCCGGGATCCGAACGGCGAGTTGCGCGATCTGGCGGCGATGCGTATCGGCAGGGCCGAATTCGCGCGCGAACAGATCGGCGGCGTTGCGGGCGCCGAACAGCCTCGCGCCGACTGGATTGGTCCAGAGCACCCGTGTGCCGTCGAGCGACCACAGCCAGGCTGGCTGAGCGCTGGTGGCATGCATGGCGAGCCGTGCATCACCCACACTCCGCAACTGACTTTTCGCACTGCTCATTGGCACTTCATGGCTGAGTCGCCTGGGGTCTGCCTCGTCGGAACGGTACGATCTGCGGGGCAAACGGCAACATGCTTAACACTTCGTTAGTATCGCGCGCGGGCGCGACGAGGTCCATGACTGCCCGCACTTCCCACAGGGCTAAGCGAGAACAACGTTAATTTGACGTCCGGGTTCTTCGTGCGCTGAACCAATCGCCGCAGCCGGGCATTGGATGTTGCAAAAGCATGACAAAGGTCCACGATGGCCACGGCCGTGATTGCGCCTGGCGTCATAACGGCGATGCCGAGCGGGGCTAGTCTGCAAGTCGATGCACCAAGGCGGGACGCCGGGGTCTCGTCCGTGATCAGGGAGAGGCACATGACCGAGAACAAGTTCGAATTTCCGAAAGAAATGCGCGCGATGGCGGAAGCCAGCTTCGATCAGGCCCGTCAGGCCTTCGAAAAATTCATGGCGAATGCGCACTCGACCGCGGCTTCCCTTGAAAATCGTGGCGAAAGCGTTCGCGCCAGCGCCAAGGATGTCAGCGCCAAGGCGATCAGCTTCGCTGAGCAGAACGTTGCGGCGTCGCTCGATCACGCCCAGAAACTGCTGCATGCCAAGGATCTCGGCGACATCATGCGCCTGCAGAGCGAATATGTGCAGAACCAGATGAAGTCGCTGGCGGACCAGGCGGGCGAAATGGGGCAGATCGTCAGCCGCGCAGCCATGGACGCCACGCAGCCTAAGAGTTGAGCTGTCAACATCTGCAGTCCTCCCGGTTGCTGACGTGAAACTGGGCAATTTTTGGTATCTAAATACAATTCATGATTGAGCGCGCGGTCGTTCCATGACGATTGCGCGCTCTTTTTTGGCGGCATATGCAATATTGCATCGCAATATTCTATTGCATTGCACAAATCCGACATGATATTGCTGTAACTACGCTCAGACGCCGCCCAGATTTGAGGCGGCAGGCGATGCTTCCCGCTGGTCGATCCACGGCAAAGATGCCGTTTCGCGATCTGCGGTCTGTGACTTCACCCCATTGTTGTTTGTTACAAAGGATGCACGTTATGGCCGACCAGACCGATCCGTTCTCCTCTTCCGTCATCCCGTTCCAGTTGCCGGAGCAGATGCGCGCTTTCGCCGAAAAGGGCGTCAACCAGGCCCGTGAAGGCTATGCCAAGTTCAAGGACGCGGCAGAAACCCACAACAGCACGGTGGAAGCCGTGATCAGCACCGCCAGCAAGGGCGTTGCCGAAGTGTCGTCGACCCTGATCGACATTGCCAAGACCAACGCCAATGCCAGCTTCGATTTCGCCCATTCGCTGATCGGCGTGAAATCGCCGTCGCAGGCGCTGGAGCTGTGGTCCGGCTTCGCCAAGAGCCAGTTCGAGGCCTTCACCGGTCAGTCGAAGCAGCTCGCCGAACTCGGCCAGAAGATTGCGGCCGACACCGCCGAGCCGATCAAGACCGGCGCCAACAAGCTGTTCCAGCCCGCCGCCTGAAGGCGAGAGGCGATTTGACCATCGAAAGCCCGGGCTTTGGCTCGGGCTTTTGTTTTTGCCCGAGAAATCCCGTTTTCGGTGCAATCGCGGCCTTGCCAAAAAGAGGCGTTGCACCTAGTTTCCGCTCCGTTCGCCGCCCCCGCTTCGCGAGGGGCCGCCGAAGGATGCAGTTGTAGCTCAGTTGGTTAGAGCGCCTGTCTGTGGAACAGGAGGTCGGTGGTTCGAGCCCACCCAACTGTACCAATGAAATCCCCGCCCTTTGCAGGTCTCGCTCCAGTCGCCGATGCGTGCTGCCTTCGAGCCTCCCGGAACTTCGGTCCGTTGCCCCGCGTTTTCTCTGAAACGGAGGCGGTCATGGATACGATCGAGATCAGCAATACGGGGATCGCGGTCATGTGCGACATCGCGCGTGCCGCCATGTTCGACCTCGACGCGGACAAGCAGGCTGTCGTCGATGGGCTGATCGCGCAGGGGTTGGTTGCCGAGACCGGCAAGAGCGCGCCCGGTGCGAAATACGGGATCACCGACAAGGGGCAGCGCGAGCTCGATGCGCGGGGCGTCGGCGTCAACGAGGCGTGAGCGGCTCAACCATTCGGGCAGAGCGTGGCCGTGATGCCGTCGCTGATCGCCTTGTTCCAGATCGCCGCGCCGCTTGCGCTCAGATGCACGCCGTCACTGGTAAAGCCCGCAGGCATCGGTGTCAGGGAGATGACCGACGCGCCGGCCTCGCGGGCGATATCGGGCAGCGCGCCGTTGTAGCCGTCGATACCCTGTTGCGTGCGATGGCCGACTTCCGGTTTGCCGGCTTCCAGCGATGAGATTGCGACAACGGCGAGGCGCGACGTCATCGTCTTCAGCGCCGTCAGCAGCGCCGTGTAGTTCTTCCGGTAGCTCTCGACACTATCAGCCGTCTCCGCATCGTTCATGCCGAGTGACACGACGATGAGAGCGGCCTTCTTGTCGCCAATGGCTTTCTTCAGCATGCC
Organism: Tardiphaga sp.; assembly: GCA_030147505.1. GTDB lineage: Bacteria > Pseudomonadota > Alphaproteobacteria > Rhizobiales > Xanthobacteraceae > Tardiphaga. Next base: position 22,660 of record JASBVG010000095.1, read on the forward strand.
GTCGAGGCCGCTCGATGTGGTCGAGCCGTCGATGCCGGCATTGATTACCGGACGCTTGCATAGCGAGCGTGGCAACTGCGCCTGGCGGACGATGCTGTCGCCGAGCACGACGATTGGATCTTTCGCATCCTTCAGCGCCGACTTGATCAGCAGCGGGCGCGGCGGCGCACTGTTCTCGCCTTTCGGCCAGACGAGCCAGACGCACAAGAGCAGCGAGGCGACGATGCCGATGCGAACGCCGCTCATGCGGTGGCCGCCATGTTTGTTGGTCGTGCGATCATTGGTTCGGGAACCGTTTCTGGAGCGGGCTGGTCAGCACAAACTACAGGACCGCCGCGAAGACAAGAGCCACCGCTGCGGCATCCAGGTTGCAGGCAGAGGGCGGCTTGCCAAGTCGGCGCCGGTCACCGACACTTCCGGCACAATCATCAGGGAGGGGGCGATGTCGAGGAGCACGAAGGCGGCACTGTTCGTAGCGATGCTGATGGCAGGCCACGGTGCAGCACATGCGCAGGGCTATTCGGCCGATCAACAAGCGTTGTGCACCGGTGATGCATTCAGACTATGTGGTTCGGCCATTCCCGATGTCGATCGCGTCACGGCCTGCATGGTACGGAAGCAGGCGCAGTTGAGTCCCGGTTGCGCACAGTTCTTCCGGCCCGTGCCGGCAAGCACGCGCAAGCCGGCGGCGAAATCACGCAAGGCCAGGGCGGCAAAACGTCAGGCCTGAAGGCCCACGCGACATTGCACTTCGTGGCTGCGCAGTCGGCGGCGGGGCCGTGACAAACTGACACGTTGGGAGCACAAGCAGGGACGCCACATCTCCAAGTATCGAGGAGACGCGTTTGAACGACAACGATATCGACGACAAGGCTGTCGACTACAAGGCCGAGATCGACCGGCATTTCATCTGGTTCGAGACCAGGCTGCCAGCGGGGCCGGCGCGGTTCGTGAGCTGGCTGCGCAAGCCATCGTCGCGTCTGGTGCGTTTTCCGCTGGCCATTCTGCTTGTTGTCGGCGGCATTCTCAGCTTTTTGCCCATTCTCGGACTCTGGATGCTGCCGCTCGGACTCATTCTGATTGCACAGGATATTCCGCCGCTACAGAAACCGGTCGCTCAATTGCTCGGATGGATCGAGCGCAAATGGCTCGAGCGCCAGACGGAAAAAGCCGCAAAAAATTCACAAAGTGAGCAAGCTCCGCAAAAGCATCCCCGCGCTAAGTAACATCCGGACATGATAGCTGGCTGTGACAATGTGGCGACAAGCGTACTAACAATGACTCATTTTTAGCTCTGTTGCGCCGCAACCTGTGACTCAAAAGCCAACATTCTAGGAAATACAGGCACATATATCCGATCGTCGGCGAAAATGAGCTTTAACGAATCAGCGGACTGATTCATTTTCGCCGCCGGGGTCAATCTGGAGGCCAACATATGAACGTCATTGTCTTCGCATCGCGTAAGGGCGGGTCAGGCAAGAGCACCCTGGCTGCTCATCTTGCAGCTCAAGTACACAAACCGACGAAACCGTGTCTGCTCATCGATGCCGATCCGCAGGGTTCACTCACCCTCTGGCACAAGCTGCGCGGAACAAATGAGCCGCCGTTGAAGGTAGCGAACCGCAGCGTCTCCGAAATTATCGCCACCGCGAAGCGCGATGGTGTCGAATGGGTGTTCATCGATACGCCGCCGAACACGTCTGCCGTCGTCGATGACGCCATCAAGAATGCCACCATGGTGATTATCCCCGCGCGTCCTGGCGTGTTCGACGTCGATGCCGTGCAGGCGACGATCCAGTCCTGCCGATCGGCGCGCAAGCCCTATGCGGTGGTCATCAACGGTGCTCCGGCGCGCCGCGATGAGTCTGAAAGCCGTATCGTGTCGCTCGCCCGCGAAGCCCTCGCCAAGTTTAAGGCGCCGGTGTGGTCGGGGCAGATCACCAATCGCGCAGATCTGCTGCTGGCACTGGGTCAGGGCGAAGGTGCCCGCGAATATTCGGCGGATGGTCGCGCAGCCAGCGAGATCAGCAAACTGTGGGCGGCGATCGAGCGTTCAATCAAGGCCATTCGCGGTCAAGTATCGGCTTCCGGCGCGATGCACAAGCAGGCGGCTTGATAGCTCCTGCTTCCTCCGACCTCCGAAAAAAAACGCGCGATATCCTCGCGCGTTTTTTGGTCTATGGCTGGGTTTATCAGGCGACCTTGCTATCGATCGTGGCCGATACCTGCTGCGGCACGCCTTCGGTCACATGGGCGAATTGATCGATGCTGGCCGGTTTGCCGAGCAGATAGCCCTGTACCTCGTCGCATTTCTCGTCGTTGAGAAATTTAAGCTCGGCTTCGGTCTCGACGCCTTCCGCCAGCACCGGTAACCCCAATCCGCGGCCGAGGCCGACCACGGCGCGCACAATGGTTGCCGCCTGGCCGTTATTGTTCACCGATTTGATGAACGAGCCGTCGATCTTGATCTTGTCGAACGGGAAGGCACGCAGATTCGACAGCGACGAATAACCGGTGCCAAAATCATCCATGGCGATGCGCACGCCGAGGGCCTTGATCCGGCGCAGTGCCGAGAGTGCGCGGTTGAGATCGCGGATCAGCGCGGTCTCGGTGATTTCGAGTTCGAGGCGCGACGGCGAAAGACCTGTCTCCAGCAGGATCTCGTGCACCATCGGCACGAAATTATCGTGATAGATCTGCACGGCCGAAACGTTTACGGCGATGGTCAGTGGTTGCTTCCAGCTCGCGGCTTCCGCACAGGCGGTGCGCATGACCCATTCACCGATCTCCAGAATGGCGCTGGTCTCTTCCGCGATCGGAATGAAAATCGCGGGTGATACCACGCCACGGGTCGGATGGGTCCAGCGCAGCAGTGCTTCGAAGCCGATCACGGCGCCACGCTGCATACCTTCCTGCGGTTGATAGACGAGTTTCATCTGACCGCCAGCCACGGCGCTACGCAGATCGTGCTCCAGCATGCGGCGATCACGCACCGCATCGCCCATGCCGGTCTCATAGAAGCGGTAGGTGGCGCGACCGTCGGTCTTGGCGCGGTACAGCGCGGTGTCTGCATGCGCCAACATTGACTCGCGGTCGGTGGCGTCGTCGGGATACAGCGCAATGCCGATGCTGCTGGAGACGCTGCCGAGTTCGGACGCATCGTCGCGGTCGCGTAATGTTTCGAGTACGCGCTGCGCCATCTTTTCCGCCGCGGCATTGTGCCGGATGTTGGGCATCAGGATCGCGAATTCGTCGCCACCCAGGCGGGCCATCACCTGACCGTCATCGAGCAGGCTGCTGACATGCGCCGCGATAGTCTGCAGTACCTTGTCACCGGCGGCATGGCCGAACAGATCGTTGACTTCCTTGAAGCGGTCCAGATCGAGGCACAATACTGCATGCTTGCGCCCGGGCTGTATGTTTGCGATCTCGGCATCGACGCGATCATTGAAGTAGCTGCGATTGGGCAGGCCGGTGAGTGCGTCGTGATGGGCAAGGAAACGGATATGCTGCTCGGCCTCCTTGCGCGCGCGGAGATCTCGCACGGCAATCACTTGATGTGGCCGGCCCGCGAAATCGATCTGTCGCAGGATCAGTTCGACGGGGACGACGACGCCGTGACCCGCGCGGAGATTCGCTTCGACGGGTTGATCGGGCCGTGCGATCAAGGCGGCACGCGGTAGATCATCGGGAAAGCAGCCATCGAGACTCTCGCCGACAAAACTCTCTGTCGAAGCGAAGGCAAGCGCGGCAAAGCTGTTATTGACCGTGACGATGGTGTCGCCGTCACAGACGATCAGGCCTTCGATGGCCGCATTGGCGAGGCCGAGCATGCGATCGGCTTCGAGATGGGTACGGCGACGGTCGCGGATGTCGAGCGCGATGCCGCCTGCCGCCAGCCCGATGATGGCGAAACTGATCAGCGCCACGCCAAGCGCGAGCCAGGCGGCCGGGACCGACAGCGGCGAGACCGCGATGCTCGGATCGGGAACGATGGTAACGGCGCTCATCGCGGTGAAATGATGGCTGCAGATCGCCAGCGTCAGCAACAGCGCGCCCCCGATGCGCCATGATGGCTCGTTGCCATGCAACGCGACAGGCAGTGCCATCGCGCCGAGCGCGCCGCCGATAACGATCGACGAAATTACCAGCGCGACGTCCCAATACATGATGGCCTGCACCTCGAACGCTGCCATGCCCGTGTAATGCATCGCCGCGATGCCGCCGGCGACGACGCCGCCGCCGATAGCGGGAGCGGCGCGGAGGTTGGGAATCAGCGCGACGGCGAGACCCGCGCCGGTGAGCAGGATCGCGGCGACCAACGAGACGGCCGTAAGCACGATATTGTAGCCGCTCGGTATGCCTGGTGTGAACGCCAGCATGGCGACGAAATGCGTAGCCCAGATGCCGAACCCGGTTGAGATCGCGGAAACACCGAGCCAGAGATAGCTCATGCCGCCTTCCGCGCTTCGCGCGTGGCGAAGCAGGGTGACGGCAGTAACCGATGCGATCGCGCAGATGACGGCGGCAAGGCCAACGAGACGAAGATCGTGGGCGTTGGCGATGCAGTTGTAGATGGTGAGCATGAAACGCGTACCGCAGGTGGGAGCACTGAACCTGCGCGAGACCCTAGATATAAGTATGTAAGGACACGTAAATACCTATCGGCACGCCGATAGGTCCAATAGCGCATTCTTCTCATTCAGCGGCAGAGGCCGAGCATTCGAATGGTCGATTGTGCTTACCTATGCGGGTATCGTATCGTTGTATAAACCTAAGAGGGCTGGCTGAGTAACCTCGCGTCAACCGTGCTCGTAAACTCGCAATGCAAAGGCATTGCACTGTCACTGATGCGACCCCTGCGCAGTATCCCCGCCACAGTTTGCGACCGAGCTTCGCCACTCGGTCTTGTCGCCCGATGAAACCGACGCGCACCCGATCGCGCATCATCTCTTCTTCGGCTCGCCGCAGTGTTAGCGCAACTGTGATCTGCGTGGTCAGATCCATTCAATTCCAGTCGTGATCCACCATGCGTCAGTGCCGCGCATTCTGCCTTCGCTCGTTCGAGGCGTTTTAAAACGGGCGTCTTGACCTCGCTGTGCATCAGGTTCATATACCCCCATAGGGTATATGATTCAGGAAACGAGGTCGCAGTGGCAGAGACAGCTCGCACGGATAAGGGGCAGGACGCGCATGCAGGTCACAAGCATGGGGGGTGCTGTTCGCATGGTCATCAACACGGTGAGGTCGCGCCAACTAAAGTAATTGATCCGGTCTGTGGCATGACTGTCGATCCGGCGACGGCGAAGAACCGCCTGACCTATCGAGGCCACGAATACTTCTTCTGCGGCACGCGTTGCCGCGAACGCTTCAATGCCGACCCCGAAAGCTTCCTGAAGCCGAAGGAGCCTGCGCCTCCTGCGCCGGCCGGCACCATCTATACCTGCCCGATGCACCCTGAAATTCGCCAGGAAGGGCCCGGCAGTTGTCCGATCTGCGGCATGGCGCTGGAACCTGAACAGATCTCGCTGGACGACAAACCGGATCCTGAACTCATCGACATGACACGGCGCCTTTGGATCGCCCTGGCGCTCACATTGCCGGTCTTCGTGCTCGAGATGGGCGCGCATCTCGGCCTGATGCAACTGGTGTCGCAGACCACATCGAACTGGATTTCGTTCGTGCTGGCGACGCCAGTGGTGCTGTGGGCTGGCGCACCGTTCTTCGAGCGCGGCTGGCGCTCGGTGGTGACGCGTAATCTCAACATGTTCACGCTCATTGCCATGGGCACCGGCGTGGCCTGGGTCTACAGCGTTGTGGCCACCCTCGCGCCCGGCGTGTTTCCCGATGCGTTCCGCGATCATCACGGCGCCGTGGCGGTGTATTTCGAAGCGGCTGCGGTCATTACCGTGCTTGTCCTGCTGGGCCAGGTGCTCGAATTGCGCGCACGCAATCAGACGTCAGGGGCGATCCGCGCGCTGCTCGGTCTTGCCCCAAACACCGCGCGACGCATTGGTACGGATGGTGACGAAGATATTGCGCTCGATGCGATCGTCATTGGCGATCTGCTGCGCGTGCGACCGGGCGAGAAGATTCCGGTCGATGGCGTCGTCACCGAGGGACGTTCATCCGTCGATGAGTCCATGGTTACCGGTGAATCCATGCCCGTGAGCAAGGCCGAAGGCGCGCGCGTGATCGGCGGTACCGTGAACCAGAGCGGCGGCCTCGTGCTGCGCGCTGACAAGATCGGTCGCGATACGATGCTGTCACGGATCGTTGACATGGTCGCCAAGGCGCAGCGCTCGCGCGCCCCGATCCAGCGTCTCGCGGATCGCGTCGCCGGCTGGTTCGTGCCGGCCGTGCTCGCTGTGGCAGTGATCGCATTCATCGCTTGGGCGACATTCGGACCTGAGCCGCGGTTGACGTTTGCGCTGGTTGCAGGTGTCACCGTGCTGATCATCGCGTGCCCATGCGCGCTTGGCCTCGCAACGCCCATGTCGATCATGGTTGGCGTCGGCCGCGGCGCCCATGCCGGCATTCTGGTGCGCGACGCGGAGGCGCTGGAGCGGTTGGAAAGTATCGACACGATCATCATCGACAAGACGGGCACACTCACGGAAGGCAAGCCGAAGCTGGTCGGCATCATGCCAGCGAACGGGTTTAACGAGAGCGACCTTCTGCTACTCGCTGCAAGCATCGAACGTTCCAGCGAGCATCCGCTGGCGCGGGCCCTTGTCGATGCAGCAAAGCAACGCAATGTGATGCTGAGCGATGTCAGCGACTTCGCTTCGCCGTCCGGCAAAGGCGCATCGGGCGTTGTCAATGGGAGGCGCGTCGCGCTGGGCAATGCCATGCTGATGAGCGAACTAAAGGTGGATACCACGCCCTGCGATGACGTTGCCGAGCAGGCGCGGCAGAACGGTGCGACTGCCATCTTCGTGGCTGTCGATGACAAGGTCGCGGGTGTCATGGCGATTGCCGATCCCGTGAAGCCATCGGCGCCGGACGCGTTGGAAAAGCTGCGCGCCGGCGGCTTGCGCGTGGTCATGCTCACCGGCGACAATGCGACGACGGCGAAAGCCGTCGCAAAGACGCTGGGTATCGACGATGTCGAGGCAGGCGTGTTGCCGGAGCGCAAGAGTGATGTGGTCACGCGTTTGCGCGGTGAAGGCCGCCGGGTCGCCATGGTCGGCGATGGCGTCAACGATGCGCCAGCGCTGGCTGCAGCCGATGTCGGCATCGCCATGGGCACGGGGACCGATGTCGCGATCGAGAGTGCCGGCGTGACGCTGCTCACCGGAGATCTGATGGGACTCGTGCGCGCACGCGAACTATCGAAGGCTGTGATGAGCAATATCCGGCAAAATCTGGCATTTGCCTTCATCTACAATGCGGCGGGTGTGCCGATCGCGGCCGGTGTGCTGTACCCAATTTTCAGCATCCTGTTGTCGCCGATGATCGCCGCTGCCGCGATGGCGCTATCTTCGGTCAGCGTGATCGGGAACGCCCTGCGCTTGGCGAAGGTCAGGCTGGACTAGCTCGGACCAGCACCAGCAGGAGGGGTGGAGCGACGACGCTCTACCCCGTTCACTTCCCGCGCCAGAACAAAAAAAAAGCCGGTCTCTTTCGAGCCCGGCTTCAGGTATTGGCCTTCGAGAGGCCGACACAATCACCTTCCAAGAGGGATAACTGAGACCCGCACCACTGGAGGAGGGGGACAAATGCGCGGTACGAGCCTCAGCGTTTGAATAGTATGATCCTCGCCGACGCCAGGCAGCAACGCATGACTTGTCATGTCTGACATGCCGTCAGCGTGGACATGACTGCTCTGACAAAAGGCGGGCGCTATATTTTACGGGTTACGACGGCCAGCGCTGCGCCTTGCTCACGATGAAGTCGCGGAATACCTGCACGCGCGCGACCGTCTTCAGTTCTTCCGGATAGACAAAATATGTGTCGAGTTGAATCGAATCCGACTCGCTGAAAAGCTGAACGAGGCGGTCGTTTTCTTCGACGAGATAGTCCGGCAATGCTGCGATGCCGAGGCCCTGCTGGCAGGCGCGCATCAGGCCCAGGATATTGTTCACCTTGAAATAGGCCTCACGCGGGCCGTTACCGTTGCGGCCGGCATCGATCAACCAGCTGCGGTTCTGCAGGTGCGGAGACACCTGCGCATCGCTCAGCATGATGATGCGGTGGCCGTCGAGCTCGTCAAGCGTGCGTGGAGTACCGAAATGCTTGATGTATTCCGGTGCGCAGTAGGCGTGGAAACCCATGGCGAACAGCTTGCGCTGGATCAAGTCCGGTTGGGTTGGCTTGCGGGTGCGGATCGCTACGTCGGCCTCGCGCATCGACAGGTCGAGTTCCTCGTCGGTGACGATCAGGGAGATACGGATTTCCGGATAGAGCGCGGTGAATTCACCGAGCCGGGGGATCAGCCAGTTGATGCCGACGCCGGGGGTGGTGGTGACCTTGAGGTCGCCGCTCGGCCGCTCGCGGCTGTCGGTGAGCTTGGCGCGTGCTGCCTGCAATTGCATGAACACGTCATGGGCGGTTCGGAACAGCAGGTCGCCCTGTTCGGTGAGGATCAGGCCGCGGGCATGGCGGTGAAACAGCGAAACCGCCAGTTCCTGCTCCAGCGCGCTGACCTGGCGGGATACCGCCGACTGAGACAGCCCGAGCTGCTCCCCTGCATGCGTGAAGCTTCCCGCTTCCGCCGCCGCGTGAAACACCTTCAGCTTATCCCAATCCATATCCGTAGATCCGTTGCGGGTTCGTGGCATTGATTATTCGGCGGCTATGCGGTCATGGGCATGCGCCGCAAGGAAACGTTCGGCTTCCAGTGCGGCCATGCAGCCCATGCCGGCGGCGGTGACGGCCTGGCGATAGGTCTCGTCGGCGACGTCGCCGGCCGCGAAAACGCCGGGTACCGATGTCGCAGTGGAATTGGCGGCAACCTCAACATAGCCTGAGGGCTTCAATTTGAGCTGGCCCTTCACCAGCTCGGTCGCCGGTGCGTGGCCAATGGCAATGAAGACGCCGTCGGCGAGGAGTTCGGTCGTGGCGCCCGTCTTGACGTTCTTCAGGCGGACATGGGTGACCTTGGCTGGACCCTGGGTGCCGCAGATCTCATCAATCGCGCTGTCCCACACCACCTTGATCTTCGGATGCTTGAACAGGCGTTCCTGCAGGATGCGCTCGGCGCGGAAATGATCGCGGCGGTGCACGATGGTAACCTGCGAGGCGAAATTGGTCAGGAATAGCGCCTCCTCGACTGCGGTATTGCCGCCGCCGACAACGACAACTTCCTTGCCGCGATAGAAGAAGCCGTCGCAAGTCGCACAGGCGGACACGCCGCCGCCCTGGAACGCATCTTCCGAGGGCAGGCCGAGCCATCGCGCCTGGGCGCCGGTGGCGAGGATCACGGTTTCGGCAATATAGATGTCGCCGGAATCGCAGGTCAGGCGGAACGGGCGCTGCGACAGATCAAGGTCGGTGACCAGATCGGTGACGATTCTGGTGCCGACGTGATGAGCCTGTTTCTCCATCTGCTCCATCAGCCACGGGCCCTGAACTACATCGGCAAAACCCGGGTAGTTCTCGACATCTGTGGTGATGGTGAGTTGACCGCCGGGCTGGATGCCCTGGATCAGAATCGGCTCGAGCATAGCGCGGGCGGCGTAGATGGCGGCGGTGTAGCCGGCGGGACCGGAGCCGATGATGACGACTTTGGCATGAGTGGTGGCGGCCATGGTCGGGTCCCCTTCCGCAGGGCAATAAATTCAGCGCTTGATGCGAAATGTGCCGGCGATTGGATCGCAGCGGCGCGAAGTCGTTGAAAGGAATTCTAGAATATCTGGTGAGCCATGCAAGAATTGCAATTCGCATCGCCAGATTTTCCCCCGCGAAGGTTTAATTTCTGCAATGCACGCGCAATAAAATTGCGCAAGTTACAGCTCCTGCGCTAAACAAGTCGCAACTGATTGCTCCGAATACCAGCAGGATCCGGCGTGCCGAAAAGCCTAGACGAGATCGATCTGAAAATCCTCGCCGAGATTCAGGCCGATGGCCGAATCACCAATGTGGAACTCGCGAAGCGGGTCGGCATCTCGCCGCCGCCCTGTCTGCGCCGGGTCCGCGCGCTGGAAGAGGCCGGTTACATCCAGGGCTATCGCGGTTTGCTCGATCCGCGGAAACTGGGCTTCGACGTCACCGTGTTCGCCTCTGTGCATCTATCGAGTCAGGCCGATGCTGATCTCAAAGCCTTCGAGGATTTCGTCCGCAAGGAGCCCTTGGTACGCGAGTGCTGGATGCTGTCCGGTGAGATTGATTTCATCCTGAAATGCGTTGCACCGGACATGGCGACGTTTCAGGTCTTCGTCGGCCAGCTGACGGCGGCGCCGCATGTGCGCAACGTGCGCACATCGCTCGTGCTGCACAATTCGAAATATGCTGCTGCGGTGCCGCTGGAATTGAAGGATGCGGAATAGACGATCGCAAGAGCGAAGGGGCTCACCTTGCGGTGAGCGCCTTTTTTTGTGCTGACGCGGAGACTAGCCCTTCTTCATCGCCGCATCGGCGCTGATCGGGCCGCCGCCGGCGGTCGCAATGTAAAGACAGGTGAAGCACAGCGCGATGGCCAGGGTGCCGCCGTTCAGCAGCGGCAGGAATACCGGATCGGCGCCCTTGAACATGTGGCCGATGAAATAGGCGCAGGCCATCTGACCCGCCAGGATGAACGCGATCGGACGCGTAAACAGGCCGATCAGCAACAGCGCGCCGCCGACGAGCTCGATGGTGCCGGCCACGGTGATCAGCGGTGGGATATTGGCGAAGTAAGGCACGACCGGGAATTTGAAGATCTTTGCGATGCCGTATTGCAGCAGCAAAAGGCCGGTGATGAAACGCAGCAGGCTGAGTACGATCGGCTGAAATTTCGAGAGCGTCTGGTCCATTGTCATTAGTCCCCCTGTGAATGACGGGGCATTTCTAGCATTGCCGCGAGATAAAGCACCGGTCACTCTCGTGTGAGAATTGCCATGATCGTGAGAATTGTTCCAGCCGAGGGGCTGACTGCTGCTCATCGATCCGCGTTGATTTTCACCTTGATCGGCTGCGGCATGTCTTTCGCGGGAGCGGGCAGGGTCAGGCCCGGCGGGAAGTCCGGGCCGGCCATCGCATCGGTGGCGCGGTTGCCGGATGCGCCGGTGACGCGTGTCCGAGTCACGCGTCCATTGGGATCGATCCAGAGCTCGACATACAGATCAGATCTGTATTTGAAGGTGTCCCGATTGGCCTTCAGGTGCTTCTCGATCCGCTTGTGCGTCTCGATCGCATAGGCACCCCATGAGGAGACAGTGGGCCGGCCCGGTTCGGATGCTGGCATGTTCTGCCTTGGCTCGGATGCCAGCGGCACGGGCGAGTTGGTTGCGGCTGTCTGGGCGGTGGCCGCGCTTCCGAAAGTCATCACAAGAACGATCATCCCAGCCTGCGCCGTCGTGTCGATTGTCCTGCGGTAGTTCATGACGACCATGCATCCTTTGGATGTGTCTATGGTCTTGCTATGGTACCGAGGTTGCGCAAGGCTGACGCCGACCTCAGGTGCGCGGGGCGGGCAGCAAAAGCCGCACTCGAGAGTACGGCGCCAGGCGTATCGATCTGCCAGAATTCACTTGGACGTGACGCGCACCTTGATCGGCAGCGGCATGTCCTTCTCCGGCGGCGGGAGCACGAGGCCCGGCGCAAAATTCTTGCGCGCCGCCGCGTCGAAGGCGGCATTGCCGGATGCCGAGACGAGTTGGGTTTTGGTGATGTGACCCTGCGCATCGACCCACAATTCGGCGCTGAAGTTGAGCTTGCTACCGAATGCCTCGCGGCGATTGTTCAGATAGGCATCGATGCGAGATTGCGTCTCGTTGGCGTACGCGACCCAGCGGGTCTTGCTGGCTGCGGGGGATGCCGGAGATGCATCCGGCTTGTTGTCGAGGGCAAGCGGCGGAGGCTCGTCGGCTGCACCGGGCTTGCCGGTATCGATTTGAGCCGGTGCGGCCGTGGCCGACGCAATCAAGAGGATGGCGATTGATAGCGTCCGGTAGTTGTTCGCAAATCGCTGATGGTTCATGGCGGTCTCAATCTTCGGGATCGATGCGTCGCGCGTGGTCTGTAGATTGTATCTTGGTACCTTAGCGGTCGATTGGAGCTGCGCAAGACTGAGCGTGAGTAATCGGGGCTACGGAGAAACAAAAAAGCCGCACTGTAAGCGCGGCTTTTGATCGTTAATTTTGCGGGTTAGAGAGTGTGCGGCTTCAGCGCCACTCCACCTTGGCAATCTCATAGGCCTTCGATCCGCCCGGAGCGATCACTTCGACGGAGGTGCCCTTGCTCTTGCCGATCAGCGCACGCGCGAGTGGCGAGGTGATCGAAATGCGGCCGTTCTTGGCGTCCGCTTCTGGCTCGCCGACGATCTGCCACACAGTCTTCTTCTCGGTGTCCTCGTCGATGAGCGTGACCGTGGCGCCAAATTTGATGGTGTCGCCAGAGAGCTTGCTGATATCGATAATGTCGGCGCGCGCGAGCTTGTCCTCGATCTCGCTGATACGGCCTTCGTTATGTGATTGCTCTTCCTTCGCCGCGTGATACTCGGCGTTTTCGGAGAGGTCGCCATGGGAGCGCGCCTCGGCTATCTGCTCGATGATGCGCGGACGGTGCACCGTCTGGCGCTCCTTCAGTTCGACTTCGAGGGCAGCAAAACCGCCGGCGGTCATCGGGACCTTCTCAACCATTCTCTTCGTCCTCTAACGTCATGCCGCACGCTGACGCGTGCGGCGAAAGTCTTCAGTCCGTGAAATCGGCCTGCAGGGAATATGCGGGGCTGTCGTTGCAGCCGGCGCAGATGCAGGATTCAGGCGCCGAAACAGAACCGGTTCATGACCGGCTGGTTCCGATCATGACCTGTTCTTGACCAACCTCAATCCGGATTGCCGCGCCGGTCAAAGTCAGGTTTCGGAAAAGTAACTCTGCAATGTGCGGACCTCAAGGTCGCCGCCCATATTGGCACGGACACCCTGCGCGGCCGCCACGGCCCCCGAAAGTGTGGTGTAATACGGTACTTTATGCAAGAGGGCAGCCCGCCGCAGCGAACGGCTGTCGGCCAGCGCCTGCGGACCGTCGGTGGTGTTGAGCACCAGCTGGATCTCGCCATTGGTGATGGCGTCCACGATATGCGGACGGCCTTCCAGCACCTTGTTGATCTTCTCGGCGGCAACGCCGTTATCGACCAGGAAGCGCTGGGTGCCTGACGTGGCGACGATCTTGAAACCGCTCGATGCGAGCAGCTTCACCGCATCGAGAATGCGGGTCTTGTCGCTCTCGCGCACCGAGACGAAGACGGTGCCCTTGCGCGGCACGCGGGTGCCGCCGCCGAGCTGGCTTTTGGCGAAGGCGATCTCGAACGACGAGTCGATGCCCATCACTTCGCCGGTCGAGCGCATCTCCGGACCGAGCACCGTATCGACACCCGGAAAGCGCGCGAATGGGAACACCGATTCCTTGACGCCGACATGGTTCAGCTTGCGCTTCGTCAATTTGAAGTCGGCGAGCTTCTCGCCGGCCATGATGCGCGCGGCGATCTTGGCGACCGGCATGCCGATCACCTTGGCGACGAATGGCACCGTACGCGAGGCGCGCGGATTGACTTCGAGCACATAGATCTCGCCGTCCTTGACCGCGAACTGCACGTTCATCAGGCCAACCACATCGAGACCGAGCGCGAGTTCGCGAGTCTGACGTTCAAGCTCTGCGATCATTACATCGTCGAGCGAATGTGGCGGCAGCGAGCAGGCTGAGTCGCCGGAGTGGATGCCGGCTTCTTCGATGTGCTCCATGATGCCGACGACGAAGGTGTCCTTGCCGTCCGAGAGGCAATCCACATCGACTTCGATGGCATCCGACAGATAGCGATCGAACAGCAGCGGATTGGTGCCAAGCACCGTGTTGATCTGGCCGGTCTTGTCGTTCGGATAGCGCGCCTTGACGTCGGCGGGCACCAGCTCGGGCAGGGTGCCGAGCAGGTAATCGCCGAGCTGGCTTTCCTCGCGGATGATCTGCATCGCACGGCCGCCGAGCACATAGGACGGGCGGACGACGAGCGGCAGTCCAAGATCGGCGGCGACGAGGCGCGCCTGTTCGACCGAATAGGCGATACCGTTCTTCGGCTGCTTAAGCTTGAGCTTGTCGAGGACGCGCTTGAAGCGATCGCGATCTTCGGCGAGGTCGATGGCGTCCGGCGAAGTGCCGAGGATCGGCACGTCGGCGGCTTCCAGTGCACGCGCGAGCTTCAGCGGAGTCTGGCCGCCAAACTGCACGATCACACCATGCAGCGTGCCGTTCTGCCGCTCGGTGTCGATGATCTCGAGCACGTCTTCCGCGGTGAGCGGTTCGAAATAGAGGCGATCCGCAGTGTCGTAGTCGGTCGACACGGTTTCCGGATTGCAGTTGACCATGATGGTTTCGTATCCGGCATCGGCGAGCGCGAAGCAGGCATGGCAGCAGCAATAGTCGAACTCGATGCCCTGGCCGATCCGGTTCGGACCGCCGCCGAGGATGATGACTTTGTTCTTGTCCGACGGTTGGCTCTCGTCCGCGAAGCTGCCTGCGAAAGAAGATTCGTAGGTCGAATACATATAGGCGGTTGGCGATGCGAATTCGGCGGCGCAGGTATCGATGCGCTTGAATACCGGGCGGACGTTCAGCGAACGGCGCAACGCCTTCACTTCGGCTTCGGTTTTGCCGGCGAGCACCGCAAGGCGCGCATCCGAGAAACCCATGGCCTTGAGCGAGCGCATGCCAAAAGCGTGGGTCGGCAGGCCGTCAGCTTTCACCTTGGCTTCCATGTCCACGATGCCACGCATCTGTGCGAGGAACCACGGATCGATCTTGCAGGAGTTGAAGATTTCCTCGTCGGTCCAGCCGAGGCGCATGGCCTGACCAACCTGCAGGATGCGATCGGGGGTCGGCGTTCCGAGAGCTGCGCGGATCGCGTTCTTGTCGTCGCCGCGGCCGAGATCCTCGATCTCGATCTCGTCGAGGCCGGTGAGGCCGGTCTCAAGGCCGCGCAGCGCCTTCTGCAGCGATTCCTGGAAGGTGCGACCGATGGCCATCACTTCGCCGACTGACTTCATCGAGGTGGTTAGCGTGCGCGAGGCACCCGGGAATTTCTCGAAAGCGAAACGCGGAATCTTGGTGACGACATAGTCAATGGTTGGCTCGAATGAGGCCGGCGTGGCGCCGCCGGTGATGTCGTTGGCGATTTCATCGAGCGTGTAGCCGACGGCGAGCTTCGCCGCGACCTTGGCGATCGGGAAGCCGGTAGCCTTCGACGCAAGAGCAGACGAGCGCGACACGCGCGGATTCATTTCGATCACGACCATGCGGCCGTCGGCAGGGTTGACGCCGAACTGCACGTTGGACCCGCCGGTCTCGACGCCGATCTCGCGCAGCACCGCCAGCGAGGCGTCGCGCATGATCTGGTATTCTTTGTCAGTGAGCGTCAGCGCCGGCGCGACAGTGATGCTGTCGCCGGTATGCACGCCCATCGGATCGAGATTCTCGATCGAGCAGATGATGATGCAGTTGTCCTTTTTGTCGCGGACAACTTCCATCTCGTACTCCTTCCAGCCGAGTACCGACTCTTCGATCAGCACTTCGTTGGTCGGAGACGCGTCCAGTCCGCGCTCGATGATGTCGAGGAATTCCTCGCGATTATAGGCAATGCCGCCGCCGGTGCCGCCCATAGTGAAGGACGGGCGGATGATTGCGGGCAGGCCGATCTCGGACAGTGCCATCAGCGCCTGGCCGAGGGCGTGCTCCTGATAGCGCTTGCGGCGATCGGCTTCGTGCAGGTCCCACTGGCGCTCATGCTCGGCGAGGGCCTCGCCGGAGAGCTTCGCCTTCTCGGCAAGATACTGGTCGCGATACTGTTTCTTGAGGTCCGATGCATTGGCGAGACGCGACTTCGGCGTCTCCAACCCGATCTTGGTCATGGCCTCGCGGAACAGCTGGCGGTCTTCCGCCTTGTCGATGGCTTCGGCGGTGGCGCCGATCATCTCGACGTCGAACTTCTCCAGCGTGCCTTGCTTGCGGAGAGACAGCGCGCAGTTGAGCGCGGTCTGGCCGCCCATGGTGGGCAGCAGCACGAAGCCGCCGGGAATGACGTGGCGCTCTTTCTCGATGATCTTGGCGACGATTTCGGGCGTGATAGGCTCGATATAGGTCGCGTCCGCCAGGTCCGGATCCGTCATGATCGTGGCCGGATTGGAGTTCACGAGAACGACGCGATAGCCCTCTTCCTTCAACGCTTTGACGGCTTGCGTGCCGGAGTAATCGAACTCGCAGGCCTGGCCGATCACGATGGGACCGGCGCCGATGATCAGGATGGTGGATATGTCGGTGCGTTTTGGCATTACGTCTCGCGATGGTGACAAATCGGCACAAAAAAAGGGCGCGCAGTCGCGCGTCCCTCGGGCCCGGGCGCCTGACCGGCCTTCGACCCCGTATGGAGCTGGCCAATCTTCGCGCGCGGCTGTCTTTAGACCAGTATAACGGGGCAGGGAAGGCTTTTAAACCCGCCTTCGTGCTCCGCGCTATGGCGCGGCTAGGCCGCCTGTGGAGAAGCCAGGACCGAAGATGGCTCGCCGAGCCGAAGCCGCCGGAGGCGGCGAAGGATGGAGGCCCAGCCTGGACTTGAACCAGGATATGAAGCGATGCACTCGCCCCCGCGTAGACATTTCCGCCACCGGGCCATTCTCACTGTGATCGATCACAGGCGGTTGATCTACCACCAGTTTCACAAAGGTTTTCTTAACCTTAACGTCTCAAATGCCAATCAACCGATCGGATGCGCGACAAATGTCATCCGCGCCTGATTGTGACCGATATTGACCTTTGCGCGTGACGCTCGGTATCCCGCTGCCTCAAGTTTGGCAACCATGTCCGTCGCGCTGTAGTGCTGGAGACCGAGCGTTGTCCTTAACTGACGGTAGTCGGACAAGGCAGTTTTGACCAGACTGACAAATGCTTCCCACAGAAAGCCATGTTTGGCGGCGAGTCGCAGCAGCGCCAGCACATCAGTCATCATGCCCAGGTCCGGCGGCAGGATGTCGCCGACGACAAGTTGGCCGTCCGGCTTGAGCAGGCGCCTCACCATGGCGAATGCGTCTTCGAGCTGGGGTAGGGTCATATACTGGGCGACCGAATTCATGATGGCGAGATCGACCGAGCCTGCGGGGAGATCGCGGAGCTCGTCGAGCGAATGTACGGTGATCTTCGGATTGTTCCCAAAGCGCGCGGCGATCCGGCTGCGCACTTTCGGTGCGGGTTCGGCCAGAATGAGCCTGGCACAGGCCTCAGCGACTTTGCCAGCCGACAATGCCTCGCCGCAGGCATAATCGAGGACGGTGGCGTCCTTGGATCGGATGTATCCGGTGATGTCGCGGGCGATCAGTTCGAAATGAACGTCACGATGGTGTTTGCTGGCGTAAATCGTGTGGGTGGAATCGTAATAATCGATCCAATCTTCCATGCGGCGGTACGCCTTGTCCTTGTTCCCTTGAGGGGAACCCTTACATTTGTCCTGCGTTGAAACCGTCTAGAGCGTTCCGCGCAACTTGGAAACGCTTTTTGCCCGACAGCCAGTTTGACGTTCCGGAGTAATCGACAATACGGACATTCAAGACAGTGCGCCGTTCGTCGCAGACACTTCCGTACACGATCAATCCCGCCTTGGTCCCAGTGACCGCGTTCACAGGAAGGTATCGCACGTGAGCACCAAATCGAAAATCGCCGCCGATCTCAATACACCGACCGATCTTGCCGCCGACGGCGTGGAGAAGGTCTCCAAGGCGCTCAACGGCCTCCTCGCCGACGCCTTCGCTCTCTATTTGAAGACGAAGAATTTCCACTGGCACGTGTCGGGTCGTCACTTCCGCGACTATCATCTCCTGCTTGACGAACAGTCGGATCAGATCTTCGCGACCACGGACCAGCTTGCCGAGCGCGTCCGCAAGATCGGTGGCCGCACGATCCGGTCGATCGGCGAAATCGCCAAGCTGCAATCGATCAAAGACAATGACGAGGATTACGTGCCGCCGATCGAGATGCTGCATGAGCTCATGGACGACAACAAGAAGATGGCAGCAGCGATGCGCAAGGCGCACGACGTCTGTGATGATGCCAAGGACGTCGCCAGCGCCAGCATCCTGGAGAACTTCATCGACGAAACCGAGCGCCGCACCTGGTTCCTGTTCGAAGCCAGCCGCCAGGAAGGCGCCAACGAACGGTAAGTTCTGGTCAGCGACGTGTCGAAACGCCCGCTTCACAGCGGGCGTTTTCGTATCTGGGCTAGTCGGCTTGAGCCATCTTCTGCCATAACGTCATGAGCGGCCCGTTCTTGCCGCGTACCGGATCGCTCGGCGGCAGCTTGACCTGCGGAATGGTCTGCAACGCCTTGCGATGGTTTTCCGGCGTGGCCCGGGTGATCTCGACGCCCGGCCCCGGCGGATAGGCGCCGACCACTCGGAAGTTCGGACTCGCACTGACACGCTGATGGCCGGTCCCTGCAGGCAGCACGGCAACGTCGCCCGCCGCGACTTCGATTTCGCGCCCTTTGTCCCCGCCGAAACGAATGACGGCGCGACCGCGGGAAATGCCGAGCACTTCATGTACGGTGGCGTGATAGTGCAGATAGTCGAATACGCCGTTGCGCCACATGTCGCCCCATCGATTGTCGCCAAACACCTGCTCGATTGCGGCCTCGGGCTCATCGCCGCCGACATCGATCACCGATTTGTAGATCAGCAGCGGCAATGGATTATTCGGCGTCAGCCCATCATCGGCGAAAACGATGGTTTGCGGTTCGGTCATGCACATCGGCAATCTCCGTGTAAGACGACACGTAAACCGCAATCATGTCGACCCGTTCCGTTTGCCTGGCCTCACTTCGGGAGTTCGAACACGAGACACGTCGTCGTCGCATGCGCGAGCAGTCGCCCCTTATCGTCGGTGATCCGGGCCTCCGCGATGGCAACGCGGCGGCCGGCATTGAGGACTTTGCCTTCGGTGCGCACCGTGCCGGTGGCTTCGCTCATGCCGCGGATAAAACTGATCTTGAATTCCAGCGTGGTGTAGCCGGAGCCCGGCGGCAGCGTCGAATGCACGGCGAGGCCCATGGCGGAATCCAGCAGGATCGCGGCATAGCCACCATGCACCGAGCCGATCGGATTGTAGTGGCGGATCCCGGGGATGCTGTGAAACACGACATGGCCGTGATCGGCTGTCGAGTCGAACGGACCGACATTCTCCATGATCGGCGGCTGCGGCAACTCGCCCGCGAACATCTTTCGCACGAAATCGAGGCCCGACATCGAAGCGAGGACGGCGGGGGAGACGACGCCAAAGGGCGAGGTTTTGTCGGTCATGGCGCTTCCTTTTTTGATGATGGACATCATACAAAAAGAGCGCCCCGAATACCAACTGAATGGCTCAGAAACGACTATGGCCGGGACGAGCCCGGCCATGACAAAGTTCTGAAATGTCCGGCGCCTACGACGCCTTCTTCGTCCGCATCAGATCGGCAAACCGTTTGAACAGATAATGCGAGTCCCGCGGGCCCGGCGAGGCTTCGGGGTGGTACTGCACCGAGAATACCGGCTTGTCTTCGAGTTCGATGCCGCAATTGGAGCCGTCGAACAGCGAGATATGGGTCTGCTTGGCGCCCTTCGGCAGCGTCGCTTCGTCCACGGCGAAGCCATGGTTCATCGAAGTGATCTCCACCTTGCCGGTGGTCTCGTCCCTGACCGGATGATTGGCTCCGTGATGGCCCTGATGCATTTTTTTGGTCTTGGCGCCAACCGCGAGGCCAAGCATCTGATGACCGAGGCAGATGCCGAATGTCGGCAGGCCGCTATCGATCACCTGCTTGATGACCGGCACGGCATATTTGCCGGTTTCGGCCGGATCGCCTGGGCCGTTGGATAGGAACACGCCATCCGGCTTCAGCGCGAGGATGTCCTCAGCCGACGTGGTGGCTGGAACGACGGTGACCTTGCAGCCTTCACCGGCGAGCAGGCGCAGGATGTTCCGCTTAATGCCGTAGTCGATGGCGACCACGTTGAATTCCGGCTTGTCCTGGTGCCCGAACCCCTTGTTCCATTCCCAGGGCATTTCGTCCCAGGTAAAACGCTGGCCGGAGGTGACCATCGGAACGAGGTCCATGCCTTCGAGGCCTGGCCATTCGCGCGCTTCTTCCTTCAGCCCGTGCAGGTCGAACTTTCCGTCCCTTGCATGCGCGATTACGGCATTCGGCATGCCCTTGGTGCGGATCAGAGCAGTGAGGGCACGGGTGTCGATGCCGGAAATGCCGATGATGCCGCGCGCCTTCAGCCAGGCGTCGAGATGCCGGGAGGCCCGGAAATTCGACGGATCGGTGATGGCCGAGCGCAGGATCACGCCGCGGGCGCCGGGCGTCGCCGCCATGTTCACCGTCTCGATATCCTCGTCATTGGTGCCGACATTGCCAATGTGGGGGAAGGTGAAAGTAATGAGCTGGCCGGCATAGGAGGGATCGGTGAGGATCTCTTCATAGCCGGTCATGGCGGTGTTGAAGCAGACTTCACCGACGGCATGGCCTTCCGCGCCGAGGCCAAAGCCTTCGAGCACAGTGCCATCGGCGAGCACGAGGAGCGCGGTCGGTTTGTGGTCCGGCCAGGCTGGGGATGTTTCTGTGGGGGTCATGAGAGGACTACATAATCCCGCGGCTCTGCGGCGTCAAAGCCGGATCGGCGGGATTTCACATGTGGGGAACCCCGGCAGAATGCCTTGCGGGCCGTCCGGTGGGGCGTCGGATGAGACGTTGGATCAATTTATTTAAAGGTTGAATTAGTCAAATTCCCCGAACCTCGCTTGCTGAGCGTGCGATTCGCCGCTAGCAACCCCCGAACTGGGTATTTCCGGATATTTCTGTGCGGCTTGATTATTTCGCCGCCATGGCTGCACGTTCGGCCGCGGCGCCGGCGCGTTGGCGTCGCCCATTCCTGGCTTGGCTCGATGGCATCGAAAGAGGCTGGGCGATTCCGCTTCTGATTGCCGGTTTTGCAGCGGCGTGGTGGCTGTTCCTCATCGTCGCCTATCAAAGCGGCGACCTGCATGTCGACGTACTGGAGACCTGGACACTCGGGCGGGAATTCGCCTGGGGGAACGCCAAGCATCCGCCGTTGATGGGCTGGGTAGCCTGGTTATGGACGCAGATCTTCCCGCTCACTGACTGGTCTTTCCAGTTGCTGTCCATGACCAATGCGGCAATCGCGCTGTTCGCAGTCGATCT
Source organism: Tardiphaga sp. (assembly GCA_030147505.1). Classification (GTDB taxonomy): domain Bacteria; phylum Pseudomonadota; class Alphaproteobacteria; order Rhizobiales; family Xanthobacteraceae; genus Tardiphaga. The sequence continues at coordinate 44,036 of JASBVG010000095.1, forward strand.
GATCGCGCGCCGCTTCGTGCGCGGCGACGCCCGCGCCGTCGTGTTGATGCTGCTGATGCTGACGCCAGTCTATCAATTCTACGCACAGCGCTTCAATGCCAACACCGTGCTGCTGGCGATCTGGCCGATGGCCACTTATTGCTACCTACGCTCGTTCGAAACACGCAGCATCGGTTGGTCGGTCGCGGCTGGCCTGCTGGCGGCCCTGGCGATGCTCGGCAAATACTATTCGATCTTCTTGGTCGCAGGCTTCGTGCTCGCGGCCTTCGCGCATCCGCGGCGGGCGACATACTTCAAGTCATTGGCGCCGTGGCTTTCGACGTTAGCCGGCCTCATCGTGCTCGGGCCGCATCTGCACTGGCTGGCGATGAATGACGGTCAGACGCTCACCTATCCACTGAAACAGCAGGGTGGTTTTGGCCTGCACCACTCGCTCAACGAAGCGACCATGTTCTTGCTCGGCATTGGCGCGGCGCTTGCTGTGCCGGCGATTGCCTGGACCCTTTCGGCGGGACAACGGCTGGGTCGTTTCATGACGGATTTCCGCGCCATGCCGTCGGGGCTCCTTCTGCTGTTCTGGGTTTTCGTTGGCACGCTCATGTTGCCACCCGTCACAGCGGTGGCGCTTGGCACCAATATGCCATCGCTCTGGGCCGCACAGGGGTTGTTCCTGCCGGTCGTCCTGATCGTCTGCGGCGCCAGCTTTACACTGGAGCGCTTCTTTGTCGTCAATCTCGCTACCTGGGTAGCCGGAATTGCAATCACGGCCATCGTCGTGGCCGCGCCGATCCATGCGATCCAGCGCAACAGCGCCAACCCCAATGAGCGAACCTATTACCGGCTCGCCGCTGCCGAGGCGACCAAGCGATGGCACCAGGCAACAGGCCGGCCGATGATACAGGTGAGCGGCGATGACGGACTCGCCTTCGCAACCGCCTTCTACAGCCCCGATCATCCTCGCTACAGTCGTCCATTCCGCTTCCAATATGCTTGGGGCATGCCGCGTCCTGCGACCCTGCAACGTGGATGGGTTGGTCTCTGTTTCGCTAAGGATTTGACGTGCCTGGACTGGATGGGCAGGGTCGCTGCCATCGATCGCCACCATCTCCGGGTCGATTTTGATGTGCAGCCGACCCTGTGGGGAACGCCGGGTATTCCGGCCACCGTCGCCGCCCTGATGGTGTTGCCGTACGGTCCGAACACCGGGCAGCCGGGCGATCTCCGCAGCGTTGCCGCAGAAGATTTCTCCTCCAGCGGCCGCCGCCCGGCGCAGTGAGGGCCGGTCCACGGTTCAGCGGCCATGTTGTGCCATCCCGGCAAAGCGCTTAGATCGTTATCGGCACAATTCGGGCGCCGCTGAGAGGCCGCCGACAAGGAGACGTATATGCTGCGCGACGACATCAATGCCGCCGTCAAGGAGGCCATGAAAGCCAAAGACGAGCGCAAGCTTTCCACCCTGCGCATGGTCAACTCGACCATCAAGAATGCGGATATCGATGCGCGCGGCCAGGGCAAGCCTCCGCTCGGCGATGCCGATTTGCTCAGCCTGCTGCAGAAGATGATCAAACAGCGTCAGGAGTCGGTGGAACTCTACGACAAGGGCGGCCGTGCCGAACTCGCCGCACAGGAGCGCGAGGAGATCGCGGTCATCACGGCCTATCTGCCGCAACAGATGTCGGACGATGAGACGAAGGCTGCGATAGCTGCCGAGATCACCGAGCTTGGCGCTGTCGGCATGAAGGATATGGGCAAGGTGATTGCCGCCCTGAAGGCGAAATATGCCGGACAGATGGATTTCGGAAAGGTCAGTGGCTTGGTGAAGGCCGCACTGAACGGCTAATAGCGATTAAGTTGCAAAGTCGGCCTCTCCTCGCCGTGCAAGGAGAGGCTTTTTATTTACGCAGCTGCGGTCGGCAGGCTGTATTCCTTGAACTGATCGCGCAACGCCGTCTTCAGGATCTTGCCCGTCGCGGTATGCGGAATCGCATCGACGAACACCACATCGTCTGGCATCCACCACTTGGCGATCTTGCCATCCATGTAGTTCAGGATGTCCTCTCGGCTCGCCTGCTGGTCCGGTTTGAGCTGCACGATCAACAGCGGGCGCTCGTCCCACTTGGGATGGAAGACGCCGATCACAGCCGCTTCCGCCACCTGCGGATGGCCGACCGCGAGATTCTCCAGATCGATCGACGAGATCCATTCGCCGCCGGACTTGATGACGTCCTTCGAGCGATCCGTGATCCGCATATAGCCGTATTCATCGATGGTTGCGACGTCGCCGGTGTCGAAGTAGCCTTCGTCGTCGAGGATGTTCCTGTCGACGCGATAGTAAGCCTTCGCAACGGCAGGCCCGCGTACCAGCAGACGGCCGAAGGTCTTGCCGTCGTTCGGGATCAACTTGCCATTATCGTCGACCAGCTTCATTTCGACCATGAAGGGCGAGAAGCCCTGCGTCTGCAGGATGTCGAACTTGGCGCTGCCATCGAGATCCTTGAACTGACCCTGCAGCACGCAAACGGTGCCGAGTGGCGACATTTCCGTCATGCCCCACGCATGGCGCGGCTCGACGCCCATATTCGCAAAGGTCTCGATCATCGCACGCGGCATCGCCGAGCCGCCGCACACCACCACCTTGAGATCCGGCAGTGTCAGCTTTTCCTTCTGCATATGTTGCAGCAGCATCAGCCATACCGTCGGAACGCCTGCGGTGTAGGTCACCTTCTCGGTGCTGAGTAGTTCATAGACTGATGCGCCATCAAGCTTGGCGCCCGGCATCACCAGCTTGGTGCCCATGGACGGCGCAGAGAAAGCGATGCCCCAGCTATTGGCGTGGAACAGCGGCACCACCGGCAGCATCGTGTCCTTGGACGTTGTGCCGAGTGAGTCGCCGTTATTCGCCATCAGCGAATGCAGCACGTTGGAGCGATGCGAATACAGCACGCCCTTCGGATCGCCTGTGGTGCCCGATGTGTAGCACATGGTCGCGGCAGTGTTCTCGTCGAACTCCTTCCACTGGAAGTTTCCATCGACCTCGTTGATCCAGTCCTCATACGCGACGGCGTTCTTCAGCGTGGTCGTCGGCATATGCGCCTTGTCGGTGAAAACGATATAGCGCTCGACGCTTGGGAGCTGGTCCGCGATCTTTTCCAGGATCGGAATGAAGGTCAGATCGGTCATCACGATGCGGTCTTGCGCATGGTTGATGATCCAGGCGATCTGGTCCGGGAACAGGCGCGGATTCACCGTGTGGCAGATGGCGCCGATGCCCATGATGCCGTACCAGGCTTCGAGATGGCGCCAGGTGTTCCAGGCAATGGTGGCGACGCGGTCGCCGAGCACGATGCCTTCCTTATCGAGCCGCTGTGCGACCTTCAGTGAGCGCTTGCGGATCTCGGCATAGTTGGTGCGGTGGATCGGTCCTTCCACGGAGCGGGTGACGACCTCGCGCTCGCCGTGATTCTTCGCTGCGTGATCGATGATCCGATGACACAACAGGGGCCAGTCTTGCATCAAGCCGCGCATTCGATTCCTCCTCCGCATTGCTGTTCTGCTCGCGCTTCCGTTAAGGAACCGCAGCGCCCACGACGGGTTTGCCCATCATTGGGGAACTAGGTCTTGCCATGAAGTGTAACGCGGGGAAAGCGGGCGTAAAATCGACTTTTGGTCTATCCCGCTGCGGCCAAACGACAATTGGAGCGGTTCTTGCGCTGCTCATGATTTCGGCACTGCCGGCACAGGCCTATCCGACCACCTCGCGCGTGCCGCTGCCGAAGCCGCGTCCAGCCGAAGCGCCGCAGATCGCGTCCGACAACGCAGCGAAAGACGACAGCCAGTCCGGCGCCCCGCCTGTTCAGCCAGAGAACAAGGCCGCCGAGCAGAAGCCAGCAGAGCTGAAATCGCCCGAACCACTGCCGCCTTCGGCCTGCCGGCTGGCGCTGAGCGAGAACATTGCGATCGCACCGAGCATTCCGGACATCAAGGGCCCGGGCGCCTGCGGCGGCCCCGATTTGGTGCGCCTTGAAGCGATCGTGCTTCCCGACAAGACGCTGGTACCGCTCAAGCCGGCCGCCACCATGCGTTGCAACATGGCCGAGGCCGTAGCGGACTGGGTGCGTATGGACATGGCTCCACTGGCCGGCAGCCTCAACACGAAATTGCTCGAAATCGACAATTTCGACTCATTTAACTGCCGCGGTCGCAATCGCGTTCAGGGTGCCAAATTGTCCGAACATGGCCGCGCCAATGCGCTGGACGTGCGCGGGCTGAAGCTGGTCAATGGCCAGACCATAGCATTCACCGAACGAAATACGCCGCGTGCGCTGCGCGAAAGGGTGTTGTTGTCGCTGTGTACGCGCTTTCCCACTGTGCTTGGGCCGGGGTCGGACGGTTATCACGAGGACCACATCCATTTTGATCTCGCCGAGCGTCGCGGCGATTATCGCATCTGCCAATGGGATGTCTGGGACCAGTGGCCACAGATCGCACCGCTGATGCCGATGCCCCGTCCGGCCGAAGCGCCGCCGCGAGAGACGGCGGAGAGTAAGGAGGCTACGCCCGACGCAAGGCCCGGCGAGCAATCTTCGCAGAAGCAGCCGGAAGCTCGGGCTGAACCGGACAAGGAGCAGCAGGCCGAAGGGACCAAGTCGGAAGAGCCGAAGGCCAAATCCGAGCAGAAATCCAAGGTCAAAGCGAAGAAGCCGCGCAAGCAGCGCGCGCAGGCGCCATTCCCGTTGAATCTGTTGCGTTAGCGAGCCGCTCCGGTCGCATCAAACCGGGGCGGGAGGCGCTGGATCAATAAAAAGGCGCCGGGGTACCGGCGCCTTTCAAGATTGGGATTTTGTGAAGCTTAGTATGGCGTGCCGCCGCCGCCCTGGAGGGCCAGCTTCGAATTATATGGCGAGTCGCCGGCCTTCGGCTCCAGCACGACGACCAAGGCGCCCGGCTTCACGCGGCTGTAGAGATCGATCACGTCCTCGTTGGTCATGCGAATGCAGCCTGAGGAGATCGACGCACCGATATATTCCGGCTGGTTGGTGCCGTGGATGCGGAACAGCGTGTCCTTGTTGCCCTGATAGAGATAGAGCGCGCGGGCGCCGAGCGGATTGTCCACGCCGCCGGGCACAGAGGCCGGCAGGCCTTCGATGCGCTTGTGGATGTCGGCGGTCGGGGTCCACTTCGGCCATTCGGCCATGTTGCCAACGCGGGCAACACCGGAGAATGCGAGGGCTTCTTCGCCCACGGTCACGCCGTAGCGGATTGCCTTGCCGCCGTCCTGTACAAAATAGAGATAGTGGTTGTCGGAGTCGACCACGATCGAGCCCGGCAGTTCCTTGCGATGGAAGTCGACGATCGCGCGGCGGAACGGCTCCGGCGGATTGACCTTGGCATACTTCGCCTTGGCGAGCTGCGCCTTGTCATTCGGCTTCAGGGTCGATTCCGGCGCCGGTTGATACATGGCAGTGGTCTGCATGCAGCCCGACAGCATGATGCCGGCGGCGACGATCAAACCCAGTCGAATCTTCAGAGACATAACCTTGTTCCAGTTGCTAGGCCAGGACGCATGTTACGTCCTCAAAAATAGGCCTCTAACGCCACGATTCCATTAAGTGCAGTATCGCTGAATTTTCCCGTGTTTCCAGCGGCGAGACACGCGCTGCAGCATGCGGGTTACGACCTGTGTCATATTTGCCGCAGAAATTTCTCAGCTCCGGGCAAGGTTTACGCGGGTTCACGACTTCTCCCGAAGCTGTGATCGGCAGACCAGGAGACGCGGCAATTCCATGTTTGGCAATTGCAAGTCTGACCAAGGTCTCAGTTACGTAAGGTATTCGCCCATCGTTCGGTATCTGCCGAATTAATTTGACTATTATTCGTTATTTCGCTAATCACCGAATATGAATTCGGTCTTTAAAGCCCTCTCCGATCCGACCCGGCGCGAAATCCTCCAGCTCTTGCGCGAGCGAGAAATGACTGCAAGCGAGATCGCGGAACGCTTCGATTTGGCAAAGCCGACCCTGTCGGGTCACTTCGCCGTCTTGCGAGAAGCCGATCTTGTACGCAGCGAGAAATCCGGCACCAGGATCACCTACTGGTTGAATCTCTCCGTGCTGGAGGAAACCATGTGGCTATTTATGAGGAGCTTTGGGGCTTCGCCACCTGAGCCTTCGCCCTCCGATACGATCCCGAAATCCGCTCTGAACGAGAAACAAATACCATGAGCCGCCTTGCCCCGAGCTTCAGCCTGTTCATCACCGCCGCTACTTTCAGCGTGTCGGCCTGGGTCTTGACCCGCATTCCGACTGATAAACGCGTGCCGGTGCATTTCGACATTGCCGGCCAGCCGGACCGCTTTAGCGAGGCGTGGATGGCACTCCTCATCATCCCGGGCCTTTGCGCCCTGTTCACTCTCCTGTTCGCGCTCTTGCCGCGGATCGAGCCGAGGGCGCTCAATCTCGCGGGCTCGCAACGCGCCTATGACACGGTCTGGATCACCGCGATCCTGCTGCTGGCGGGTTGCCATGGGTTTTTGATTGCGAGCGCCCTGGATCTCACGCTGGATATCCCGCGCCTTGTGACGGCCCTGGTTGGCCTAAGTTTCGTGGCAACCGGCAATGTCGCGGGCAAGATTCGGCCGAACTTCACGATTGGGATCCGGCTTCCCTGGACGCTGGCCAGTGATCGTGTGTGGTACCGGACACATCGCGTCTTCGGATGGGGCGCGGTCGCGACCGGGCTCTTGCTCATGGCCGCGTCAGGGGGGGGTATGCCCTCGATTATGCTCGCGATCACGCTATTCACGTGCCTTTGCTTCCTGCTCCTTGGCACGATCATCTATTCGTATTGCGTGTGGCGGAGCTTGAGCCGGGAAGAACGAGCTTAGAAGCCGACGGATCGATGGGCCGGTCTCGGCCGGTTTCCCTCAGACAGCGGCGCATAGGCTAGCCGAGACCGCATACTACCAATCCGGAAAAACCGACGTCATCGCCTCGGCGGCTGCGCGCGGGGGTCTAATAGCCGTGCGTGACCGGGCGGGCTCCCATGCAAAGCTCGTCGGCTTACCCAACGGGACCGGCTTATCCGCGCTGCTGCCGATCACGATTTCTGCCGAGGGGAGGGGATCGCCGATCGTGCCTGTGAATTCGGGTACGTCAAGTTCCCGGTCGATAACTTTCGCGCATGTATGGGGTTGGCGCGATGCGAGAAGGCTGTCATGAGGGCTGCATCCGTATCGGGCATGGTCGCCCTCCCACCGATTCGGTTCGGGCCGCCCCTCCGGTGGTCCCTGATTGCATCTTCAACCATTGCGGAGTTGCCATGCTGGCTGTCTTCACCCCCGTCGATCACGCCCTCCGGAAATCCGAGCAGACCGATCTTTCGGCGTTACCGGAAAATGCGGTGTGGATCGACATGGTGAAGCCGTCGCCGGGCGAGGACAAGGCGGTGGAAAAACTGGCCGGGGTGGAAATCCCGACCCGCGAGGACATGCAGGAGATCGAAATCTCCAGCCGCCTCTATATCGAGAACGGCGCCCGCTACATGACAGCGAGCTTGATGTGCGGTTCCGACAGCGAGAATCCGCGCGTCACCGCCGTCACCTTCATTCTTACCCGCCAGCGTCTCGTCACCGTGCGCTACGACGCGCCCAAGCCGTTCACCTCGGTTGAGCTGAAGCTCGCCCGCAACGCTCCGGCCAATGCCAATGGCGAGACCGTTCTGCTGGAATTGCTGGATGCCGTGATCGATCGCTGCGCCGACATTCTGGAGCGTGTCGGCGCCGATATCGACCAGGTCAGCCACGACATTTTCGAGCCCGACGAGTCGCAGCGCACCGGCCATGCCAAGCGCTATTCGGAAATCCTCATCGCCATCGGCCGCAAGGGCGATCTCACCTCGAAAGTCCGTGAAAGCCTGGTCTCCATCGGCCGCCTCGTCACCTTCGTCACGGCAGAGGCGGAGGGCGTGAAATGGTCGAAGGATATGCGCGCCCAGCTCAAGACCATGCAGCGCGACGTCGTCTCGTTGACCGATCACGCCTCCTACCTGTCAAGCAAGATCACCTTCACGCTTGACGCCATGCTAGGTGTCGTCAATCTTGAGCAGAACAACATCATCAAGCTGTTCTCAGTGATGGCAGTGGTCCTGATGCCGCCGACTCTGATCGCCTCGGTCTATGGCATGAACTTCAAGCTGATGCCCGAGCTCAACTGGGAGCACGGCTATCCGATGGCGATCCTGATGATGTTCTTTGCGGCGGTGCTGCCGTACTTTTTCTTCAAGTGGAAGAAGTGGCTGTAGCGCCAGCAATCCTTACTTCGCACCCACCGCCTTGCCGCGATACATGAGATGCACCGCACAATTGCAACCGGGCGGATGCGATGCGATGTCGGCGGATGCTTCGTCATTGGCTGGCGTCTGGGTAGCCATCTTGTTGGCAACAGCTTTTTCCTGCGCAGCTGCAGCAGCGCCTGGAATGTAGTTCAGGATCGGTGCCAGCCAGCGCTCGACTTCATCCGTGCCCATTCCCTTGCGCGCGGCATAGTCTTCCACCTGATCGCGCTCGATCTTGCCGACGCCGAAATAATAGCTCTCGGGATGGCTGAAATAAAGCCCGGACACCGATGAACCCGGCCACATGGCATAGCTCTCGGTGAGCGTCACGCCGGCAGTGTTCTCAGCGTCGAGCAGCTTGAAGATCGTCGCCTTCTCGGTGTGGTCGGGCTGTGCGGGATAACCGGGCGCGGGGCGAATGCCTTGATACTTCTCCAGGATGAGATCGTCCTGCGACAGGGCTTCGTCCGGCGCAAAGGCCCAGAACTCCTTGCGCACACGCTCATGCATGCGCTCGGCAAAGGCTTCGGCCAGACGATCGGCCAGCGCCTTGCACAGGATCGACGAATAGTCGTCATTCGCGTTCTTGAAGCGGTCGGCGATGATGTCCTCGCCGATGCCGGCGGTGACGACGAAGGCGCCAATATAATCGGCGACGCCCGAAGTCTTCGGTGCGATGAAGTCGGACAGCGCGGCATTGAAGCGACCCTCGCGCTTCTCCAGTTGCTGGCGCAGTGTGTGCAGCGTTGCGATCTCCGCATTGCGGTCATCATCCGCATAGAGGCGGATATCGTCGCCGACGGCATTGGCCGGCCAGAAGCCGACGGTGGCCTTGGCAGTGAACCACTTCTCGTCGACGATCTGCTTCAGCATTTTTTGCGCGTCGGCATAAAGTGAAGTGGCGACTTCGCCGACCACGCTGTCGGTCAGGATGGCCGGGAAACGTCCGGCCAGTTCCCATGTCTGGAAAAACGGCGTCCAGTCGATATAGCGCGCGAGCTCTTCCAGCGAGTAGTCGGTGAAGGTCTTGATGCCGAGGAAGGTCGGCTTGCGCACGGTCTTGCTGAAGTCTGCCACATGCGCATTGGCACGCGCTGCCGAGAGCGACAGCCGCTTCTTGTCCTGCTGTGCCTTGAAATGCGCGGCCGAAATCTTCGCATAGTCGGCGCGAATGCCCGCAGCATATTCCTCGCGCTTCTCGGTTGACAGCAAGGACGAGGCGACGCCGACCGCACGACTGGCGTCGTTGACATGCACGACGGCGCCGGCGCGATAATTCGGATCGATCTTCACAGCCGTATGCACGCGGCTGGTGGTCGCGCCACCAATCAGCAGCGGCATTTTGAGGCCCTGCCGCTCCATCTCGCCAGCGAGGAAGGTCATCTCATCCAGCGACGGCGTGATCAGGCCGGATAGGCCGATGATATCGGCGCCCTCGGCCTTGGCGGTCTCGATGATCTTCGCGGCGGGCACCATGACGCCGAGATCGACGACCTCGAAATTATTGCACTGGAGCACGATGCCGACGATGTTCTTGCCGATGTCGTGCACGTCGCCCTTCACGGTGGCGAGCACGATCTTGCCGGCGGACGAGCGTCCGCCCTCGGTGCCGATGCCCTTGGCGAGATTGTCGGCTTTCTCCTGCTCCATGAAGGGCATCAGATAGGCCACGGCCTGCTTCATCACGCGGGCGGATTTCACCACCTGCGGCAAGAACATCTTGCCGTCGCCAAAAAGGTCGCCGACGACATTCATGCCGTCCATCAGCGGGCCTTCGATCACATGCAGCGGCCGCTCGACGGTGAGGCGCGCGGCCTCGGTGTCTTCGTCGATATATTGCGTGATGCCGTGCACCAGCGCGTGGCTGAGCCGCTTCTCCACCGGCCATTCGCGCCAGGAGAGATCCTGTTCCTTGGCCTGTTTGGTCTGGCCGCGGAATTTCTCGGCGAGTTCGAGCAGGCGTTCGCCGGCGCCGGGATCGCGGTTGAGGATCGTGTCCTCGCAGACCTGTCGCAATTCGGGATCGATGTCGTCATAGACGATCATCTGTCCGGCATTGACGATACCCATATCCATGCCGGCCTTGATGGCGTGATACAGGAACACGGAGTGCATCGCTTCGCGCACCGGCTCGTTGCCGCGGAACGAGAAGGAGAGATTGGAGACGCCGCCGGAAATATGCGCATGCGGCAGGTTCTGGCGGATCCAGCGCGTCGCCTCAATGAAATCCACGCCGTAATTGTTGTGTTCTTCGAGGCCAGTTGCGATGGCGAACACATTGGGATCGAAGATGATGTCTTCCGGCGGGAAGTTCAGCTCGCTGACCAGAATGTCATAGGCGCGCTTGCAGATCTCGATCTTGCGCTCATAGGTGTCGGCCTGGCCGACCTCGTCGAAGGCCATCACGACGACCGCGGCGCCATGGCGCTGTGCGATCTTCGCCTCGTGAATGAATTTCTCGACGCCTTCCTTCATGGAGATCGAATTGACGATCGGCTTGCCCTGAACGCATTTCAGGCCGGCTTCGATCACGTTGAACTTCGACGAGTCCACCATGACCGGCACGCGCGCGATGTCCGGCTCCGAGGCGACGAGATTGAGGAACTCGATCATCGCCTTCTCGGAGTCGAGCAGGCCCTCGTCCATATTGACGTCGATGACCTGCGCGCCGTTCTCCACTTGGTCGCGCGCGACCTGCAGCGCCGAGGCATAGTCGCCTTCGGTGATCAGGCGGCGGAATTTCGCGGAGCCAGTGACATTGGTGCGCTCGCCGACATTGACGAAGGGAATCGACGTGGCCAGCTCGAACGGCTCGAGGCCGGAGAGACGCAGCAGCGGCGCGATCTCAGGGATTTCGCGCGGCTTGTGCGGGGCGACGGCCTTGGCGATGGCGGCGATATGCGCGGGCGTGGTGCCGCAGCAGCCGCCGACGATATTGACGAGGCCGCTGGCGGCGAATTCGCCGACAAGGCCAGCCATGAATTCTGGCGTTTCGTCATACTGGCCGAATTCATTGGGCAGGCCGGCATTCGGATATGCGCAAACCAGCGTGTCGGCGACGCGGCCGATATCGGCGATATGCGCTCGCAGGTCTTCGGCGCCCAGCGCGCAGTTGAAGCCAATGGTCGCGGGCCGCGCATGTTTCACCGAATTCCAGAACGCTTCGGGCATCTGCCCCGAGAGCAGGCGGCCGGATTTGTCGGTGATTGTGCCCGAGATCATCACGGGCACGTCGATCTGACGTTCCTCGCATATTTCCGCGATGGCGTAGAGCGCGGCCTTCGCGTTCAGCGTGTCGAAGATGGTTTCGACCAGCAGCAGATCGGCGCCGCCGTCGAGCAGGCCATTGATCTGCTCGCTATAGGCGATGCGGAGATCATCGAAGGTGACGGCGCGAAAACCGGGATTGGCGACATCCGGCGAGATCGAGGCGGTGCGGTTGGTCGGGCCGATAGCGCCGGCGACGAAACGCGGGCGGCCGTCCTCGGCCTCGACCTTGATGGCGGCATTCTTCGCGAGGCGCGCGCCGTCACGGCTCATCTCGTAAGCGAGATCGGCCATGTCGTAATCGGCCTGCGCGATCGAGGTCGAGGAGAAGGTGTTGGTGGCGACGATGTCGGCGCCGGCACGCAGATAGTCCCCGTGAATGTTTTCGATCGCTTCCGGTTGGGTCAGAATCAGAAGGTCATTGTTGCCTTTGACGTCGCGATGAAAGTCCTTGAAGCGCTCGCTGCGGAACGCGGCTTCATCGAACATCAGGCCCTGAATGACGGTACCCATAGCGCCGTCGAGCACGAGGATGCGCTCGCTTGCGGCCTTCAGGAGTGCGGTACGCTTGGGGGAAACTAATACTGACATGATCTTGAGCAGCCTTGATTTACGCAGCCTTGCGCGCGCCATTGGGGCGGAAGCCCAGCAGATGACTGATCGCGAAGACCAGGTCGGCGCGGTTCATGGTGTAGAAATGGAAATCGTTGACGCCGGCCTTGGCGAGCTTCTGTACCTGGCCAGCCACGACGGTGGCCGCGACGAGCTTGCGGGTCTCGGCATCGTCATCGAGACCGTCAAACTTTGCGGCCAGCCAGTCTGGCACCGTGGTGCCTGCTCGGGTGACGAAATTGCGGGCCTGTTTGAAGTTGTGCATCGGCATGATGCCGGGCAGCAGAGGAATGTCGATACCGCGCGCGCGCACTTTGTCGAGGTAACGGAAATACAGGTCATTATCGAAGAACACCTGAGTGATGGCGCGCGTCGCGCCGGCATCCACCTTGGCCTTCAGCACATCGATATCGGCGTCGAAATCCAGGCTCTCTGGATGCTTCTCCGGATAGGCGGAGACGGTGACATCGATATCCGGATAGCGCTTGCGGATGCTGGCGACGAGGTCGGCGGAGGTCTGGTAGCCGTCCGGATGGGCCACATATTGGGTTCCGATGCCCGTGGCCGGATCGCCGCGCAGCGCCACGATATGGCGCACGCCGGCCTCATGATAGCGGGACACGACATCGTCGATTTCGCTGCTTGGCGCACCCACGCAGGTCAGATGCGCCGCCGGGGTGAGGGCGGTTTCCCTCAGGATGCGGACGATGGTGGCGTGGGTCCGCTCCCGGGTCGAACCGCCGGCCCCATAGGTCACCGAAACGAAGGACGGAGCGAGAGGCGCCAGCCGCTCGATGGTCTCCCACAGCGTGCGGTCCATCTCCTCGGTCTTCGGCGGGAAGAACTCGAAGGAGATATTGGGAAGGTTGGTGGTGGCCGGGGTCGTCTCGGTCATCGCGTCAAACTCCACCGCCGCGGCGGTACCGGGTGTCATCTGCAGCCCATGTGAGCGAGGGTTTGGCTGCACTGCACAAAGATAGGTTATGATCGATCCACCAAATAGCCCATCCGGGCGGGTTTTGGGGTGGGAAATAGCCCATTACTGTCTCTATATCTCAGTGCGTCACTTAATCTTTGATTCGAGTGGGCATAGGTAGAAATCTAATATGATACTGTAAATGCTGTAATTTATAGAAATATGATCGAGCGGGCTATCCGATTTTATTGTGGGCTGAGGGTCTATCGATTATAATATCATCCTGTGTAGCCCATTGCTGGCCGGCTCGCCTCAGATTTCGGCCATTCGTCGGTCTGGCTCGAAACGTTCTTTGCCCCGTACAAATCGGAGCACTAGCCTGCCGGTATGATCCCGCTCTCCATTCTCGACCTCTCCATCGTCACCACAGGCACGCCGCCATCGCAGGCGTTGCGCAACAGCATCGACCTTGCCCGGCACGCGGACGGCCTCGGCTATGTCCGCTACTGGCTGGCCGAGCATCACAATCTCGCTTCAGTTGCCAGTCCAGCGCCGGAGATCATGATTGGCCAGATTGCGGCGGCGACATCGCGCATTCGCGTGGGTTCCGGCGGCATAATGTTGCCGAATCATGCGCCGCTGATGGTCGCTGAGCGCTTCAAGATGCTGGAGGCGCTGTTTCCTGGCCGGATTGATCTCGGCCTCGGCCGTGCGCCCGGCACGGATGGCGCGACAGCCTATGCGCTGCGTAATCGGCTCGCGGGCCGTGAGGGCGACGATTTCCTCGAACGGCTCAGCGAATTGATCCTGTGCCTGAGAACCATCTCTATAAGAAAGTGGTGGCGATGCCGGACGACGTTCCGTTGCCGCCGATCTGGCTGCTCGGCTCCAGCGATTTCAGTTCCGATCTTGCAGCGCAGGTGGGCATGGGATTCGCCTTCGCCCATCATTTCGCGTCCCACGATGCCGCCGACGCGATGGTGCACTATCGTGCTCGCTTCAAGACGTCCACCTGGTTGCAGGCGCCACATGCGATCCTCGCGGTCGCTGCGATCTGCGCCGAAAGCGATGAAGAGGCGGAGAGACTGGCGTCATCGGCCGACCTCAATCGCCTGCGCCGCGACCGCGGCGAATATGCGCCGCTGCCGAGCGTCGAGGAGGCGCAGGCCTATCCGTATAGCGATGCGGAGAAGATGAAGATCGCCAACAACCGCTCTCGGTTGTTCGTCGGAAGCCCTGCGACGGTGAGGGAGAAATTGCAGCGACTGGTCGTCGAGACGCAGGCGGACGAGCTGATGGTGGTCACGGCGATGTATGACCATGAGGCACGGAAGCGGTCGTATGCGCTGCTGGCGGGGGCGCTCAACCCGTCTTAAGAACACATGTCGGAATCCGGCCTTGGCAAACGTCCTCGAGGCGGCGCCACCAAAAAAGAGGACGATACATGCTCTATGCAATTCTAGCCTATCACGTCGAAGACGTCGTCACGTCCTGGACGACCGATCAGGACACCGCCGTGATGGCCAATCTCCACGAGATTCACGAAAAGCTGACGGGCGACGGCACTATGGGGCCTGCGGCGCGGCTGGGGGGCACCAAGGGCGCGTTCACGTTGCGCGGGCCGGGGACGGGCGTGATCATCGATGGGCCGTTCGCCGAGACCAAGGAGCAGTTGCTCGGCTTCTATGTCGTCGAATGTGCGACGCGCGAGGATGCGATCGCCGTCGCACGCGATCTCCGCAGGGTGAATCCGACGGCCGTATATGAGATCCGGCCGGTGCAGCTATTCCTGCCGGGGGCGCCCAAGGAGGCGACCCACAGTCTGGAAGATCAAGTCAGATCGGCGTCGTAAGTCCGTTACGATGTAGGTTCGCTGAAAGTCGCGCGGAACGGATGGGCGGGATAGACACCCACGATCCGGAATTCGCGCGAGAAGAATTTCAGCTCTTCCAGCGCGTAAGCGAGGTTGCGGTCGTCGGGATGGCCGTCGACATCCGCATAGAATTGGGTGGCGAAGAACTCGCCATCGACCATGTAGCTTTCCAGCTTGGTCATGTTGACACCGTTGGTCGCGAAACCGCCGAGCGCCTTATAGAGCGCGGCGGGCAGATTGCGCACCCGGAAAACAAAAGAGGTCACCAGCGTCGGACTCGAGTCCTGCGCCGCCCATTGCGAGTCCTTCGACAGGATCACGAAGCGCGTAGTGTTGTGGCTCTCGTCCTCGACGTCCTCAGCCAGGATATCGAGACCGTAGATTTCCGCTGCAAGACGGGGTGCGAGCGAGGCGCAGCTCCTGTCGCCGCGTTCGGCGACGATACGGGCCGAGCCGGCAGTATCGGCGGCGACAATGGACTTGACCCCGAGCTTGCGGATCAGGCGGCGGCACTGGCCGAGCGCATGAACGTGGCTTTCGACGGTTTTGATGTCCTCGATCCTGGCGCCGCGCGGCGCCATCAGCTGATGATGGATCGGGATGAACCATTCGCCCACGATATGCAGACCGGATGCAGGCAGCAGATGATGGATGTCGGCGACGCGGCCGGCGATGGAGTTCTCGATCGGGATCATGCCGAGATCGGCCTCGCCTGAGGCGATGGCCGCCAGCGCATCCTCGAAGGTCGCGCAGGGCAGCGGCTCGGCCTGCGGAAAGGCTTCAACGAGGGCGATGTGGGAGTTCGCGCCGGGCTCGCCCTGGAAAGCGACTTTCATGATCTGTTTTTTGGCAATGGTCATGGCGGGTCTTGTATCAGTCGGTCAGCGTTTTGCCAGCAGACGGCGGGCGGTTTCGAGGTCGTCGGGGGTATCGACGCCGAGTGGGACGGAGTCCACAACGGCGGCATCGATCCGCATGCCGGCCTCGAGCGCGCGCAGTTGTTCGAGCTTTTCGCGCTGCTCCAGCGTCGAGGGCGGGAGCTTGACGAAGCCTTCCAGCGCGGCGCGGCGATAGGCGTAGAGCCCGATATGATGATGGCGCGGACCGTCGCCATAGGGCGCGATGGCGCGGGTAAAATACAGCGCGTGCAGCCGGTTCGGGCCGACGGGAGAGCCGATCAGCTTCACCACATTGGGATTGGTGTGTTCTTCGTCCTTGCGGATTTTGGCGGTGAGCGTGGCGATATCGACCCTGGGATCGTCCAGCACGCGCACGGCAGCGGCGATGTCGCCGGGCGGAATGGTGGGCAGGTCGCCCTGCACATTGACGATGGTCTGCACGGTCCCGGCCGGATCGAGACTGCCCAGCGCCTCGAAGATCCGGTCCGAGCCCGATGGATGATCCGGCGAGGTCATGACCGCCTCGAAGCCGTGGGCCGTCACGGCTTCGGCGATCTCCGGCGTATCGGTAGCGACAGCCACGCGGCCGATGGCGGCCTCGCTGGCGCGGCGGGCGACATGGACGATCATGGGCAGGCCGGCGATGTCCAGCAGCGGCTTGCCGGGCAGGCGGGTCGCGGCCATCCGGGCCGGAATGAGTACCAGGGTGCGAGGATCGGTCATGTCTGATTGATTTGGCAAAATCGGCTCGAATTCCGTCTCTCGGACCTGGAAAACCATGATGTAGATCAAGGGCAAGCCGGACGGCGCGGCGTTTATACGGGTTGCCAGAACTGGGGCAAACCGTTATCTCGATTGGACAGGCTCTAAAAAGCCTGCAGACGTGATTCATGGGCGCGTCGAGGCCGTGGGAGCGGCCTTCCAATGACCTGAAACGGGCGTGGGGCTTAGGGAATATGGACTCTTTCGAACTCAACAAGATCATGGGGGCCATCCTCGGCACCTGCCTCGTGCTGATGGCGACGAACTTTACCGCCCAGGCCGTTTTCGCACCGAAGCATCTGGAAAAGCCCGGCTACGATATCGCCGTGAAGGAAGAGGCTGCCGGCGGCGCCAAGGCTGTCGCTGCACCGTCTGAACCGATCGAAAAACTGCTACAGACCGCCTCCGTCGAAAAGGGCCAGACGGCTGCGAAGAAATGCGCATCGTGCCACACCTTCGAGAAGGGCGGCCCCAACCGCGTCGGTCCGAACCTCTATGGCGTCATCAACGATCATGTCGGCCAGGGCCGGGGCGGCTTCAACTTCTCGGCAGCCATGAAGGCCAAGGGCGGCAGCTGGGGCTTTGAGGAGCTGAACAAGTTCATTGCAAATCCGAAGGGCACCGTGCCGGGTACAGCGATGGGCTTCGCCGGCATCCAGAAGGACAGCGAGCGCGCCGATCTGATTGCCTATCTGGCGACGCTGGCCGATACGCCGGTGCCGCTGCCGACGGCTGCGAAGTAAGCTACGCTTAACGCGTTTTCGTCACATTCCATGTGCGATCGACGGCCGGGCCAACAGCCCGGCCGTTCTCGTTTCCGCATTACCAAAGCTTAAGCGGGACGTTTGGCCGCAACGGGCTAGGATGCAACCGGAGCGACGGGTGGTATCTTGCGGAAAAGCCGGCATAATCGGTCGAACCCTCGCCTCATATGACCGTTTTACTTGCTCCCGGTTCACAGGATTCAGCACTTTGACAATTTCCCGACGCCGCCTTCTGAAGACCTCCGCTTTTGCCGCCCTGACGCCTGTTCTGGGCGGGGTCGGCAGTCTCCCGGCGATCGGAGCGGCCGAGGCGCAGCCCGCCGCTGCGGGCGGGGCGGAATGGCGGCATGCGCTGTCGCTGTTCGGGGAGGTCAAATACCCGGCGGGCTTCCAGCGTTTCGACTACGTCAATCCGGATGCCCCGAAGGGCGGCACCGTGCGGCAGATTGCACTTGGCACTTTCGATAATTTCAACATCGCGGTCGCCGGTGTGAAGGGCAATATCGCGAGCGCTGTCGGACTGATCTACGAATCCCTGACGACGCCGTCGCTCGATGAAGTCTCGACCGAATACGGTCTGCTGGCCGAGTCCGTCAGCCATCCCGAGGATTATTCGTGGGTGACGTATCGCCTGCGCGCCGAGGCGAAGTGGCATGACGGCAAGGCCGTTACGCCTGAAGATGTCATCTTCTCGCTCGACTCGTTCAAGAAGCATTCGCCGCAATATTCCGCTTATTATAGTCATGTGGTGAAAGCCGAGAAAGTCGGAGATCGGGACGTAAAATTCACATTCGATGGGCCAGGTAATCGCGAATTGCCTCAGATCGTTGGCCAGCTCACGGTGTTACCGAAGCACTGGTGGGAGGGGACCAATGCTTCCGGCCAGAAGCGCGATATCGGCAGTACGACGCTCGAATTGCCGCTTGGTAGCGCTGCCTATCGCATCAAGGATTTCGCGCCGGGACGCAATGTCGTCATCGAGCGCGTGAAGGACTATTGGGGCGCGAAGCTGGCAGTGAATGTCGGCAAGTATAATTTCGACGAGATCCGCTACGAATATTTCCGTGACGGGACGGTCGCGCTCGAAGCGTTCAAGGGCGATCAGGTCGATTGGCGCACCGAGAACAGCGCCAAGAACTGGGCAACCGCCTATGACTTCCCTGCGGTCAAAGAAAAGCGCGTGATCCTCGAAGAGTTCACCAATCGCTCCTCCGGAGTAATGCAGGGCTTTGCGATGAACATTCGTCGCGACAAGTTCAAGGATGCGCGCGTGCGCCGTGCGCTGAACTTCGCCTTCGATTTCGAGGAGATGAACAAGCAGATCTTCTTCGGCCAGTATCAGCGCATCTCCAGCTATTTCCATGGCACCGAACTGGCGTCATCCGGCCTGCCGGAAGGGAAGGAGCTGGAAATCCTGGAGACAGTGCGCGCCGGTGTGCCGCCGGAAGTCTTCACCAAGCCCTACACCAATCCGGTCGGCGGCAATGCCGAGAATGTGCGCAACAATCTCCGTGAAGCGACGCAGTTGCTCAAGGCCGCAGGCTACGAGGTCCGTGATCGCAAGCTCGTCAATGCCAAGACCGGTGCGCCCTTCGAAGTCGAGCTGCTCGGCGAGGACCCGAGCTCCGAACGCATCGCTTTGTTTTTCAAACCGTCGCTCGAGCGGCTGGGCATCGGTGTCAATGTGCGCACCATCGATGCGACGCAATATGAAAACCGGCTGCGCAGTTGGGATTTCGATATCGTGACATCACTCTGGGGCGAGTCACTGTCACCCGGCAACGAGCAGCGCGAATTCTGGGGCTCCAGGGCTGCAGATGCGCCTGGCTCGCGCAACGTGATCGGCATCAAGGATGCCGCCATCGACAAGTTGATCGAGCGCGTGATCTTCACGAAAGATCGCGCCGATCTCGTCGCGGCGACAAAGGCACTCGACCGCGTGCTGCTCTGGAATAATTTCGTCGTTCCGCAGTTCACCTACAACAAGATCCGTACCGCGCGCTGGGATCGCTTCGGCCGCCCTCCCGAGCCGCCGAAATACGGCCAGTCCGGTTTCCCCACCATCTGGTGGTGGGATGCGGAGAAGGCGGCGAAGACGGGTGGCCGCTCTTGAGGAGGCTGTCGCGCATGGCGCAGCTCAATCGTCGGCATGTGCTCGGTCTCGGCCTCGGCGCCATCGCCGCATCGCGCTTCAGCCCGGCGCTGGCGCAGGGCAGCAGTGAAGCGCATGGCATGTCCGCTTTCGGCGATTTGAAGTATGCCACTGACTTCCCGCACTTCGACTATGCGAATGTGAAGGCGCCGAAGGGCGGAATGTTCTCGACTATCCCGTCGGTCAAGGCCTTCAACCAGTCGTTCCAGACCTTCAATTCGCTGAACGCTTTTGTCCTGAAGGGCGATGGCGCGCAGGGCATGGCGCTGACTTTCGCGACGCTGATGGCCCGCGCGGCCGATGAGCCCGATGCGATGTATGGTTTTGCGGCAAAGTCCGTGCAGATTTCTCCGGATGGCCTCCTCTATCGCTTTACCATGCGCCCGGAAGCGCGTTTCCATGATAGCAGCAAGCTCACCGCGCAGGATGTCGCCTGGTCGCTGATCACGCTAAAGGCCAAAGGCCATCCCATCATCACCCAGCAGATGCGCGATGTGATGAAGGTGGAAGCGACAGACGACGCCACGCTGGTGGTGACATTCGCTGAGAAGCGCGCACGTGACGTACCGCTATTCGTGGCCAGCCTGCCGATCTTCTCGAAGGCCTATTACGCCAAGCGCGAATTCGAAGAAACGACGCTGGACACGCCTGTTGGCAGCGGGCCCTACAAGGTCGGCCGTTTCGAAGTCGGCCGCTTCATCGAATTCGATCGCGTGAAGGACTGGTGGGGCGCAAATCTTCCGGTCTGCCGTGGCCACTACAATTTCGATACCGTGCGGTTCGATTTCTATCGCGACCGCGATGTCGCCTTCGAAGGCTTCACGGGGCGTAACTATCTTTTTCGCGAGGAATTCACTTCACGCATCTGGAGTACGCGTTACGATTTTCCTGCAATCAAGGAGGGGCGCGTCAAGCAGGAAATCCTGCCGGACGATCGGCCGTCCGGTGCGCAGGGGTGGTTCATCAATACACGTCGGCCCAAGTTTCAGGACCCGCGGGTTCGCGAGGCACTCGGGAACGCGTTTGATTTCGAGTGGACCAACAAGACCATTATGTATGGCATGTATGAGCGTACGGTCTCGCCATTCCAGAATTCGGACTTGATGGCCACGGGAATGCCGTCGCCTGAAGAACTCGCTCTTCTCGAGCCGTTCCGCAACAGAGTGCCGGCTGAGGTGTTCGGTAAGCCGTATCTGCCTCCAGTGTCCGACGGATCGGGACAGGATCGGGCGCTGCTGCGCAAGGCGATCCAGTTGCTGAACGAGGCCGGCTGCATCATGAAGGACGGCAAGCGCATGACGGCGCAGGGCGAACCGTTCAAGATCGAGTTTCTGCTCGATGAGCCGAACTTCCAGGCTCACCACATGCCTTTCATCAAAAATCTCGGCACCCTTGGAATCGAAGCAAATCTGCGTCTGATCGATCCCGTTCAGGAACAGGCGCGGCGCAACGATTTCGACTTTGACATGATTATCGAGCGCTTCAGCTTCTCGACCGTTCCCGGCGATTCGCTGCGTCCGTTTTTCACGTCACAGGCTGCGGCCACCAAAGGTTCGAGAAATCTGTCGGGGATTTCCGATCCGGTGATCGATGCGCTGATCGAGCAGATGATCGCTGCGGAGAGCCGAGTGAAGCTTGTTTTTGCCGCGCGCGCGCTCGACCGTGTCATCCGCGCCGGCCGTTACTGGGTGCCGCAATGGTATTCGAGCAAGCACAGGCTGGCCTATTGGGATGTGTTCGGCCATCCGGCCACGCTGCCCAAGTATCTCGACATGATCGCGCCCGATCTCTGGTGGGCCGCGGCCAACAAGACGGCGACCGAGCAGGCGAAATAAGATGACCGCATATATCGCGCGCCGCGTGCTGCTGATGTTTCCCACGCTGCTGGGGATTCTGCTCGTGTCCTTCGTCGTGGTGCAATTCGCGCCAGGCGGTCCCGTCGAGCGCGTCATCGCGCAGATGAGCGGCGCCGATACCGGCGCTTCGCGTGCATCGGGTTCCTCGTCGGGCGGCGATTTCGGCAGCCGCGCCCAGCCCGGCGCAGGCGCCGATGCCGTGAACTCGAAATATCGCGGCGCGCAGGGGCTCGATCCCGCTTTCATCAAGAACCTCGAAAAGCAGTTCGGATTCGACAAGCCGGCGCCCGAGCGCTTCCTGCTGATGGTCTGGAACTACGCGCGCTTCGATTTCGGCAAGAGCTATTTCCGCGATACATCGGTGGTGCAGCTGATCAAGGAGAAGCTGCCGGTTTCGATGTCGCTCGGCATCTGGATGATGCTGATCAGCTATACGATCTCGATTCCACTCGGCATCCGCAAGGCGGTCCATGACGGCACCAAATTCGACACCTGGACCTCGGCGATCATCATCATCGGCTTTGCCATTCCGGGCTTCCTGTTTGCGATTCTGCTCATCATCCTGTTTGCGGGCGGCTCGTTCTGGAGCATCTTCCCGTTGCGCGGCCTGACATCCGATGGCTGGAGCCAGATGCCGTGGTACCGGCAGATCGCCGATTATTTCTGGCACCTGACGTTACCATTGGTGGCCATGGGACTCAGCGCATTCGCCACCACGACGCTGCTGACCAAGAACTCGTTCCTGGATGAAATCCGCAAGCAATATGTGATGACCGCGCGCGCCAAGGGGTGCACCGAGCGGCAAGTGCTCTACGGCCACGTGTTCCGCAATGCGATGCTGATTGTCATTGCCGGTTTTCCGGGCGCCTTCATCGGCGCCTTCTTTTCCGGCGCGCTGCTGATCGAGACGATCTTCTCGCTCGACGGGCTTGGATTGCTCGGCTTCGAGAGCGTGCTCAATCGCGACTATCCCGTGGTGTTTGGCACATTGTTCATCTTCTCGCTGATGGGATTGGTCGTCGGTCTGGTCTCCGATCTGGCCTATATGTGGGTCGATCCGCGGATCGATTTCGAGGCGCGGGAAGTCTGATGACCGTCACAGCACCCATGCCTGTCGAATCCACCACGCAGACGCCGCTCGGCGAAGCCGTGCCGCCGTCGCGTCGTCCGCTCGGCCTGTCCCCGCTCAACAGGCGTCGCTGGCAGAATTTCAAAGCCAACAGACGCGGCTACTGGTCGCTCTGGCTCTTCTCGCTCCTGTTCGTTATTTCGCTGTTTGCGGAGGTGATCGCCAATGATCGCCCGTTCCTGATCAAGTTCGACGGCAAACTGTATTTTCCGTCGGTCGTCACCTATTCGGAAACCACCTTCGGCGGTGACTTCGAGACGGCGGCGGACTATCGCGACCCGTTCCTGCAGAAACTGATTGCGGAGAAGGGCGGCAGCATCTACTGGCCGCCGATCCGCTATTCCTACGACACCCACAATCTCGACCTGCCGACGCCGGCGCCGTCGAAGCCGACATGGATGCTCACCGAAGAGCAGTGCAAGCCGGTGGTGGAGAAAAAGGGCCTCAAGGGCTGCCGCGATCTCGAATATAACTGGCTCGGCACCGACGACCAGGGCCGCGATGTCGTTGCGCGCCTGATCTATGGCTTCCGCATCTCGGTGCTCTTCGGTCTCACGCTGACGATCCTGTCATCGGTCATCGGCATCGCCGCCGGCGGCGTGCAGGGCTATTTCGGCGGCTGGGTCGATCTCGCCTTCCAGCGCTTCATCGAGATCTGGAGCTCGATTCCGTCGCTTTATCTGCTGCTGATCCTGTCCGCGGTGCTGGTGCCGGGCTTCTTCGTGCTGCTCGGGATTCTTCTGCTTTTCTCGTGGGTCTCGCTCGTCGGCCTCGTTCGCGCCGAGTTCCTGCGCGGGCGCAATTTCGAGTATGTCACGGCGGCGCGCGCGCTCGGCGTCTCCAATCGCAGCATCATGGTGAAGCATCTTCTGCCCAACGCCATGGTCGCGACCATGACGTTCTTGCCTTTCATCGTTTCGTCCTCGGTGATGACGCTGACGGCGCTGGATTTCCTCGGCTTCGGCCTGCCGCCCGGTTCGCCCTCGCTCGGTGAGCTGCTGTCGCAGGGCAAGGCGAATGTGCAGGCGCCCTGGCTCGGCTTCACCGGCTTCTTTGCCGTAGCGATCATGCTGTCGCTGCTGATCTTCATCGGCGAAGCGGTGCGGGACGCTTTCGATCCGCGCAAGACGTTCAGGTAGGGTTCGAACATGGACGCCATTAATCAGCCGCTGCTCGATGTTCGCGAACTCTCGGTCGCCTTCCATCAGGGCGGCAACACGTCGATCGCCGTCAATAAGGTCTCGTTCGATATCAAGCGTGGTGAATGTGTGGCGCTGGTCGGCGAGTCCGGTTCGGGTAAATCGGTCAGCGCGTTGTCGGTCCTGAAGCTGTTGCCTTATCCGGTGGCGTCGCATCCGTCGGGCGCCATCCGCTTCAAGGGGCACGATCTGCTCGGCATGTCCGAGCACGATATCCGTGGCATTCGCGGCAACGATATCTCGATCATCTTTCAGGAGCCGATGACATCGCTCAATCCGCTGCACACGATCGGTGCGCAGATCGGCGAGATCCTGCAGCTCCACAGCGGCATGCGTGGCCCAGCGGCTCGCGCGCGCGTCCTCGAACTGCTGACACAAGTGGGGATTCCCGATCCGGAGACGCGGCTCGGCAGTTATCCGCATCAGCTCTCGGGCGGCCAGCGCCAGCGCGTGATGATCGCGATGGCGCTCGCCAACGAGCCGGATCTGCTGATCGCCGACGAGCCGACCACGGCGCTCGATGTCACCGTACAGGCGCAGATCCTTGCGCTGCTCGCGGACATTCGCCAGCGGCTCGGAATGAGCCTGCTGTTCATCACCCACGATCTCGGTATCGTCCGGCGGATTGCCGAGCGGGTTTGCGTGATGAAGAATGGCGCGATCGTCGAGCAGGGGCCTGTCGAGCAGGTGTTCACCACGCCGCAACATCCCTACACCAAGGCGCTGCTCGCCGCCGAACCGAAGCCGGATCCGGCTCCGCCGCAACCGGACGCGCCGGTGGTGATGTCCACCGACGATCTCAAGGTCTGGTTTCCCATCAAGCGCGGGCTACTGCGCAAGACCATCGGGCATGTGAAGGCGGTCGACGGTGTCAGCGTCAAAATTCGCCAGGGCGAGACGCTCGGCGTCGTCGGCGAATCCGGCTCGGGCAAAACTACGCTCGGGCTCGCGCTGCTGCGCCTGATCTCGTCGCAGGGGCCGATCGTGTTTCTCGGCAAGGACGTCCAGGGCCTGCAGTTCAAGCAGATGCGCCCATTCCGACGCGACATGCAGATCGTGTTTCAGGATCCATTCGGCGCGCTCAGCCCGCGTATGTCTGTCGGTGATATCATTGCCGAGGGACTTAGTGTGCATCAGAAGTCGCTCTCCGCCGACGAGCGCGAGGCACGCGTCGTGAAAGCGCTGCAGGACGTCGGTCTCGATCCGGCGACGCGCTTCCGCTACCCGCATGAATTCTCCGGCGGCCAGCGCCAGCGCATCTCGATCGCGCGCGCGGTGGTGCTGGAGCCGAACTTCGTGGTGCTGGACGAGCCCACCAGCGCGCTCGATATGCTGTTCCAGGCGCAGATGGTCGATCTCCTGCGCGAGCTGCAGCGCAAGCGTGATCTCACTTACATGTTCATCTCCCACGATCTCCGGGTTGTCGCCTCGCTGGCGAGCCATCTGATCGTGATGCGCCATGGCAAGGTGGTCGAAGAAGGCCCGGCCGTAGAGTTGTTCAGGAGCCCGAAGTCGGATTACACCCGTGCACTGTTCGCTGCGGCCTTCCGCATCGAGGCGGTGCCAGGTGGTCCGGTGGCGCAATAGGATCATGGCTGCCGAAGACAAAGACGGGATCGCCGATCGCGTCATGGATGTCGCGGTGTCGCCGCCGGTGACGGTTGCGAAAGGCTATCTGCCTTACGAACGCTATGACGTCGCGATTATCCGCGACCAAGACGAGACTTTGCGGCAGCAGCGAGATGTCCTGCGCGCCGGCCGTGTCGCCGCCGTTCTGCCAATCGATCTCGGTCGCGATGAAATCGTGCTGCTGCGCCAGTTCCGCCTGCCGGCGCATCTTGCCACGGGGCATGGCGAGATGGTCGAAATCGTCGCTGGACGTACCGATGGTGACGAGAGCGTCATCGCGGCAGCCGCGCGGGAATGCCGTGAGGAAATTGGCGTTGTTCCTGATCGCCTGATCGAGCTCTACAGCGTATTGCCGACGCCGGGTATCACCGATGAGTTCGTGACGTTCTTTCTGGGGTTCATCGATAGCAGCAAGGTGCCGTTGCGCGGCGGCCTTGCCGACGAGCACGAAGATACGCGTCCGTTCATTGTGCCGATTGATGCCGCCATCGCTGCGCTCGATCAGGCGCAGGTGTTCAACGGTTTGATGGTCAGCGCCCTGCAATGGCTGGCGTTGCACCGGGATCGTCTGCTGGATTATTTCGAGCGAGCGGCTAAGCCAGCCGCTTGATGCTCGTGACTTCGCTGCCGTTGGCTGCGATCCGCGCGATGGCGCCTTTCGTGTCTTCGATGGCCGTCATCATGTGATGCGCATTGGCATGCACGATGGTGTGAGCATCGCGCGCGATGGCGACATGGCCTTTCCAGAAGATCAGATCGCCGCGTTTGAGTGTCTGCATCTCGCCTTGTGATAACGCGCGGCCGAGGCCGCTTTCCTGCATATCGCTGTCGCGTGGACAGCCGGTGCCGGCGGCAGTCAATGCGATCTGCACCAGGCCCGAGCAATCGATGCCGAGGCTGCTCTTGCCGCCCCAAAGATAGGGCGTGCCGACGAAACGCTCGGCGACAGCGACGAAATCCCGTTCGACGAGGGAGAGTTCGGCGACGTGCTGTTTCGGGACGTGGTGGCCGTTGCTGGCGATCGCAAAGGCCTCTGTCATTTTCACGATGGAAAGCCGTGCGCCGAGCGGCAACGTGTCCATCGGCGGGATTTTGATCGATGGGCCGGGAAAAGCGAATGTGCGCAGGGCTGTAACTTGATGGGTCGGCGGCAGGCCGGGCGGGTAAAGTGCCAGATCCGATATCCAGCCGACATAACCGTCGGAATTGAGCTGGCCCCAAGCCCAGCCCTCGTCGTTGCGGTCGTAGATGGTGATACGCTCGCCGCGTAGCGCTTGCGTATCGAGCATCGCTCCTGCGAAAGGATCGCGGCGCACCGAGGTGATGCCTTCCGTGATCTCGAATTCCTCGCCGATGACGAAGCGTGCGGCTTCAACCTTGCCTTCGAGATACTTTGCGGCGACGTCCGGCCGTGCAGGGGTGAGACGCTTATCCATAGCGTTGACTCAGTAACGCATAGATCGCGCGGGCCGCTTGGCATTCGCCGCCTTCGGGGCGTGCAGGCTTCGCCGAAGGTGTCCAGCCATATATGTCCACATGCAGCCAACTTGTAGCGGACTCGACGAAGCGTTGCAGGAACAATGCGCAGGTGATCGAGCCGGCAAAGCCTCCGGACGGCGCGTTGTTGATACTGGCGACCTTCGAATCGAGCCATGCGTCGTAGGGTGCCCATAATGGCAATCGCCATAGCGGGTCATTCTGCTCTCTTGCAGCCCGCGCTACGTCAAGCGCAAGCTCTTCGTCATTGGTATAGAAAGGCGGCAGCTCCGGCCCGAGCGCAACGCGCGCGGCGCCGGTGAGGGTGCCGAGATCGATCAGCAGCTCCGGTTTCTCCTCATCGGCCAGCGCAAGTGCGTCGGCCAGCACGAGACGGCCTTCGGCATCGGTATTGCCGATCTCGACCGTCGCCCCCTTGCGCGATTTGAAGATGTCTAGCGGGCGAAACGCATTGCCGGCGACGGCGTTTTCGACTGCGGGGATCAGCACCCGCAGGCGAATCTTGAGTTTCGCGTCCATGATCATCAGAGCGAGCGCGAGCACGTTGGCTGCGCCGCCCATGTCCTTCTTCATGATCAGCATGCTGGATGATGGTTTGAGATCAAGCCCGCCGGTATCGAAGCAGACACCCTTGCCGACCAGCGTCACCTTCGGATGTGCCGGATCGCCCCAGGAAAAGTCGATCAGACGCGGCGCGCGGGTCGAGGCCATGCCGACGGCGTGGATCAACGGAAGATTCTGTGCGACGAGATCGCCACCGGTGGTGCAGTTGAAATCGGCGCCGAAGCGGGCGGCGAGTTCCTTCGCCGCTTCCGCCAGCTCTTCCGGTCCCATGTCGTTGGATGGGGTGTTGATCAGATCACGTGCCAGCGTGGCGGCCCCGGCGATGCGGCTGATCTCGGCAATATCTACACCGTCCGGTGGCGATAGTTTCGCCCTCGGCGCCTCGTTGTCGCGGTAGCGGCCGAAGCGATAGCTGCCGAGCGCGAAAGCGAGAGTGGCGAGGCGCGTATCATGCGGGGCGTTGGCAAAACGATAGGTGCCGGCGGGCAACAGGCCGGGCAGCGCACCCGCGCGGAAAGGGTCATGATGCTTGGCGCTCGTGTCATCAAGCCCGAACAGCACTTGCGCGATCGCGCCTTCGGCATCGGGTAGTGCCAGCCACGCGCCAGGTTTGCCGTTGAATCCATTTGCTGTAGCGAACGCCTTGGCGGGCGCGGACAGCGTCTCAGCGATCTCCGACCAGGTGCTCTTGGTCACGAAAGTGATCGGGATCGCTGGCGTGATCGGGGAGGCGTCGAAGGCAGAATGCATGGCGAGGCTCGTAACTGAAGGGAGGGCTGTTATGCGGCCGAATGCGTCAAGAGGCGGTAACCGGGGATATGGCGCCGGAGGGGCCGATTAACCAGCCATTAGGGTTAACACTCTATTGCTGGCGTAGTCGGCCCCATCGTTCGCATCATCGTTGAGTCAAAGTGCCATGCGTCAGCCCTTATGTCTTGCGCGGTTTCTCGCGACTGCTGCCATGATGGTAATTCTGGCCGCGGGCCTTGCCGGTTGCAAGACCGCTGGTATGTCGGACATCACCGGTTCCATCGGCACGCGCGTCGAGGCGCCGGCCCCCGCGAGCCCGCCGGCCGATTCAATGCGCGACATCCAAGTCTATGGCGAACGCTTCCGTGCCAATCCACGCGATGCGGACGCCGCGATGCGTTACGGCCAGGCCCTGCGCGCCAATGGCCAACGTGCGCAGGCCGTCTCGGTGTTCGAACAAGCAACACTCAATAACCCCGGCAACAAGGCTCTGATGGCCGGCTATGGCCGTGCCCTCGCCGATGCCGGCAATTTCGAGCGCGCTTTCGAAGTGCTCGGCACCGCGCATTCGCCAGCCAATCCGGACTGGCGCATTCTGTCGGCGCAGGGCGCCGCGCTCGACCAGATGGGGCGACATGACGAAGCGCGGCGTTATTACGCCAATGCGCTGAAAATCCGCCCCGAGGAGCCTTCGGTGCTGTCGAATCTCGGCCTGTCCTACATGCTGTCGAAGGATCTGCCGCAGGCTGAGGCGACGCTGCGCCGGGCGCAGCAGGGACGCGGCAACGTGGATCCGCGCGTGCGACAAAATCTTGGCCTCGTCGTCGGTCTGCAGGGCCGCTTCAGTGAGGCGGAAGCGATCGTCCGTGCCGATCTGCCGCCGGATGAAGCAGCGGCGAATGTGACTTATCTCAAGCAGATGCTGAGCACCAAGGGTGGTGCGCAGTTCAGCGGCCAGGACGACGCGAAGCGCTCGTAAGCGCTTCATCGCTCACTGCATCGCGGCGACCTTGATGCCCGTCGGTCCGAGAATGACGACGAACAGCACCGGCAGGAAGAACAGGATCATCGGGACCGTGAGTTTCGGCGGCAAGGCTGCTGCCTTCTTCTCCGCCTCGTTCATACGCATGTCGCGATTTTCCTGCGCCATCACACGCAAGCTCTGGCCCAGCGGCGTGCCATAGCGCTCCGACTGCATCAAGGCCAGGCAAACCGACTTCACGCCTTCGAGACCGGTGCGCTTGGCGAGATTCTCGTAAGCCACCTTGCGATCCTGCAGATATGAAAGTTCGGCCGTTGTCAAAGTGAATTCCTCGGCGAGTGGAATCGATTGCGAGGCGATCTCGACAGAGACGCGGCGGAACGCGACCTCGATGGACATGCCGGATTCGATACAGATCAGCAACAGATCGAGCGCGTCGGGAAAGGCGCGCCGGATCGAGAGCTGACGCTTGGCGATGGCGTTCTTGAGGAAGATCATCGGCGCCTGCATGCCGAACCAGGTGGCGCCGACGCACATACCGATCTTGATGGGCAGCGACTGTTCCATCCGCGAGATCACAAACACGTAGAGAATCGCGAATATCAGAAAAGCGATCGGCGTCACGAGACGGAAGAACAAAAAGGTGACGTAAGGCGCCTGGCCGCGATAGCCGGCCATCACCAGCTTGTCGAGTGCGGCCTCCTGCGCCAGCCATTTGGTCAGATTGAAATCACTGACGACCTTGGAGACAAGTTGCTTTGGCGTCTGTCGCAATGACACTTTTCCGCTATTGGCCATACGGTCGCGTTCGCGTTGCCGCAGTCGTTCGCGCTCGCTCGCTACGGCCTTCATGCGCTTGGCTAGCCCGTCGCTGGCGAACAGCGGCACCAGCAGCGTATAGGCAGTCGCGGTCACTGCGATCGCCGCCATGAGCATCATCATGAAGCGGGCATCGTGAAGCTTTGCGATCAGTAGATCAACCATGACGCACCATCAAAAATCGAAGTTGATCATCTTCTTCATAACCAGGATGCCACAACCCATCCACACCACGCAGCCCGCCAGCATCAGCCGTCCGGTCGGATGGGTCCATAGCAGCGAGATGTAGTCGGGCGTGCTCATATAGACGAGCAGCATCACGATCGGCGGTAGCGAGCCGATGATGCCGGCCGAAGCCTTGGCTTCCATCGACATCGCCTGGATCTTCTCTTTCATCTTCTTGCGGTCGCGCAGCACCTTGGAAAGATTGCCGAGCGCTTCCGACAGATTGCCGCCGGACTTCTGCTGGATCGCGATCACGATGCCGAAGAAGTTGGCTTCGGGCAGTGGCATGCGCTCATAAAGCCGCGCACAGGCGTCCCCGAGCGGCATGCCGATGGTTTGGGTCTCGATGATGGCATTGAACTCGCTGCGCAGCGGCTCGGGTGCATCCGCAGCGACGACCTTCAACGAATCGAATAGCGGCAGGCCGGCCTTGATGCCGCGCACCACGACATCGACGGCATCGGGAAGTGCCAGCAGAAAGGCGTTTTCCCGGCGCTTCTTGAGGAACCCAAGTAACCAGCGTGGTAGGCCGAAGCCGGCTGCAAAAGCGAGACCCGCGCCAGCCAGCAGGCCGCCGCCGAACAGTACGGTCATGGCGAAAGCAAACAGGCCTAACATGCCGGAGATGACGAGAAATTTCTGCTCGCTCCAGTCGAGTCCGGCCTGCGCGATACGCATGCCGAGCGGCAGCCTGCTCTTCTCCTTGTTGCGCGCTTCGACTTCCTTCAGGGACGTCTCAACCTGATCGCGCTTGGAGCGTTGTGCACGGTCGACGGAACGCGTTTTTGGCTCCGTTCGCGCGATCGAGGATCGACGCTCCTCGGCCTTCTTCTCGCCGGACAATTGTGGATAGAGGAAGACCCAGGCGAGGCCGCCGACCGCGACCGATGCCATGAAAGCCAATGCGAGCGCCTGCATGTTCATCGGCAGCTCCTCTAGATGTTCGCAGCGACTTCGGCGGCGTCCAGCGCCGCGGCAAGCCGCTTCTCTTCACCGTAATAGCGTGCACGGTCCCAGAACTTCGGCCGGCCGATGCCGGTGGAGCGATGGCGGCCGATGATGCCGCCATTCGCGTCCTCGCCGACGATATCGTAAAGGAACACGTCCTGCGTGATGATGGTGTCGCCTTCCATGCCCATCACTTCGGTGATGTGCGTGATGCGGCGCGAGCCATCGCGCAGACGTGCCGCCTGCACGATGACATCGATGGAGGCGCAGATCATCTCGCGAATGGTCCGTGAGGGTAGCGAGAATCCGCCCATCGTGATCATGGATTCACAGCGCGATAGAGCCTCTCGAGGATTGTTGGCGTGCAGCGTTCCCATCGAGCCGTCATGGCCGGTGTTCATCGCCTGCAGGAGGTCGAATGCCTCCGGTCCGCGGACTTCGCCGACGATGATGCGTTCCGGGCGCATACGCAGGCAGTTGCGGACGAGTTCTCGCATGGTCACCTGCCCCTCGCCTTCAATATTCGGCGGGCGGGTTTCCAGACGCACCACATGCGGCTGCTGCAGCTGCAATTCTGCAGCGTCTTCGCAGGTGATGATGCGCTCGTCGTCGTCGATGTAGTTGGTGAGGCAGTTCAGCAGCGTCGTCTTACCCGAACCGGTGCCGCCGGAGATCAGTACGTTACAGCGGACGCGGCCGATGATCTGCAGGATCTGAGCGCCTTCCGCGGAAATCGCGCCGAACTTGACGAGCTGGTCGAGCGTCAGCTTGTCCTTCTTGAATTTACGAATGGTCAGCGCAGGGCCGTCGATGGCCAGCGGGGGCACGATGGCATTGACACGCGAACCGTCGGCGAGACGGGCGTCGCAGATCGGCGAGGACTCATCGACGCGGCGGCCGACCTGGCTGACGATTCGCTGACAGATGTTCAGCAGCTGCTGATTGTCGCGAAAGCGAATACCTGTTTTCTGGATGCGCCCTGCGACTTCGATGAATACGGTACCGGCGCCATTGACCATGATGTCGGCGATGTCGTCGCGCGCCAGCAACGGTTCCAGCGGGCCGTAACCGAGCACGTCGTTGCAGATGTCGTCGAGCAGCTCTTCCTGCTCGGCGATGGACATCACGATGTTCTTGATCGCGATGATCTCGTTGACGATGTCGCGGATTTCCTCGCGCGCCGACTCACCATCGAGCTTCGCGAGCTGGGCAAGGTCGATCGCCTCGATCAGCGCGCCGAAGATCGTCGCCTTGACCTGATAGTAGTTATCCGAACGGCGCTCGGCTACCGGCGGTACGGCGGGCGCTCGTGCGGGCGAAAGCGGCGGTGACGAGACGGCAGGCGCAGCCGATACGACCGCCGCAGCCGGCGGAGGGCTGGCGGGCCGGGGGGTACGAAGGTCGGTCTCTGTTCCACTACGCTTACCAAACACGGCTCAACTCCTTGCGGCGTGTCACTTCGACCGCAATTTCTCCAACAGCGGAGCGAGGAGGGAGCCTCGCGGCTTTTTCGTTTCACCGCGGCCGGTCAGGCGTTGGGCGATCTGCAAGAACATCTCGGTGGTGCGATGATTGGCGGAGACCTCCGCAATCATCTGGCCATTATTGGCGGCAGCACCGAAAATCTGCGGTTCGAACGGGATCGTTGCGATCGGCGGCGTTTCGATGGCCTTGGCGAATTCAGCAGCACTGATTTCCGGGCGCTTCGGCACGCCGACCTGGTTGAGGCAATAGAGCGGCGGTCGATCGTTCGGCCGCGAGGCCTTGATCAGGTCGTACATGTTCTTGGTGTTGCGCAGATTAGCCAAATCCGGCGAGGCGACGATAAGGATGTCGTCGGCGCCGATCAGTGCGCGCCTGGTCCAGCCGGTCCATTGATGCGGCACATCGAGTACGATGCAGGGCATGGTCGAGCGCAGCGTGTCGAAGATCGAATCAAAGGCCTCGGTGCCGAAATCATAGACGCGCTCGAGCGTCGCTGGAGCGGCCAGCAGGCTGAGATGATCGGTGCATTTCGACAGCAGGCGGTCGATGAAGGCGGTGTCGATACGATCAGGCGAGAACACTGCATCCGCAATACCCTGCGGCGGATCCTGATTGTAGTCGAGACCTGCAGTGCCGAAAGCCAGATCGAGATCGGCTACGACGGAGTCTAGCGCCAGATCGCGGGCGATGGCCCAGGCGACATTGTGTGCGATGGTCGATGCACCGACGCCGCCCTTGGCGCCGACGACGGCGATGATGCGGCCGACAGCCTTGGCTTCCGGAGCGGAGAACAGACCGCAGATCGAGCGGACGACATCGATGGTCACGACCGGTGCGATCACATAATCGCTGACGCCGCGGCGGACCAGCTCGCGATACAGAGTGACGTCATTGACCTTGCCGATCACGATGACACGGGTGCCCGCGTCGCAGACCGTTGCAAGCTGGTCGAGTCCGCCGAGAATGTCGGTGCGCGGCTCGGCCTCGAGCAGGATCACATTCGGCGTCGGCGCCGAGCGATACGCTTCGATCGCTGCGGCCATGCCACCCATCTGGATCTTCAGATGGGCTTTGGTCAAGCGGCGGTCTTCACCTGCGGCCTGCACAGCCGAGGCGGTTTCGACGGTTTCGCAAAACGCCTGGATCGAGATCCGGGGCGCCGGGGCGATGTGCTCCTCCGCTGCCGGCGTTGGTGCGGCGACGGACTGCTCGTCGTCTGTCTTTTGCGCGTAACTGATCATTGGCCCACGTTGCTGATCTTGTTCTTATCCGCGTCCGGATAAGTGGTAGCTGTTCCCTGACCCTGACGATATTTGTCGAGTGCGTAAGTCCGGCGCGCCGCATAGGCGGGCATCTCCGGGCGCGGCTGCACGAGATCGGACGGATTGGCGACCATGGCGGCGAGATTGCGTTGCGAGGCGCAGCCGAGATTGTAATAGGGCCTGTTGGAGTAGTAGCTCTTGTTCTTTATCGAAGCGCTGAGATCCTCCGGCCATGTGCCGCAAGGGCCGGCGGTGGCTGCCACCAGCGGATAGCCGAGGCGGATCGTAGCGAACTGGCGCGGATCGTTCGGCGTGTAGTTGCGCGTCGCGATGGCGTTCGCCGGCACGCCGGTGGCAGCCAGCAGCGAATGTATCTCGCGTCTGGATTCCTGCGCCGCCCGTGCATTCGGCGTATGTGCTGGCACTTCTACTGTAATCGCGCCAGTGCCTTCGCGCAGCCAGTTCTGGCCGACTGCGATGACATCAGCCCGCTGCGTCGCGGTGAGGCCGCCGCGGAAGCTGCCGACGAACACTTCGGTGCTGCGCAGCCGCTCTTCCACCACGATCGGATGACGCAGACGATAATCGCTCGGAACGCTGATAGCGGCGTCATCCTGCGCCACGGTGCGGCAGCCGCCGAGTGCGACGGTTGCGCCGATAATCGCGCTGAGAAGGGCGAGGCTGCGCGGGATGTTGCTTGTCTGGGTCATGTGATTTCCCCGCCTCAATCCGTGATGAAGCCGAACGCGCCGCGATAACCGCGGGCGGGCTCTGGCTTGCGGCCCGGTACGCCGTAGATGCGATTGACCGTGCCGAGCAGATCCGCCTGCGGATCGGACGCATCAACGAATCCGTCATCCGGTCGCGACAGATCCTTCTGCGCCACTGCACGGACCACATAGGGCGTCACGATCACCATCAATTCGGTGTTGTTGTTGACATAGTCGCGGCTCTTGAACAGTGCGCCGAGCACCGGCACCTGCGACATGCCGGGCAGGCCGCTCATGGCCTGCTTGGTCTGCTGCTTGATCAGGCCGGCCATGGCCATTGAGCCGCCCGAGGGAATCTCGAGCGTGGTGTCTGCGCGGTTGGTCTTGATTGCGGGAATCTGCGTGCCGCTGATGGAGACCGAATTTTCCTGCGATAGTTCCGAAACTTCGGTTGAGACGCGCAGGCTGATGCGGCCTTCGCTCAGCACCACCGGCGTGAAGCCGAGCGAGATACCGAACTTCTTGAAATTGATCTGCGTCGTACAAATACGCGTCGTGGGATCGCAGGTATTGCCGCCAGGTACGGGGAATTCACCGCCGGCCAGGAAATTTGCCGTCTCGCCCGAGATGGCGGTCAGGCTCGGCTCCGCGAGTGTGCGGATCACGCCCGCATTTTCCATCGCCTTGAGCGTGGCGGTGACAGATGGGCCTGCACCGAATGAAGCCGCGATGGAGTTGCCATCGACCAGGTTCTTGCCGCTGGCGGTGAACGGATTGGCGTTGTTGAAGCTGACAACCGACGTGCCGTAGCTCAGCTTGCCCGATAGATCGACGCCGAGCTGCTTGACGATATTGCGCTGAACTTCGGCGACCGTCACCTTCAGCATCACCTGGTCGCGTCCGCGCACCGAGATGTTGTTGACAACCTTGTCCATGCCGCCAGCAAGGCGGGCAGCGAGATCGGCCGCCTGCTGGGATTCCACCTGGTTGGCGGCGGAGCCCATCAGCATGATGCCGTCGCCAAGGCCCTCGACGCGGATATCAGCGGTTGGCAGAGTCTGCTTCAGCGCGGCACGGATGCCGTTCAGATCGCGCGTCACTGCGATGTCATAGGCCGCGATCTGCTGGCCGACGCTGTCGAAGAAGATGATATTGGTCTGTCCAACGGTTGCACCGATGATGTAGGCGCGCTGTGCGGAGCGGACCACGGCATTGGCAATCTTTGGATCGGCGACAAGCACGTCCTTCACATCGCGCGGCAGATCGATCACCACCGACTTCCCGATACCGAGCGGCAGGAAGCGCGCGTTCAATTGTCCAGCGCCGGCGGCCTGATTGGCGCCGTAGTCGGCGGCATCGGCGACAGGCAATGCGGAACCGAGCGTCAGCGCGGCGATAGCTGTCACCGAGAGCGCGCGGGCCATCAGGCTTCGCATCGATTCGCCCGTCGTTGTCTTCAGCTTCATCGTCTGCGTCCTTGTCACTTCGTGATCGTCGCGGTCGACGGAATGCCGTACCGAACGATATTGACCGTGCTGCCGCGGCGGCGCGTAGCGGGATCCTCACTGGGGACGTCCGGCGCATTGGCATCGGCCAGCGCGCGCAGCGCCAGTGAAAGCGTGCCGCTCTGGCGGGCGCGGGCAAGCAGCTCGGCCTGCTCCGGTTTCAGTTCGAGCGTCGCGGTCTTGCCGACCACGGTATTTTGCCCGTCCTTCTCCTTTGGTGCCTGGTCGATGGCAAGCACGCGGATATTGTTGAGAATGATCTCGGATGTGACGCCATCGGCGCCGCCGCTGTCGGGACCCTTGTCGCGCTTGGACAGGATCACATCGACCCGGTCATTCGGCAGGATGAAGCCGCCCGCGCCGGTTTCGGGCGAAATTTCGGTGGAGACCGCGCGCATGCCTGAGGGCAGCACCGCGGCCATGAAGCCGGCGCCATTGGCGCGAACGAGCTTTGCCTCGCGGATCGGTTCGCCCGCAATGAAAGGCGAGCGCGCGATCGCGCCGGTCATCTGCGTCATCGCTTCGGGGCGCGCGTTGCGGCTGATCACATTCGCGCTGGCGGCGCTGGTCGGCCATGACTGCCACTGCATGTCATCGGGGCCGATCGGCTGGCCGAGCGCGATGTCACCCTTCGCGACGAGCACATCGGTGGTGGGGAGTTCTGCGACCTGTGGAGGCGGGGGCGGGGCGTCGGAAGAGCTCGCGAGATACAGCGCCACGCTGCCAGCGCCGAGTGCAATGGCGAGGACCACTATACGTGCGGTATTCATACGCTTCACTTTCCACATTACGCCGCGACGCACCCGTCGCTGTGGTGTGGAGTTGAGCAGTTATTCGTCAAAGCATGGTTAATGAGCGGTATCTAAATCGAGTTAACGATTTCTGGCCGGTATCAACCTAGCGCGAGACGGCCGAGATCGATGGCCTTGATCCACTGGGTTTCCGGATAAACCAGCAGCGCGCCGAGCGCGAGCGCGACCCCGTAGGGGATGCCGCTTTCCTTGTGATGCAGGCGCAGCAGCCACTCCTGCCGGCCCAGCGCGTAGGGCAACGGCCATTGCCTGAATTGCAGCAGCAGCAGCGTCAGCGCGCCGCCGAACAGCGATGCATAGATGAGATATTGCAGCAGATGGTCGAAGCCGAACCACAATCCGGCGCATGCCGCGAGCTTGGCGTCGCCGCCGCCGATCCAGCCGAAAGCGAAACACGTAAAGGCGACCACCAGCACGAGCCCGCCTGCGCCAAGATGCAGCAAAGCGGTGGTGGGGTTCATGCCGCTGAAGAACGCGACGAAGGCGAAGCCGGCGATCAACAGCATCGAGATGCGGTTCGAGATCGTCATGGTGAAAATGTCGCTGATCGCCGCATAGGCCATCAAGCCCGGGAACAGCAGGAGACGCGTCAAATCAAGGATCATGGCTGTTGGCGGCCCGTGCGGAAACGACGGCGGAGCGTAGCCGGTAGAAATGAACAATCGGAAAACAAGAAACTGTTTACCAAACCGCGGCGATCCGCGCGATCACGGTCACTAGCGCCAGCACCAATGCGGCGCAGACGAGCCCTGCAGGCTCGCGCAGCGAGATCTCGAGCGTTTCGCGGAAGGAGCGCTGGGCTGCATTATGTCTCATGGGCGCGGCCTGGGCGAACGGGTAGAAGTTTCCAACAAAAAAGGCTCCGGAGAGCCGGAGCCTTTTCTTGCAATCACGCCGAGAACTTACTTGAGGGAAGAGTTCAGCGATGTGAACTTGCCGTTCAGGTTTGAACCGAGGCCGTTCACGACCGCGATGATGGCGAGCGAGATGCCGGCGGCGATCAGGCCGTATTCGATCGCGGTGGCGCCAGACTCGTCCTTGAGGAAACGCGAAACGATGTTCTTCATAATCAGAAACTCCATATGTGCACGTGGCTGTCGATCTTAGATGCCTGGTCTCCCCGGCGTTCTCAGCACCGTGACCATGTGCAGACCCTAGGAGTTTCGGATTGCAGTGCGGTTAATTCGATCGATGAAAGTCGATAGCATTTGTCTCTTCTTGTGCACGGTAAATGTCTACTTAAGGCGATTCCAGAATGACTTAGGTGTCATCGCACCGCGCTGTCCCGTCCCGATTTAACGGTCCTTAAGTATGCGGCGGTAACTGTGAGATCGACAAACCGCGAGATTCGAAATGTCCACATTGCCCATGGAAGTGCTGCACATGTTCGGCGATACCATCATGAAGGTGGTCCCGATCACGATCGTTCTCGCCGTTGTATTCACGGTGCTCACGCATTTCTGGGCGTGCAATCCCGGCAAGCCATGGTGGCGCAAGAGCGAGATCGTCACCGATATCTGTTACTGGTTCTTCGTGCCGTTGATCACCCGTGTGGTGCGCGTCGGCCTGCTCGTGCTCGGCGCCGCGGTCGTCTTCAACATCCATGGTGCTGACGATCTGATCGCCTTCTACGACAACGGCCACGGTCCGCTGGCGCAGCTGCCGCTCTGGGTGCAGGCGATCATCTTCCTCGTGGTGTCGGACTTCCTGCTGTACTGGTTTCACCGGATGTATCATGGCGGCGAGTTCTGGAAGTACCATGCCATCCATCATTCCTCGGAAGAGGTGGAATGGATCTCGGCCGCGCGCTTCCACCCCGTCAATCTGTTCCTCGGCACGGTCGCGGTGGACGTGGTGCTGCTGATGGCCGGCATCTCGCCCAACATCATGCTCTGGGTCGGCCCGTTCACGACCTTCCACTCGGCCTTCGTCCACGCCAATCTGACTGGACCCTCGGGCCGTTCAAATATGTCATCGCCACGCCGGTCTTCCATCGCTGGCATCACACCTCGCTGGAGCAGGGCGGCAATACCAATTTCGCCGGCACGTTCCCGCTCTGGGACATCCTGTTCGGCACCTTCCGGATGCCGGAAGGTGAGCTGCCGGACAATTACGGCGTCGATGGCGAGCCGCTGCCGAAGGAGATCGGCGGGCAACTGGCCTATCCGTTCCGGCAATTGAGCACGTCGGCCAGGCAATGACGTGATCGTGCCAGGCGCATGCGCCGGGGTTCGGCGCTTCTGAACCGTCCGATCGATGCGGCCGTTTGCTGTTCCTTCACCAATTAACGGCACATTTGCCATGTCGGGCGCCGGCACCGCTGCGTATCTGCTTAGGCCGGCTCGTATCGTCCCGGAGTACAAGATGTCGTTTTTCTCGTTGCGTAGCCGTGCCTCGGCGGCCTTGATGATCCGGGTGTTTGCAGCCGGCCTCGTTCTCTTTCCTGCTGCCGGACTTCCGGCCGCGGCCAACGACATGATTTCGGTCAATGTCGATCAGGCCAAGCTCGTCAAATTCCCGGAAAAGATCGCTACCATCGTGGTCGGCAACCCGTTGATTGCCGATGTCACGCTGCAGCCGGGTGGCATGGTCGTAGTGACCGGTAAGGGTTATGGCGCCACCAATGTGATTGCGCTGGATCGCAGCGGCGCGGTGCTGATGGATCGCGTTGTTCAGGTGGAAGGCCCGACCGACAAGGTCGTCACCGTCTACCGCGGCATGGCGCGCGAGTCCTATAGCTGCACGCCCGAATGTGCGCGGCGCGTCACGCTCGGCGACGCCGAGACATATTTCAAGTCGGCAATGGATCAGGCAGGCGCCATTGGTGGGCAGGCAGCGAGCACCGGCGCTGCAATGGGGACGACCGGCAAAGTCAACTGATCGTCAATCGGCGGGAACCGTGACCATGTCGTGGCTCTGCATCCGAGACGGTTAACCGAGCCTTAATCGATTCTTCCGGTTTGTCGCGATCGAGCGAAACACTTCTACAATCAGTTTTCGGTACAGCCCGACGGTAGATATTTCCATCCGTCCGGATTCTGCTGATGCTGATACCGATCATCTCCATTGTTGTCGTCGCCAAGCGGTTCCGGTCCTTCTGCCGCAGCCAGGATGGTTCGGCTGCGGTCGAGTTCGCGATGATCGCGCCGGTCTTCTTCGCGCTGATCTTCGCTGTCATGGAGACTGGTCTGGTGTTCATGGCGGGGCAGGTGCTGGAGACTGGCGTGGAGGATGGCGCGCGGCTCGTTTACACGAGCCAGACTACCAGCGCGACCGATTTCAAATCGGCGATTTGCTCCCGTGTTTCCATGTTGATGGATTGTACGAAGCTCGACATCGACGTGCGCTCATACGATCCGGGTACGAATATCACCATTAACGATCCGATCGATGCCAGCGGCAAATACGTTTCGAACGGCTTCGTCTATCAGCCGCCGGCCTATTCTTCGAACACCCCGACCAGCAAGACGGTGGTCGTGCGCGCGTTCTACCAGTGGCCGCTCTATGTGACGGGCCTCGGATACAACATCGCCAATATCGATCGTGGGACGTCGACGAACAAGCGGCTCCTCGCGGCAACCGCCGCGCTCGGACCTCAGTAACGGCAGGGATTAAGAGATGCGCAAGCCTGCAACTCTGCGAAACATCCGTCGTTTGATGAGGTCTTTGCGGCGTGACGATAGCGGCGTTGCGGCGATCGAGTTCGCAATGATCGTCCCGATGCTGCTTCTGATGCTGTTCGGCATCACCGACGTTGCGAACTATTTTGCGGTCGATCGCAAGGTGAGCCAGATCGCTCAGGCAGTCTCGGATCTCACTTCGCGCTACACCTCGGTGCAGGAAAGCGACGTCACAAACTTCTTCGCCATCGCCGGCGCGATGGTGACGCCCTATGACAAGAATGTGCTGAAGGCGATGATCCATCAGGTCTATCTCGACCCGAATACCAAGACAGCGAAAGTAGTGTGGAGCCGCGCTACCTCAGGTACCACGCCATTAGCTAAGAACACCGTCTACCCGGTGCCAGCGGGTCTAGTCGGCAAGGATTCGTCGGGTAATTGGCTTGCCAACCAGTATCTGATTGTCGGTGAGGTGAACTACAAATACGTGCCCACCATCGGCTGGGTTCTGTCCAAGGCAGGTGTCACTGCGTCAGAAATCGCGTTCACCAAGCCACGGCAGATGACATGCGTCATGCTGGGATCGACCTGTACGCCGTAGTGGCGCGCCCATCGCAGCAGAAAACCAATGTATAAAACGAGAAAGGCCGCGTCCGGGGACGCGGCCTTTCGAATTTTGCACGATTACCTGCAAGCGGTTGCTTGCGGAAAATCGTTAGCCGGCAGCGCGGAGGTTGTCCGCAGACGACTTGCCCGAACGGCGATCGGCCACGATTTCGTAGCTGATCTTCTGGCCTTCGCGCAGCGTGCCGAGGCCAGCGCGTTCGACGGCGCTGATGTGCACGAACACATCGTTCCCGCCTTCGTCCGGCTGAATGAAGCCATAACCCTTGGTGGCGTTAAACCACTTCACGGTTCCCATGCTCACGAGGTAGTCCCTTCTCAAGATAGTAGTAGTAACCCACGCATTGGACGCAGGTTGGTTGGCATCGAATTTTTGGAAGGGTCGTCAGTCTAGACCGGCTGCACCGGGGTATAGAGAAGTCGTCCGGCCGAAAATCGATAGGATCACATTAAGGGAAGCTATTCCCCAAGACAATCCAGCCGC